>NZ_JBEOWJ010000004.1:59089-376377 GCF_040295965.1 Streptosporangium sp. NPDC002544 | reverse complement strand
GCGGCCCTCGGCCCGCTTTCTGTGGGTGGGCGCCCGGGGGGTGTTTGCCCCGGGGGGCTCGGGGGGGGGTTCCCACCCCGCCCCCCCCGGGCCGGGGGCCCCCCCCCGCCCGCGCGCGCCCCCCACCTCCTGGAACCCGTGTGGTGCCAGGTCGCACCGTTACCGGGCCAGGTGACAGCGATTCAAAGGAAGGGTGGGCTGCCGTGCCCGGTGTCACTCGGGCACGGCAGCCCACCCAGCGCCCCTACGGCCTTCCGTTCCGCTGGCCGTCGCGACGTCCCGGTTGAGGAGATGCGATGGACTTCGACATTCGAAAGGACCGGGCCTCAGAGTTGTCGCGTACGGGACATCGGGTCCGCGGATTTGTCGGTGGTGCTCTGTAGCGTCGGAGGCCCCCGAACGAAGGGATCGCCATGGCCACGGTGACGTCACGCGACGGCACGCGGATCGGATTCGAGCAGGCGGGAACAGGGCCGACGCTCGTACTGGTCGACGCGGCAGGCGGGTTCCGCAGGTTTGGGCCCATGCGCTCCCTCGCTGAACACCTTGCCGACAGGTTCACCGTCGTGACCTACGACAGACGCGGACGCGGCGAGAGTGGCGACACCCCGCCGTACGCGGTGGAACGGGAGGTGGAGGACCTCGCGGCCGTGATCGAGGCGGGCGGAGGACCGGCGTTCGTCCACGGGTTCTCCTCCGGCGCGGTCCTGGCCCTGCTCGGGGCGGCGGCCGGGCTGCCGATCTCGATGCTCTCGCTCCTCGAACCGCCGATCGTTCTCGACCGGCCGCGGAAGGACGACCTCGCAGCCGAGATCGACGAGCTCGTCGCCGCAGATCGCCGGGCCGATGCGGTCGAGCACTTCCATACCAGCATCGGTGTCCCCGCCGAGATAACCGCGGAAATGCGCCAGGCCCCCTTTTTCCCGCTGCTGGAGGGCATCGCGCACACGCTCGCCTACGACAGCCGGATAACCACTGCCATCTCCCACGACACCCTCCGGTCCGTCACCGTGCCGGCCTTGGTCGTCAACAGCGAGTCCAGCGACGACCGCCTGCGTGGCTGGGCCGCGGACGCGGCGACGGCCCTTCCCCAGGGCCGTCACCTGACCCTCAAGGGCGAGTGGCACGGCGTGTCCGACGACGTGCTGGCCCCCGCGCTGAGCGACTTCTTCCGCGGAGCCAGCTGACAGGACGCGTGCGCTTCCGCTGGGGATCAGGTGGACACTCCCCCGAGTCCGTGACCGTCGGCGGAACCGGCTCGCGTCCTGCCGGTACGACCGGCCGGCGTCATCACCCCCGCTCGACCCGGTCGCCCCTGATCAGCAGCACCGTGGCCGCGGCATAGGCGAGGGCGCCGAGGAGCGTCTGGGTGAGGAGAGCGGAGTGCTGGGCGCGTCACTCGTCCGCGGGGGTGTTTGAGCCCCGCTTCGATCAGGCGGGTCGAGGCACTGAGGCGAACTCCGAGAGTGTGAACCAACGAGGCAGTTGCCGACGGAACGCCTCGGGGCCATGCACGTCGACCACGCCGGAACGCAGGGCGTCGCGCCAGCTGAGATCACCGCGCCAAACCGCGACCATGTGGCGCAGGCTAGCGGTCACCGTGACCGCCACGGTATAACCGGGGTCCACGTCACAGACGTCGGCTTCGCCGGATGTGATCACCAGCCACCAGTCGCGGGCGCGCGGGTGCACGTCCGGGAAGCTGAACAGCACCACGGTCCGGCCGACCGGGATGACGGCGTGGTCGACGCGCCGGTGCATGTCCCACAGCAGCAGTTTCGGGTCCAGGTCCATATCGCCGAGATCGCCGATCCAGCGGGTGCCCCAGATGCCGAGCGCCTCGACGACCGGCCGCAGTTCCTCACCGGCCGGGGTAAGGACGTACCGTACCTCGTTGTCATTCGCCGCTCTCTCCACGATGCCGGCGCGCACCAGTTGCTGCATCCGCTTGGACAGCAGCGAGGGGGACATTCTCGGCACACCACGGCGCAGCTCGTTGAAATGCTGGCTCCCAGACAGCAGTTCCCGCACGACGAGCAGAGTCCAGCGCTCGTCGAGCATCTCCATCGCCTTTGCGACGGGGCAGAACTGGTAATAGGAGGATCCCATGGATTGCAGCGTAAGCCCCGCCCCCGGCGCCTTCCAGTACAGATGTTGTACTAGGAGGCGATTTCGTCGGAACCTAGTCTCGTTTCATGAGTAATTTGATCAGCGCGGCGGAGACCGACCGCGCTTTGAAGACCAGGCACCGGGCGATGTGGGCGCTGGGTGACTACCCGACCGTGGCCTCGGAGATCATCCCTAACCTGGGCGCGACCCTGGTGCAGGCATGCGATGTACAGCCCGGCGACCGGGTGCTGGACATCGCGGCCGGAACGGGTAACGCCGCGATCCCGGCGGCTCTGGCCGGCGCGGAGGTCGTCGCCTGCGACCTGACGCCGGAACTGCTGGAGGCCGGACGCCGATCATCGGCTGGGCACGGCGTGGAGCTGGAGTGGCGCCAGGCCGATGCCGAGGCGCTGCCGTTCGCCGACGGTGAGTTCGACACCGTGCTCTCCTGCGTCGGGATCATGTTCGCCCCGCACCACCAGGCCGCCGCTGACGAGATGCTCCGCGTCTGCCGCCCAGGCGGCACAATCGGCCTGCTCAACTGGACGCCGGAGGGGTTCATCGGCCAGATGTTCGCGACGATGAAGCCCTACGCGTCCCCGCCGCCGCCCGGCACGCAGCCGCCGCCCCTGTGGGGGCGCCCGGAACACGTCCGTGCGCTCTTCGGCGACCAGATCACCGATGTCACGGCCGATCGGCGGACCGTGCAGATCGACAGGTTCACGACACCCGAGGCATTCCGCGACTACTTCAAATCCAACTACGGCCCGACCGTCGCCGCCTACCGCGCCATCGCGAACGATCCCGATCGTGTCACCGCTCTGGACCATGACCTGGCCACCCTCGCCCATCGCCACACTCACGACACCGGCACCACCTCCATGGCCTGGGAGTACCTGCTGATCACCGCCCGCAAGACCGAGGGGTAGCCGAAGAGGCGCTCAGCTCGTCGCCAAGGTCACCGCGTCGGTGACCAACTCCTCCACCGCGACACCACGAAGACGGAGGACTTCGAGAACTCTCTCCCCCTCATCGGCCTATGCGTCTCAGCCCTCAAGCACCGGTAACGGGTCCAAGAGGATGCGGGTAAGGACGCGGCTCTGGTTTTCACCACGATGTGCGGCACGCCGATCGAACCACGCAACTTCAACCGCTCGTTCGCCGTGTTGAACAACCTGTCAGTTGATCTGGGTGAGGTGGGGTGTCAGGAGGAGAGCCTGGCCGCGGTTCAGCGCGCCATCGAGATACGTGAGCGGTTGGCCGAAGCGAATCCGGACGCCTACCTGCCCGATCTGGCCAAAAGCAGCCTGGTCCATGGCTTGATGCTGATCGAAACTGCAATCACAGATGAGGCGATCTGGTTGATCCTGTGAGGGCTCGGTATCGCGGTAGAAATGGAGCTTGCCGATCTCATCAACGCAGGCGCATCAGCCCTTCGAAATGCCTATCAACAAAAGCCGTCGCAGACTACGGAAACATGGCGACGTGTCACCTCGGCCGAGCCTCCAGATTGGATGACGCAGTGATCATCTAGATCATGCCGTCCTGCACCCTTCCGGCCCATCTTCGAAGAGGACCGGGGGTGCAGGGGCGGAGCCCCTCGCGGTTCTTCCCCAGTTCCTCGGCTGGATCGCGACGGCCATCCCGCTCATGGGGAGGCTGTGGCCGGCGCCCTGGATGTTGTACGCCTCGACCCGGACCGTGCCGAAACCGTCGGCGTAGCGGCGTCGGTTCCAGTTCGGTTGCGGCGTGTCTGTACCGGTGAGCGTCTGGCTCAGGCCGCACACGTTGATCCACTGGTCGATCGCCTGCTGGTGGGTGGCGTAGTAGACGAGGTTGGCCGTGGTGCCATGCCAGAGCTGAACTCGGGGCCGGGGTCGCTGTATCCGGGGTAGGCGGCACGAACCAGGTCTCCCATCGCTGGGGCGTCTTGCTGATGCGCCCGGAGGCGCAGTTGCTCGCGCCGGGCGAGGGAATGTAGTCCGCCTCACTCGCGAAGCAGCCGAACGGCCCCCCATGAACGCCGCCCCGGCCTTGAAGACGTCGGGATAGTTGCCGAGCATGATGTTGGTCTCCATGCCGTCGGCGGAGGTGCCAGTGACGTAGACGCGGTTCGCGTCGCCGTTGTGGCGCTGCCGCGTGTAAATGACCACCGACCGTTCTCTCGACGGCATCGAAGAGGGCACGCTCGCAGACGTCGACGACACCACACGCGCCACGCTGATGGAGGGCCTCACTGCCTGCACGCGAGCCTTGCACCCGTTAGGCGTACCAGACACGCGCTCCTTCCTGGTCTGGGGAGATTCTCGGTGATCACCCCAGACCAGGTGGTGCTTGTCCTTCTTCCAGCGGACATGCCGCGCTGGCGGGAGTCCTCTCCCGATCGCGCAGTAGGGCCGCTGAGCGCGATTCTCAGGCGTTGCCGCCCCAGTTCCATCTCTGGTTGGTGCCACCGTGGCAGGAGTAGAGCTGGAGGCGGGTACCGTTGCCCGCCCCGGCCGCATCCAGGCACAACCCCGACTGGACGCCGACGATCGAGCCGTCGGAGTTGACGCGCCACTTCTGGTTGGCCCCGCCCCAGCAGGAGTAGAGCTGGATCCTGTCCCCGTTGCCCGTCCCGGCCGCGTCCAGGCACTTGTTGCCGAGGACCCGCAACTCCTGCGCGGAGGTGAGCGTCCACCTCTGGTTGGTGCCGCCGTGGCAGTCCCAGAGCTGGAGCTGCGTGCCGTCAGTGGTGCTGGAGTTCGGCACGTCCACGCAGCGCCCGGACGCGACGCCCCTGATCTGCCCGTTACCACCTGGGGTGGGGGTCAGTGTGGGGGTGGGCGTCGGAGTGGGGGTGTCGCTGTCGAGGCCGAAGAATCGGATGGCGTGGATGGCCATCCCGGAGTGCGGCAGATTGTGCCCCGCCCCGTTGATCGTGTACGCCTCGACCTGGCCGGACCCATAGACCCGCCGCGTCCAGCCCGATTGCGGGCTGGACATCGAGGTGGGCGTCTGGCTCACCCCGTGCACGTTGGTCCACTGGTCGACCTCCTTCTGCAACATGCTGAAGTTCAGCACGTCGTCCGCAGTACCGTGCCAGGCCATCAGCCGGGGCCGGGGACCGGTGTAGCCCGGGTAGGCGTTGCGGACCACGTCGCCCCACTGCTGCGGTGTCCGGTCGTTGCAACCGGGCGGGCCGAGGCAGCCGAAGGGCACGCCGGCGAAGGGAGCACCCGCCTTGAACACATCGGGGTAGGTGGCGAGCAGGTTGATCGTCTCCATCGCGCCGGAGGAGAAGCCGGTGGCGAACACCCGCGAGGGATCGCCGTTATGCCGCTGCACGACGTAGCTCACCATCGACACGATCGAGACGGGGTCGCTGCCGCCCCCGTGCCGGAGCGCTTCGTTCGACCACACGTCGAAGCAGTTCGACAGGCCGTTGGCGCTCTTGTTGGCCTGCGGGTAGATGACGATGAAGCCATACCGGTCAGCCAGGGTCCTGAACTCCGTCTGCTGGTGGAAGTCGGTCGCCCGGCCGTTGCAGCCGTGCATCGCCACCAGGATTCCGGGGTGTGGAGCCACGTTGTCAGGCACGTAGAGGTGCATCTGGATGTTGCCGGGGTTCGCCCCGAAGTTGCCGATCTGAGTCAACGTGGCCGCCCTCGCTGTGGGCGTTTGAGCCAGAAGCCCGGCCAGGACGGCGATCACAGCAGCGACCACCGCCCCGATCCCGGTCGGCACCGACAGGTGCCGTCTCACGACCCGCTCCGGGTCCACTTCTGGTTGTTGCCGCCCCAGCAGGAGTAGCTTTGGAGCAGAGTCCCGTTGCCGGTGCCGGAGTTGGCGGCGTCGAGGCACAGACCCGACTGGACGTTCACGATCGAGCCGTCCGAGTTGATACGCCACTTCTGGTTGTCGCCGCCCCAACAGGAGTAGATCTGCACCTTGGCACCGTTACCGGTGCCCGCGGCGTCCAGGCACTTGCTGCCGAGAACGCGGAACTCCTGGGCGGACGTGTAGGTCCACTGCTGGTTGGAGCCGGAGTGGCAGTCCCACAACTGGAGCTGGGTGCCGTCGGTGGTCGTGGAGTTCGGGACGTCCACACAACGACCGGATGCCACGCCCCGGATCTGTCCCGCGCCGCCTGGGGGCGGCGTCGGGCTGGGCGAGGTGGTCGGGCTCGGCGAGGGTGAGGGGTTGGGGGTCGCGTTGTTGAGCGCGTTCAGGACGGAGTTGTAGGCGGCCTTCTTGTTGCCGTTGCCGTCGAAGAGCAGCGGACTGGTGTTCGCGCCCAGCCAGGAGTCGCTGTCCCGGACCCCCCACACCGTGATGCCAGTGCAGCGCGGCACGGCCAGGCAGTCGTTGACCACGTTGGCGTAAGTGGTGGCCGAGCCGCCCTGGATGTCCAACTCGGTGATCTGCACGTCGACCCCCAGCGCCGCGAAGCTCTGGATGGTCGTGCGGTAGTTGCTGTTGTACGGGCTGTTGCTGTTGAAGTGCGACTGCAGGCCGACGCAGTCGATCGGCACGCCGCGCTGCTTGAAGTCGCGGACCATGTTGTAGACGCCCTGCGTCTTGGCCCAGCTCCAGTTGTCGATGTTGTAGTCGTTGTAGCAGAGCTTCGCGGACGGGTCGGCGGCCCGTGCGGTGCGGAAGGCCACCTCGATCCAGTCGTTCCCGGTTCGCTGGAGGTTGGAGTCACGCCGGCCACCGGAGTTGCCGTCGGCGTAGGCCTCGTTGACGACGTCCCAGGCGTAGATCTTGCCTCGATAGTGGCCCATCACGCCGTTGATGTGGTCGATCATCGCCTGGCGGAGGCTGCTACCGGACAGGGACTGCATCCAGCCCGGCTGCTGGGAGTGCCAGGCCAGCGTGTGGCCCCGTACCCGCTTGCCGTTCTGCACCGCCCAGTTGTAGATGCGGTCACCGTTGCTGAAGCTGAACTGCCCACGGTTGGGTTCCGTGGCGTCGATCTTCATCTCGTTCTCGGCGGTGATCATGTCGAACTCGCGGTTCGCGATCGTGGTGTACGTCTGGTCGCCCAGTTTGCCCGCGGCGATAGCGGTGCCGAAGTAGCGACCGCTCTGCTGAGCAGCGGCGGCCAGCGTGCTGGCGGCCGCATCCGCGGGAACCGACACCATTAGCGCCGCACCTACGACACCCACGGCGCCGGCACTGATGACCCTGCTGAGGGCACCGAAACCTCGGCGCGCAGATAAGGGTGAAGCCTTCATACCCATGCCTGACTCCATACTGAAATCACGGAAAGAGGGATACACGGGAACCCGGCGAACGACGCCGCACCCCGGACCGGGGGCACACCACGATGGCGTCATGACCGGCGGCCCTCACTCGATCACCACATCAGGCAGGGCCGACCGCTTCGGAGACTCATTGTGGAAACCTATCCGAAACATGTCAATGCTTGAGCGAAATTTTCGGCCCCATCATTCCAACATTGACGCCCTTACCATGAGCCCAATACAGCTATGGCGAGACCATCTCCGCAGAGCTGAGAGGAGAAACCAGCTGGGGACCATGCCTTGAAAATTTCACCTCAGATCCGCAAGTTGCGGACTGGGGGCGGGGATCCACAGGCAGCGGCGCCTTCTCGGCAACGCCGAGCACGGAGGACCCCTACCTCTTGACGACATCCGGTCCCGCTGTATTTACTCACCGCCATCACCACCCGAGATGCCGGGATGTCGAAGGGAGGTCGCACCGCAATTTGGTAGCGCTAACATGGCGCCTCTCCCATGAGATGCGCGATGTGGTCAGACCTGGGTGACACCACACTCCCAGGTCACGCTGTGTCCGCCGCTCTGCCTTCGCGCGTGAGGCAGAGCGGCCTGCCAACCTCGAAGAAAGGCGCTATGGAGAAGGGTCGAATCCCTACCGGGATAAACCTCTATCGGATGTCAGCCTCGTCGAGGCCAGGGGAATCGCCAGCGCGACCTCCATCAGCACGTTTGTCGCCAGCTGTCGCTGCCGGAATGCGACACTGCAGCCGTCGACGATTGATCATCGAACGGGGCCATTCCCCCCGAGGGCTGGGGCCAGACAGACGGGTCCAGAAAGTTTCTACGTTGAACGACCGCAGCGGCGGTTTGCGCGTGGGCGGCGCGGGCCGAGACCGGCGCCCACGCCGCACGCTCGGGCGGCGTTCGGGCTGGTCTTGGGCCGCTTGGACCGGGTGCGCAGGCCCTCGACGCCCTCGGCCAGATAGCGGCGAGTACGCCTGTCGGCTGACCCTGTAGTAGCGGCACGTCAGCGCGACGCTGCCCGAGACCCCTTCGACGTAACGGATGATGGCCAGGCGCCGCTTGGCCTCACGATCCGGTGGGGGTTCGGGTTGGACATAGATGGTCTCCGTAGTGGCCGGAGGCCCGGGTTTCAACGATGTCTGTCAGTTTTAGACCCACGTGGCCGGCGCGTTGATGCAGGACGCGAGCACCCGGATGGGAGCCGCCCTCTGGGGCGATGCGTGAGAACTGCAACCCTGACAGGGTTCAGAGATCAAAAAGGCCCTCTCCCGAAATCTGGGAGAGGGCCTCTGAACTGCGGAGGCTCGGGGATTTGAACCCCGGATGGGCGGTAAACCCAAACCGCATTAGCAGCTCTGATCTCGGCCATCCCGATCGGTAACTTGGGCGGCTGTGGGTGAGCATCGCCGAGATCCTCAAGAAGGATGAGGGCCGTCTCCCAGTCGTCGTCTTCCAAGCACTCCATGATGTGGACAGCGCTGACAGTGACCTCCTCGGCACGAGCGCCTACGAGCTGGAGTCGGGCAGCCTTGTAAAGCGGGGAGTCCTGAGAATCCACGGCCTGATTGTGGCAGGCGCTCGAACTCGGAACTTGCGAATTAAAAGATCGATCTTGCGCTATTCCGGATAGTTCAATGCAGGTCATGAGGGGCTGAGATCATTCCGCTTGGCGGTCCCCGGTGACCTCCAACGCCTATGCGTCGCAGCGCGCGGGTGCGACACTTCTGAAGCTGATCAGCGTCAGGGAGGATCATCTGTGAGTGCGCCGTCTGCGACAGAACTCAAATCTGGGCACGGCGGACTCGGGAGGGACTTCCTTCGACTCTGGCAGTCGTACACGGTCAGTGCGGTTGGCTCAGCTCTCAGCGTCGGCGCGCTTCCTTTGATTGCAATCATGATGCTAGATGCAAGTCCATTGCAGGTCTCCCTGCTCGCCGCGATCGGCGCCATCTCCAGCGCGATCATCACTCTGCCTCTGGGCAACCTTGTGGAGCGGTGGGAGAAGCGGGCCACGATGGTAATCGCCGATCTTCTGCAATTCGCTGCGTTGGCCAGCATGCCCCTTGCAGCAGCATTTGATGCTCTGACCTATGTCCACCTCTGTTTAGTCGCGATTGTGCAGACGAGCAGCACGATCGTCAACAGCTCAGCCAGTCAGGCTTACATCAAGCATGTGGTTGTTCCTGAGCGCCGAACGTCGGCCAACGCTCGGCTCGACACCGTGAACTGGACAACCCAATCAGCCGGGCCACCCGTTGGCGGCGCGTTGATAGGCGTTGCTGGTCCTTTGATGACCCTGATCGTTGATGCGGTGAGCTTCCTGGCATCGGCTGTGCTCCTACGCCGACTGACCCCCTTCTCGGCCGACAAAGCCAAGAACGGAAGGTCCAGGAGGGAACTTCTTGCCGGGTGGACCTTCATCCTCCGCCACCGCGGTCTTCGGCTCCTCTACTTCAACGCCATGCTCTTCGGCGGTGCGATCATGTGGAGTTCGCCCATCATGGCCGTACTGATGCTCAAGGACATAGGCGCTACGCCGCTTGAGTACGGCATCGCCCTCGGTGTCCCCTGCCTCGGGGGGCTGCTAGGCGCAATGCTTTCCCCCAAGGTGGTCACTGTCCTGGGCGTGCAACGTACCTTGCTTGTCTTCGGAGTTGCCCGGACGGTATGGATCGTCCCCATGGCCTTCGTCGGCACTGGGCCCTCGGCCGTACTCATCATCACCTCAGTGGATTTCTGCTTGCTCCTGTGTGCTGGGATCTTCAATCCGATCTTCGCGACCTACCGCATGAACTCCACCCCGGACGGACTCATGGCTCGCGTCAGTACCGCTTGGTCGGTCAGTTCCCGGACGGTCCAACCGCTGTTCATCACCCTGGGCGGCGTGATTGCGACCACCTCAACCAGCCGATGGTCACTCCTCATGGCCGGAGTGCTCTGTCTTAGTAGTGCTGTACTCCTTCCGTGGAGAGGAAGGCTCTCCGACGATGCCCACAAGTCCGTACCTTGAGACTCGCTAGGCCATTCAGAAGAGCTAGCAAGACAACAGCTTGGCTGCTCGGTAGGCCGGGGCTGAGGAACGAAGTCCCGGACCTTCGATCGCCCCCAGCCCCGAATGGCGGCCAACCATGATGAGGGCGATCGTGAGGGCTGTCGTAGTGCGGCGGTTCAGCAGTGGATATCTGCGACCTCACACCCAACCGTCTAGGGCTGCCATGAACTCTTCATGTCGGCCGTACCACACGCTGTGGCCGGCCCCCGCGACAGAACGCACCTCGAACCCACGGGTACGGAGGTGGTCGGCGGCCTTCTGAGAGATGTACTGGCTGGGCTCGGCGCGGATCACGAGCGAGGGAGCTACGAGAGGAGGGGTGTTATCCGGACCCCCCACACGCTTGGCATGCAGACTTACGGTCGTAGCGACGTCGAATAGCTTGGCCGCCTCCACTTCGACCGCGATGTCACGCTCGCTCCACCATGGCCGTTCCCGTCGCAAGTTCTCCATGGTTCGGGCGGTCTTGGCCTCCTCCAGTCCTGAGGCGAACACGGCGACGTCAAGATGGGTACGGCCGGGGCCGAACGGCGTCTCCACGTAGACAGCGCGCTCTGGTCTCAGTCTGGAGACGGCGGAGGCCAGGACTGAGCCGCCCAGCGAGTGCCCCATCGCGAGGGTGGGACGTGTGGGGACCGATTCCAGTACTGAGGTAGCGAACCATTCGATGTCGCTCTCGGGATTGGGCTCAGACCTCCCGTGTCCGGGAAGGTCCACGGCGACCACACGGTAGCCGCGCTCTGCGAGAGCCAAGCCGATCTCCCACCAGGAGCGCGAGTCTCCCATCATGCCGTGAATAAGGACTGCCGTACGGTCACCGTCGCCCCACTCAAGTTTGTTGAGAGTCATGACCGAGAGCGTACGCAGAAGCTTCGCATTCAGAGATAGCCCCGTTCTGGCGGCGGCGCGGCCCTGGTGCGGCGGCCGATGGGTGAGTGTGGCGGGCGGGTGGAGGGCCGTGCGGCGGCGCTTTGACCAGCACCGTGCTCAAAGTTCATCGCATCCTGTCGCGGGCGCTGACCATCGCGGTGCGCCGCAACAAGCTCACGCGGAACGTCGCGACCCTCGTTGAAGCTCCCTCGGCCGCGTCCACCGAGATCGAACCGCTGAGCCGTGAGGAGGCCCGCAACATCCTCGATATGGCCGGCACCCGGCGGAACGGGGCGCGCTGGTCGGTCGCTCTGGCTCTCGGTATTCGCCAGGGCGAGGCGCTCGGGCTCCGCTGGCAGTACGTCGACCTGGAGACCGGAGTGATCAGGGCGTGGTTCCAGATTCAGCGCACCGAGTGGCAACACGGGTGCGCCGATCCCCACAAATGCGGGGAGAGGTGGCACCGCTGGCTCTGCAAAAAGTCACGGGCATAACCCCGGCCGCAAGGAGAACTACAAAAAAAGCAGGGGCACACCTGCTTTAAGAGGGCCTGCCTCAAGAACTGTACGAGCCATGCCGACAGGTGCCCGAAACGCACGGGCGAGGGCATCGTCTTCCGCCAGCGAAAGGGCAAGAGCACGCTCACCCTTCAATGCCCTCCCGAGCTGCTCGCGCTTCTCAGGCACACCGCAAGATCCAGGCTGCGGAGCGTCTCAAGGTGGGGTGGCTATGAAAGTGTGAGCGAGAGCCAGGTGTTGATGAGTTTGAGGGCCAGTAGCTGATCAACGGGCTTGAAATGTTGATGACTTTGGGAACCAAGCTAAACGGCCTGAACCGCCCAAGGAGCGTCACTATGAGTGAGTCTTTCCAGCCGCTACCCACCGGGGATGACCTAGCGGTGGGGGGATGCAAGACCATACTGGAACATTGCAGCGGCAGGATGGGCAGCACCATCTGAGCGTGTGGCCTGGACATCGTTACGCTGAAACACATGGGACATACGGAACAGGAATCGTCTGACGACTCCTACCGATTCTTCGATGAGCAGGCGTTGTTCGACGCGCTCGACCACGGCGCACCGCCACTCCCGACGACTCTCCCGCCCGGCTCGGCCAGGATCGCTGCGGCAGGCCTGTGGGGCCGCTATGGATCGATGATCGTACTGTTCCGCAGCGGAGAAGGCGGAGAGCTCTACGACGACACTTACCTGCTGGCGCGCTCACCGGCCGGACAGTGGCAGTATCCGCTCACCTCCTCGGGGGGCGGCATGCCGGAGTGGGTGCTGAACCGGCCGGATGAGCCGCTGTCCGACTGGCACGGCAACGACCTGGTGAACCTGTCGGCCCAGCTTGCACATCCCGACACGGAATGGGTGGCTGAGTTGACGATGATGGCGACGCGAAGGATAGCCATCGTGCAGGTGCGCTACGCCGGAGACGTCATCGACGTTCCCGTTCCGGCCAGCGGGCTGATCACCGTGCCGCACGCGATCCGCCACGTCGACGACAGGGCCGAATTCCGGGGCTTCGACGGCTCCGGTGAACTCATCGCCATCACGCACTACCAGCCGTTGACTGACGATGACCGCAGGTACGAGTGGCCGGATACCTTGCTGTGGGCCGACTGATTCCTGAGCACGTCATCATGCGCATGGCGCCCTGCGGTGACCTTCTCCGCCGTACTCACTGCAGGGTGTCGTGTGCGGCAGCGTGGCGCCGCCGAGGTGATCCTCACTGGATCCCCAAGGCGCGGAAGGTTTGGCGATACGTAGGTCCCGACTACAGGATGATTCTACTCATGCGATGGATGGCAGTGCTTCTCGCGGCAATGATCGCAGCTCTGTGCTGGGGTGTCTGGGTGCTGCTGGTCGACTCGTGCCCGTCCGAGGCCTGTGACAGCGGTGAAACGGTTCCGCTCAGTGTTCCCCTTCCCGTGGACTCCGCTCGCTGGACCATCTCCCACCACCGTCCCATCGAGCTTCCCAAGGGCGCGCCCGACTCACCCGACATCGTGAAGAGGTTTGCCCGCGACGATATTTGGGTGTTCAGCGTGAGCGACGGCGGCCTGAAGGCGGCACGCTGGGATGGGAAGCGCTGGCTGAAAACGACCCCGCCGCTCCCGGAAGATCTCCAAATCGAGGACGTTACTGGCACGGACTCTGACGACATCTGGATCTCGGGGTGGAGCATGCGGCTCGGGGTTCCAGGCGATCAAACCGGTCCGGAGGGGATGCTTGTGCACTGGAACGGCGACCGATGGGAGCGCATCCCGGTCGCTGCAAACGTGATCAACCTCGCCGCGGTAGCGAGAAACGACGTCTGGGCGCTGTTCGACGGAGAGATCATGCACTGGAACGGGCGTACGTGGGCCCCGGCTTCCACGCCTAAGGTTCCGATGCCCGACTCCCTCGACGGCGAAGACCCCGGAAGCCTGCTGCGCGACATCACTGCGCTTTCCGCGGACGACGTGTGGGCCGTCGGAGCTGTCACCACCTACCTCTGCTGCGACCAGCGGGTCTATCACCGTGAGGTCGTGATGCACTGGGACGGTCACGCCTGGAATCTTCTCGACATCGGGCTTCGCGGCCTCGACCTCGGCCAAGCCATCCCGGACGGGCACGGCGGCGTATGGATAGCCACATGGCATGACGGCGAACCCTGGGCACCTATCATGATCCACTACCGTGGTGGACGCTGGAGCAAGAGTACGCTCCCACGGCCGAACAACTCCCAGAAAGTGCAAACCACCGAGATCAAGCTCACGGACACAGGGAAGGTCCTGGTAACCGGCATCGCCTACACCGACACCGATTTTCCAACGACCGTGGAGTTCAGCCTTCCCTCATAGCCTCGGCGCGCTTCCTTCACGAGAACATTGGCTGCTCCGGTGGGAGCGAAGTTCTCCGATCCAGTGAGTCCCCGCGAATCCCCCATGTTCCCCCTCCTGACGGGCACGCAACGGGCACGACGCGACCTTCTAATCCGTAGGTCCCCAAACGAGGTCCGAAGGCGTTCAGACGCGTTCACCACGCAGGTCGCACACGAGCCGCGTTCACATCAGTCCAGCTCGGTCCGGGATCGTACGGCCCGATGGCTCCCAAGATGGCTCCCGGAAATGGGCTTGCCGGTGCTCACGTGAGCTGCCCATACTCCTCGTGGTAATCCGCTCGGGAAGCCCGCCCCCGTACCTGCTTGGTGAGCCGTACGGCAACGCGTCAGGGCACTGGCGCGGCGATGGTGTCTTGGAACTCGGCGGATCACCCAACGTACGGACTAGAAGATCAATCTGACGCCTACTCCACCCACCACCAACCGTCTCCAAGATCGTGTGTGGCACTGCCGAGGTCACCGCTTGCCGTGTGGATCGTCGTGCCTCGACCATCGGAACCCGGTATATAGGCAATGCCCCTGCCGCTCTCCGCCCGCCAATCTTCGAACACCGGCAGGTAGAGAACGTCGCGTTGTGGCCGTACCTGACCGTCTATCGACAGGTACTCCATCCACCCGGGCACGGTGAGCGGCCGGTGGTGCCCGTGGTCGGCGGCGAGTTCAGCGAATGCGTCCCGGTGCAACCAGACCTGGCCCTCCGCATACAGGGCACTCCAGTGAGCGGTTCTGGCCACCGCTCCAGCACCGAGGACAAGCAACAGCGCGGCGACACACCGGCTGTAGTCCCTGAGGGACAGATAGGTCAGCACCACCGTGGTCGACCGACTGATCACCCACAACCAGGCCGCCATGATCGCAAGCCAGGCGAACAGCTCAGACACCCTGAACAATGGAATCCAGAAGTACTCCAGCGCCACCAGCACGAGCCATGCGAGTGACACCATCTTGAGCGCCGACCGGCTCGGCAGCTTCTTCTCGCTGGCTGCAGTCGACACGGCATGAAGTCTTCTGCAGCGACGAGTGGCCAAGCTACACCCGGACAGATAATTTCACACCGTTTGCACGGTGTCCCTACATATCCATGATGCTCAGTGGGCCGGCGCTGAGGAACGAAGTCCCGGACCGTCGATCGCCCCCGACCCCGTATGGTGGCCGGCCACAGCCTGGCGATCGGGGGGCGGTAGGCCAACGAGCCGGATCTGGAGATCGGCTTTCCGGTGTGCGATCATCGACGCCATGACGTCGATCAGAAAGGGCCATGCCGCGTAGGCGCCCTTCGGAGGTTCGCGCACGAGAATCGATGTGCGCAACCCACAGAGCTTCGATTCATCAGGTTCCCGGTCTCGGACATCGCCCCATGGCCGCGGTGATTGCGCTGGAGCACAACCGGATGCGGCCGGGAACGGTTGCTGAGGCACTGCTGGACTGGACGCAGGCGGCGGCGCGGCCTCGGTGCGGCGGCCGATGGGCGGGTACGGCGCGCGGGCGGTGCGGCGGGCGGCCCTGAGTCCCGCCGCCGTTCGGGACCGGCCCCCAGGCCGCACGCCCGGACGGCGGGCGGGCGGAGGGCCGGAGTACGGCGGCGCGCCGTGCCGCCGCTTGAAGCCGCCAAGACCAGGCGCAACGCGGCGAGATGGTCGGTCGCGCTCTCGCTGGGCATCCGCCAAGGGGAGGCGCTCGGGCTGCGGTGGTCGTTCGTCGACCTGGAGACCGGCGTGATCAAGGCGTGGTACAGCGCAAGGGCCGGAGCAAGCTCACCCTTCAATGTCCTCCCGAACTGCTGCCTTTCCTGCGAGCCCATCGCGACGCACAGGCGGCCGAGCGGGAGAAGGCGGGGGATCTATGGGAAGAACACGATCTTGTGTTCACCACCCGGCACGGCAGGCCGATGGAACGGAGCGAGGACTACAAGGCGTGGAAAACGCTTCTGAAGCGGGCGGGCGTTCGTGACGCACGGCTCCACGACGCTCGCCACACGGCAGGAACGCTCCTTGTGGAACAGGGTGTGCATATCCGCGTGGTACAGGAAATCCTCGGCCACGCGCGGGTGACCACCACTGAGCGCTACATCCACGTGGCCGGCGCCTTGATGCAGGATGCGAGTACCCGGATGGGGGCCGCTCTCTGGGGCGATGGGTGAGAACTGCAACCCTGACAGGGTTCAGAGATCAAAAAAGGCCCTCTCCCGAAATCTGGGAGAGGGCCTCTGAACTGCGGAGGCTCGGGGATTCGAACCCCGGATGGGCGGTAAACCCAAACCGCATTAGCAGCTCGGGAGGCCATCGTTCAGGACAGTTCCACCTGGACCAACACCCCTCGGCGACCTTCCTGGAACGGACTGGTACGGCGGTGAACTGCAACCCCGTACAGGGTCTTCACCCTGCCTTCGATCGCCGCGTCCTCCGGCACTCACATGTGCGGATGTCACTCAGCCGACTGACGTTGCCTTTTCCCGATCTTCCGCACCAACCACACAACGAAGGCCACGAGTCCCAGCAGGAAGAGCGAGCCGATGAGTGTTATGGATCGGCCGCCCAGCACGTCCGCCAGCCACGGTAGGTCGAACAGCGCGAATATTCCGAAGATCACACCGAACCCGATCAATCCTAAGATCATCGTGAAGGCGAACCCTTTAGCTGCTTCCCGCAGGCGGCCCATCCGGCACCTTTCGTTGTTTAACCCAATTCTGTCTGGTAACCGGCAGGGGCGCATGGCAGTCGGTAAGCCGGTTCGTGGTCGGAACCGAACGGGAGTAGCGACCCACGGGGTCAGCAGGGCGCCGGTGGCCGACGAACCGCTGAAGTACTGAACCTGAAAGCTCGACGTGACACGCGATCATGCCTCTAACCTGCAGTGACAGGCGCGTTCCGGATAACGTCGACCTTTGATCATCAGTACAGCACGTGCTGTGTGACGGCTCAAACTCCTGGCATCCTGCTTGCAAAATCGGATACCGATCTTTCCCCACCTGCGAAAACGCAGCTCAGCGCCCTGATCACGCTCCCCGTGACTCCCCGATGTTCCCTCTCGTTCCCCGCCCCATCGGGCACTCCACGGGCACGCGTTGAACCCGCCAAAAGGGTAGATTGCCAACTATGCCTCTGCCCACATGGGCGCTTCGAACCTTGGCCGCTGGTTGCTTGGGAGCGTCAATCGTCGCTGGTGACAATGACCTGCCTATAGGTGCACGAATCGCCCTTGGCGCTGGAGCCATGCTTGCCGCCGGCACCATAGTCACCGGCGAAGCCGAAAAAATCCTTCCGCAGCACCCTCAAAAGAAAAAAATCTTTTCCGCAAGCGGATTCGCAAGCAGTAGGTAGAAGCTGTGCCTAGCAACGGTGAGCCTCAACTGAACGCATCCAAGCGATAATTGGTGAGCCGGGGCTGAGGAACGAAGTCCCGGCTCGTCGATCGCCCCGACCATCGATAGAGACCAGCCATCGCCGGGCGATCGTAAGGGTGGTACTGGATACAACGTTGATCCCGTCTGCCCCCGACCCGCCTGAAGGGGAAGCAGACCATAGAGTTGACCCGCACTACAGAGGTTGAAATGTTGAGGGTCCCGCGGCGTGATTGCGTGACTGCGACCGGGCCGGTGAGTCTGCCCGTGGGATGCGATATCCAGATGGTGGTGGTCTGACCCCGGAGGCGCGCGCCAAGCGGGAACGGGTCCGCTTGCAGGCCCGTCCCGACCTGCTTGATGCTTTCGTGGCTCACACATATTCCGCGCGCCCCCACCTGATCTATGGTGATCGTCGTCAATTGGAGGTCACCCGTGAACAGGCTCGGCCGACGAGGCTTCGTGTTCGTATCTCTCATGATGGGCGCGGTTGTTTCGCAACCGATCAACACCGCCGCGGCCTATCGAGAGTCCTCTACAGTACATGTCGAGGTATCAACGAGAATCGCGAAGCCGCCTGCCCCGACTCTCCCGAAAAAACTGTCGGAGCCGATCCGGTATGCCTACTCGCCCTGTGGTGACTTCGGGAAGACGTGTGGCGTGTGGCACGTGGTCACCACCTCCGGAAAGCAGTGGGCAGTCCGTGACGCGCTACCGGACGAAGACCTGGGCAAGATCGCTGTGTCACCGGATGGCGTCCGGCTCGCTTACGTGCTCGCCAAGAGCGAACGCCTCGTGATCCGCGACCTTAAGCGAGGGACGGTCCGTGTTGTCCCAACCCCGAAGAGTTGGGAAGGGTGGGAGATGTCTTTCGGGTTCTCCCGCAACAGTCGGTGGTTGGCAGTCGACTCGATAGGCGGCCACCCCAAGTCGCGTGCCATCCGATATGACGTGAAAACCGCCAAGGTTCTCACTCTCCCACGGGCGTGTTGTGTCATCGGCATCTCTGATGTAGGCACGGCCTTCGTGGCCGTTCACAAGGACTCCGCCAAGACAACGGAGGCGAGCGCTGTGCGTCCGGGGAAGACGTCAAAGGTCCATTTTCCGATTCTCCCCTACCTGATGCTGTCGAAGACTCACGTCTCTCCCGATGGCCACCTGCTTGCATTCGATGGCGAGAAGTATGGCGTGCCATCCCGCACCGTTGGCACCTTGGATGCGAAGACCGGCCAGATCGTTAGCCGTGTCACCCCCGATATCGACGGTCTACGGGAGATCGAAAGCTTTGTCTACTGGTACGACACCAGCAGGGTGCTCATTCATATCGAGACAACGAGGCATGAACCCCAGCTCTACCTGGTCGATGTCCATACCGGCCGTGCGGAGCGAGTGTTGTTGCCCGAGGAGGCGTTCGATCTCCACTCCGTGATCGTGAGCTCACATGTCGAGGTCGCCGAGTGAGGCTCCGGCGACGAGAGCGAAACAAGGTCGGTCAAGCTTGGCATCAGTACTGCTTCGGTCACTCCCGTGCCGGATCGGACACGGGATGGAGCTCCGGCTTATCGCCTGGTTGGCTGCAGTCTCATTCAATCGGGGGAGAGTGAGCTCTGCGGGCGCGTCATTCACAGAGACTTGTCGGCGCTTGTGGGTGGAGGCTGACGATGCACTTCCCCTGAGAAGGCGCCTTCCCTATGTCTGCAGCCATTTGATCAGTCATATCTATCTACTTAACGTCGATTCGTTCCGTCGTTGGAGTGGACGGTGCGGCCCGAGTGGCGGGCCGCGCGCGAGAACGGCCTCCGAGGCCGCACGCGCAGCGTGCGGCCCGCAAGTCCGTCCGGGTACAGGGCAAGCGGCTCTGGCTCGGCGTCCTGGACGAGGGCGGTCCCCACTCCCCGCATCCGCTTCTCGCTCAGTCCGACGAGGAGGGAGGGCGGGGCCTGGCGCTGGTCGCCGGGTTGGCGACGAACTGGGGTGTGACCGGAGATGAAACGGGCCGCATCGTGCGGGCCGTCCTGGATCTGCTTTCCCGGCCGGCGGTACGGCAGTGAGCTGTCTGGCTGCTCACGTTCCGACCCCCCAAGTCGATCATGCTCGGCTTACCTGGATGGACCCGCGACTTGGTGAGCGGTGCCGGGTGCTCGCCTGGACCTGTCACTGCCGCTCGGTCGTCTACGAGCTGTGCGCCTCGGGCGGTCAGGTCTTCCTTCGTCGGACCGTGCAGGGAACACCTCGCACCGTCCAGGAGACCGGCCGGACGCGCATGGCCGAAGGTCAAGAGCTGTGGGCGGCGATGCTGACGGGTCGCGCTCGATGACCAGGGGTGTGCCAAAGCGTCGTTCGGCGATCCGGGCAGTGAGTCTAAAAACAGGTGAAACCCTTAAGTCCGTACTGTCGAGGGGGATAGACGGCATTTCGTCTAGGGGGCTAGACTCGGCGGAGCACCACCGAAAGGGAACCACCGTGCCACCGAGTGACCTTGAGCGGATCGCCGCCATCGACGACCCGTACCTGTTGATCCGGACCGCGACCGAACGGCTGAGCGCCGCCCAACAGGAGGTCACCGAGCTGGCCCGGCTACGACGTCGGGTGATTCAAGAGCTGCACGCCCAAGGTGTCTCCTACGCGCAGATCGCCGAACAAGCCGGACTCTCACGCGGGCGCATTCACCAAATCAAACACGCCGGACCAGCCCCGGAAGGCGCGTTCCTCGGCACGGGCATGGTCACCGTGGTCACCCCCCTGCGGCTCGACCCCGAGAAGAAGCGGCCCGTTCTCGCCCTGGACGACATGCGCTCGGGCCAGCGCCTGGAAGAACTCGCCAAATCCTTCGGGCTCGCCATCGCCTCAGACAACGTCACCATCGACGGTCAGATCGACCTCAACCGGCCCAACCTCGTGGTCGTCTGCGGTCCCCGTATGTCCGAGGCGATGCAGGCGGCCTACGACACCGACCCCGTCATTCGGTGGGAACGCGACGACCTCGGCTGGCTGCTGCGCGACACCCGTACCGGTGTCGCTTACCGGTCGGGCACCCAGGTCGTCCCGGAGCAGCCGACCGACTCCGCCTATCTCGGCCGTCTCCCCCGGCCGGACGGCAACGGCACCTTCCTGGCCATCGCCGGAATCCGCACCAACGGCTCCCTCGGTGTGGTGGACCTGCTCACCTCGGAGATCGCGACGATCTGGGGGCAGGTCGGAGACCAGCGTTTCTCCACCGTGGTCAGTGTGGAGTACGACCCCGACAGCGGGGAACCAACCCGAACCAAACTTGCCAGTCCGCTCTATCGACACGAGGACGACTGACATGCGGCTCACCCTCGCCACCGAACCCGCCTATCCCGACCGACCAAACGAAGACTTCATCGGCGCTACCCCTGATGCCATCGTTCTCTTGGACGGCGCCGGCACCCCTGCGGATCTGGAATCGGGCTGCTCCCATGGCGTCGCCTGGTATTCGCACACCCTCGGCTCGACTCTCCTGGCCGGAATGACCCAAAGCGCCGACTCCTTGACCACGATCCTCGCCGCGGGGATCAAAGCGACAGCCTCGATGCATGACTTCTGCTGCGACCTCTCCCATCCCGGCTCACCTTCGGCCACCGTGGTCATGCTCCGCCGTACGGCCGACACCCTGGACTGGCTCGTGCTGGCCGACTCCGTGCTCGTCCTCGACGTCCTCGATGCCGACCCCATGGTCATCTGCGATGAGAGGGAAGCCCTGACCGGTAACCGCTATCGGGATCCGATGAACGCCGCTGCCGGAAGGAGCTCGGAACACCTTCAGGCCCTGAGCCGCTATATGGAGGCCATGCGCGCGCACCGCAACGTCGACGGGGGATTCTGGGTCGCCGCGGTCGATCCCCTGGCCGCGGAACAGGCGCTGACCGGCACAATGCCGGTCGACCGGGTACGGGCCGTTGCGGTCCTGAGTGACGGAGCGTCCCGGCTCGTCGACCGATTCGGCCTGGCCACCTGGCGGCAACTCCTCGACCTCCTCGATCACGACGGCCCGGCCGAGCTGATTCGTCAGGTCCGCGAGGCCGAACGCTCCGATCCGAACGGCTCCCGCTGGCCGCGAGGGAAGATCTTCGATGATGCCACGGCCGTCTACGGCAGGATCACCTGACGAAGGAAGCAGCACGCTGCCCTACCAGTTGTGCCGACGGAAGACAGAGGTCATACGCAAGTGGCCAGTCGCGATCCCGACGTACATCTCGGACGTGTGAGCCAGTAACCGCCCCTGACGTTCTACGCCTTCAATCAACCCGGAGATGTCCTACGCCGTGTAGGCCTCCTTGCGTTATGCACATGTGTCCACACCGCTCATGCGCGATGCCGGGGAACGCCTGGCCTCGGCGCTCTGGGGGGGAGTCCTGAACCCCCGTTGCAACTATGACGTCCTTAGAGATCAAAAAGGCCCTCTCCCCGTATCTCGGGAGAGGGCCTCTGAACTGCGGAGGCTCGGGGATTTGAACCCCGGATGGGCGGTAAACCCAAACCGCATTAGCAGTGCGGCGCCATAGACCTGACTAGGCGAAGCCTCCTGGTAACCGTTCGGCTCAGGACAGAGTACCGGCCATCCGGCGAGGCGGCAAAGCGGTTGGTGATCACGTCGCGGGCAAGGGTTGGGCGAGAGTTGTCCACAGGCAGTGGATAACTTTCGCCGCCCCTGTGGACAAACCAGGGAGTCCCCAGCTGGGCCCGGCGGGAATCCTGTGGATTCCCGCTTTATGAGACGCTATATCTCAACAGGCGGACGCACTGAGGCCCCTCGCCGCCCGAAGGGACGGGAGGGGTCCCGAGTGGTGACGGAGATCAGGCGGCCGGGTTGGCCTCGCCCTCGATCTCAATCTTGATCTTCTTGCCGACCAGGACGCCGCCGGTCTCCAGCGCCTGGTTCCAGGTCAGGCCGAACTCCTCGCGGTCGATCTCGGTCGTGATCGAGAAGCCCCAGACGTCCTGGCCCCACGGGTTGGTACCGGCGCCGCCGTACTCGACGGTGAGCTCAACCGGCTTGGTGACGTCGCGGATGGTGAGGTCGCCGACGAGGGTGAACTCGTCACCGGAGTGGCCGACGACACGGGTGCTGCGGAAGGTCAGCGTGGGGAACTTCTCGACGGAGAGGAAGTCGTCGCTGCGCAGGTGGCCATCGCGGTCCGCGACACCGGTGTTGATGCTCTCGGTCTTGATCGAGAGCTCCGCGGAGGAGTCCAGGGGGTTCTCGGCGATGGTGACGGTGCCGGAGAAGTCGCCGAAGTGACCGCGGACCTTGCTCACCATCATGTGCTTGACGACGAAGCCGATCCGGGTGTGGGCGACGTCCAGAGCGAAGGTTCCGGCGGCCGGGATCTGAAGGTTCTCCCAGGTCCGAGTGGTCATGCTGTGCTCCCGATGAGAAGGTTGCTGAGTAGATGATTGCAGCAACAGATTTCTACACGAGGAATATTCCTCTCGTCAACTACCTTCGGATAGAGTGTGAACGTGATCCCCTTTGATGACTCCCGGCTGACGGCGATGGGCCTCCTGGCAGAGGTCTACACCGGTATCTCGGCCAAGGCGCATGAGTCCTTTGCGGCCGCGGGGCTCTCAGAGATCGACTTTGAGACGTTGCTCAGGTTGGCGCGCTCACCGGGGCGACGGCTGCGGATGAGCGACCTGGCGGCGCAGACGAGCCTGTCCACCAGCGGGATGACCCGGGTCGTCGACCGGCTGGAGCGCGAGGGACTGGCCATGAGGCAGGCGTGCGCCACCGACAGGCGGGCCTCCTACGCGGTCATCACCGAGGCCGGCGCCGACCGGCTCGGCGGCATCCTCCCCCGGCACCTGATCGACATCGACACCTGGTTCACCGGCCTGCTCTCTCCCGAGCAGCTCAGCGCCTTCCTCGACACCCTCAGAATCATTCGCGACGCCGTACGGCCGTGTGCCACCGCGGGAGCGGAAGCCGAGTCCGTCCCGTCTTGTCATGACTAGAACCGCGGGATTCCGCCCCTCACCGGGCAGGTTGCCCGAATCGGATGTCCCGGGAAAGACTCCGGTCGACGTGCGGGAATACCGGTTCAGGAGCCGTTCCGCAGAACCTGCTGCAGCGAGGACTCGCAAGGAGAACGTGGCGAGACCCGCCTGACCGCGGTGGGCAAAAAGAGGCTAGACCCGATGCTCCAACTTCCGCGGTTCGGAGAGCGTGAGATCGCCGCGGAGCTTGGCCATCCCCCGGGAGACCGTGCTCTTGACGGTCCCGACGCTGATGCCCAGGGTCTTGGCGATCTCCGACTCGGTCATGTCCTCGTAGTAGCGCAGGACGACGGCGGTCCGCATCCGGGTGGGCAGCCGGTCGAGGGCCTGCTCGACCCGCTCGGGCAGGTGGGGGCCACCCGCGAGCATCGGCTCGGGAAGTTCCTCGGACGGATACTCCTCCAGCTTGCGCCGCCGCCACCAGGAGATGTTGATGTTGACCATCGTCCGGCGCACGTAGCGGTCCAGGGCGGCGTGGTCCTGGATGCGATCCCAGGCGAGGTAGGTCTTGACCAGTGCCACCTGCAGCAGGTCCTCGGCGTCACTCGGATTCCCGGTGAGCTGGTAGGCGGCACGCAGTAACGCCTGTCCGCGAGCAACGACATACTCGCGGAACTCCTCGTCGGTCCCGCCGGCCACCGTGATCACCAGCCTGTGCTCCAGGTGCGTATGGTGGTCAGAATCGCAGCCCGAACCCATACTGCGGCTGAACCGAAATCTATGTTTCATCCCATCAACGGTAAAGATCGGCTTCGATGGGCGACGGAGCACGCAAGAGATACTAGATAGCGGTTTGTCATCGAGTGGACACCAATGCGTTCTACCAAGGAGGGGAACTGTAGTACCTGGTTGGAGACCTGCCGTGATTATTGGTGGAGCGGACAGCGGGATTCCGCGAAGCGTGTGACGCTGACTGCGACACCTCGCAGAACCTGGGGAGCGACGATGCCCTATCTCAGCGCCGATCGCCGCCGCGCGCTGGCGGCAGCCGCGCTTGGCCGGGCGGCGCAGGAGCCCGGCCCACTCCCCGTCGAAGGCGAGTCCTTCCACTCGGTCAGCGGTGCGATCCTCGACGTCAGCCCGCACCTGATCGTCATCGACACCCCGGACGGCCACGAGGAGCGGCTCGTCATCGCGCCGTGGGCGACCGCCTGGCGGGGCGAGGCCGTCACTCCGGCCGACCTTCCCGTGGGCTCCAATGTGATCATCAGAGCGCTGCGGGCCGGCCGGGTCGTGGACCGGATCTGGGCGGACATCACCAGGATCACCGGTGTGATCCAGTCGATCGACTCGGAGGGCAAGGACCACTCCGTGGAGCTGTACTGCGGACCGCACCGTGGGCGGCGCACGATCGTCATCCCCTACCGCGCCTCGGGGCGCCTGCGGGTCAGGCATCCGCAGTTCGAACCCGGCTACCTGTTCGACGCCATCGGGGTCCGCGAGGACGGCGTGGCACAGGCTCGACTGCCCGCGACCTCGCAGCCGCCCTACCGGTGGAGGGCCGTGCCGACGCCTCCGCCCGGCTACAGCGGCATGCAGTCGCGGATCTCGGGCACGGCCACCTGGTCGGACACCTTCGACTGCGGGGAGCAGGGGGTGGCCTACCCCATGTTGGAGCGGTCCGATACGGCGTGCGACGACGCCGGGGTGTCCTGCACCGGGCTGCCGTACCTGTCGCTGGGTTCGATGCTCAACGTACGCAACGTGTGCGCCGGGCGGACCTCGGTCCTGCCGATCGTGGCGTGCGGCTGTCTGGCCGGCCGGTTCTGCGACCGGTGCCTGGAGTGCGGCACCTCGCCTCGCGGCCGGATTCTGGAGCTGTCACCGAGTTCCTTCGTGGAGCTCGGTGGAGACCTGACCGCCGGATGCTTCAACGCCAGACTTGGAATGGGGTGACACGGATGCTGACGACGATCGCCGCCGAACAACTGCCGGTCCTGCTCCTGCTGCTGGTCGCAGGTACGGTCGCGAAGGTCTGGACCGTCGCGCGCGAGGCCGAGCCCGGCATGCTGAGCAGGCTGGGGCCTGCCGTGCTGGTGCCCGAACGCTGGCGTAAGCACATGATGCTGATCTGCGCGCTCGGCGAGCTGTTCCTGGCGTGCGGCCTGCTGGTGAGTGGCCAGCCGTTCTTCCGGTGGGCGGTCGTCGCGTTCTTCGCGGTGTCCACCTATGTCCTGTGGGAACTGCGGCGCCGACGTCCGGACGCGGGGTGTGGATGCTTCGGCGAGGTCAGCGCGGTACCGGTGGGACGGCGATCGCTGGGCCGCACCATGGTGCTGACGGCAATGTCCGCGGGGCTGCTCCTGACTCCGGAGGTCTCCGGCTGGGAGGCGATCGCCGGCATGACGTGGACGCACCTGCCCTACATGATCGCCGGTCTGCTGGTGCTCGCCGCACTCTCGCCGGAGATCGAGGAGGCGGTCGCCAGGCTCCGCTACCGGGCCCCCTGTGAGCAGCGCCGCTTCGACCCGGCCACCGCGCTCGGCCGACTGCGGTCGAGCACGGTCTGGCGCTCGCACACCGGCCGGCTGACCAGCACGGAGCCGGTCGACAGCTGGCGGGAACTGTGCTGGCGGTTCTTCGTCTATCCGGGACAGAGCCACACGGGCGAGCCCGTCGACGTGGTCTTCGCGGTCTACCTGAGCGGACGCCATCCGGCGGTGCGGGTCGCCATGGTCGGCTCCGACGGGCGTCCGGTGGAGACCACGCCTCTTCCGGAATCTCTGCCGGTATCGGCCTGATGCTAGAGGGCACTAGATTCCTCTAGCCCTGTCCCCGGGGTCCGTTGCCCATCGTGGTCAGGCGGCACCCCCGTGAGACACCACCTGACCGGACCTCGGCACAGCAAGATCCGCAGGGCAGCACGATTGAGCTCTATATGGCTCTCTAGCTTCCCCACTAGAGAGCCATATAGAGAGCTAGGAGCTCCCTCACACTATATCGAACAAATGTTCGCTCAGACCGGTTGGGATCGCAGGAACTTTCCGAAGTGCGGCACGGTGAACGCGATCAGCCCTCGCTCCGCGCTGTAGATCAGGCCTTTCTTGATGAGGCTGTCGCGGGCCGGAGAGAGGCTCGACGGTTTACGGCCGAGCCCTTCGGCCACCTCGGCGGTGGCGACGGGCTCGTCACCGATGGCGGCCATGGCGTGCATGTAGTCGCGCTCGGCGGGAGTGGCCCGCTCGTAGCGGCTGCCGAAGAAACCGACCGCGAGCTCCTCCTCGGCCTCCGGCGCGGAGACCCTGATGTCGTCGGCGGTGATCGGGCTGCGCAGCGCCAGGTCCCAGGCGACCTTGCCGTACGCCTGGACGAAGTAGGGGTAGCCGTCTGCCGCCACGTAGAGGGCGTCGAGGGCGTCCTGGGTGAACTCCACGCCCTCACTCTCCGCCGGGGCGATGAGCGCCAGGTCGGCCGCGTCGCGGTCAAGACGGTCGATCCTGGCATAGCGGAAGAGCCGCTCGGAGTAGCTCTTGCTGGCCGACAGCACGCTGGGTAGATGTGGCAGCCCCGCGCCCACCACGATCAGCGGGCCGCCGCTCTGGGAGAGCTCGTGACAGGCCGCACAGAGCGCCGAGACGTCGGGAGCCTGCACATCCTGCATCTCGTCGATGAACAGCGCGATGCCGACGCCCAGATCGGTGGCGACCCCGGCGGCGTCGACGAACAGCTCGGTGAGGTCGATCTCCAGATCCCCGGAGTCGGCGCGCCCCCGCCCCGCGGGCACGTCGATCGCGGGCGACCAGTGCGAGGTGCCCTTGGCCGCGGACGGGTCGCGCATCGCGAACGCCTTGAGCACGCCGAGGAACTCCTCGATGCGCTCGGGCGCCCGGTGCCTGGGGGCCAGCTCGCGGACCGCCATGTGCAGGGCGGCGGCCACCGGACGCCGGATCGACTGGTCGGGTCTGGCCTCGATCTTCCCGGTGCCCCACAGCCGCTGCATGGCCATCGACTTGAAGGTGTTGAGCAGGACGGTCTTACCGACACCGCGCAGCCCGGTGACCACCATGCTGCGCTCGGGGCGCCCTCGGGCCACCCGCTCAAGGACGATCTCGAACTGCTGTAGCTCACGGTCGCGACCGGCGAGCTCTGGGGGGCGCTGTCCGGCACCTGGAGCGTAGGGATTGCGCACGGGGTCCACGCTCTCGGACTTTATGACGGGATATAGCGGTCGGCTTAGATTTCCGTAGAAAGAGCTACGGCGTGTCGCACCGCGCTCCACCGGCACCCGAGGAAACGGAGCGTGTGTCGCGAGCATCGCCATGGCACACCCCTTCACCTGGGCGGACGTCAGCCCGAACCCGTGTTCGATCCAGTGCCCATGACTGTAGCGCGGGTTCGAACACAGGCGCGATACGTTTCGATGAAAAGCCTTCCCAAGGAACCCGGATTCCCGTGCCAAGCCGCTACAAATCTGGGCGTAAGCCACGCGAGCGCCCCCGTCACGGGTATCCGGTCTCAGCGAACGGCCGACGGGCCCGGCTCCCGCCAGGAGGCGCTCACCGTCCATGAGCGTTCAGTCGCGAACGGTCAGGCCCATCGAGCGCGCGGTGCCGGCGACGATCTTCTCGGCCTGGTCCAGGTCCGCGGTGTTGAGATCGGGCATCTTGCTCCTGGCGACCTCCCGCAGCTGCGCGCGGGTGATCGTGCCCGCCGCCTGATGCCCCGGGCGGGGGCTGCCGCCGTCCAGGCCGATCGTCCGGCGGATCAGCGAGGCCGTGGTGGGCATCTTGATCGCCAGTTCGAACGAGCGGTCCTCGAACACGGTGACGACGACGGGGATCACGAATCCCCGCCGATCCTGCGTGGCGGCGTTGTACCGGCGGCAGAACTCCATGAGGTTCAGCCCCAGCGGGCCGAGGTCCTTGCCCACCGCGGCGGGGCCGGCCTCACCGGCCGGAAGTTGGAGCTTGGCGATCCTGTTGACCTTCTTCTTCGACATGTCCGGCAAGCTAAAGTCTCCTGTTACTGGAGACTCAACGGAATAATGACCACATGAGCTACACGATCGGACAGCTCGCCAGACTCTCCGGTCTGCCGGTGAAAACGATCCGCTTCTACTCCGACATCGGGGTGCTTCCCGAACGCGGCCGCACCCGGAGCGGCTACCGCCTCTACGGCGACGAGGACCGTGGCCGGCTGGAGCTCGTCAGGGCGCTGCGCGAGATCGGCGTCGACCTGGCGACCATCAGGTCACTCGGCGACCGTGACCTGGGCGAGGTGCTCTCCCTGCATCTCCGTACGGTCGAGGCGCAGATCAGGTCACTGCAGCGGACCCGTGCGGTACTCAGGGCCACGCTGGAGCGGGACGAGGTGTCCGACGACGATCTGCGTCGGCTCAACGCCCTCGGGCGGCTCAGTGCGGCGGAGACGGCCGCACTGGTGAACGAGTTCGTCGACGAGGTCTCCGGCGAGAACCCCGCCAGGCAGAAGTGGCTCGCCGGCCTGCGCCCGGCCATGGTGCCCGACCTGCCCGACGACCCGGGCACCGAACAGCTCGACGCCTGGCTGGAGCTGACCGAACTGCTCTCCGACGACGGCTTCCGCGCCTCCCTCCGCGAGATGGGCGGCGAGTTCTGGGAGAAGGCCGGCGAGCTCGATCCGACCACCTGGCACGAGGCCAACACCCTGATCGTGGAGAGAGCGCTGGCCGCAGTGCGCGACGGCGTGGCCCCCGAGTCGGAGGCCGCCGCACCCGTCGTGGCCGGGATCCTCGCGCTCATGGCCGACGCGCAGGGGCGCACCCCGGAGTCGGTCGTCCGGGACTACGCCGAGCACGACCCGCGCGCCGAGCGATACTGGGAGCTGGTGGCCGTGGTCAACGGCACCCCCTGGCCGCCGGAGTCCGTGATCGCCCATGACTGGATCGCCGCCGCACTCGCCCGTCACCTCGGGTAATTGATCAATTACAATGAACTATTGTCGCTTTTGTCCGTTTCGATGGGAGGCAGCACGTGGCAAGTTCCAAATTCACGATCCGCACCCGGGCGGCGCTCGCGATGACCGTCGGCTGCCTGGCGGTCGCCTCCTGCGGCACGGCCATCTCCCAGCCCACATCGGCCCAGTCCACGTCGGCCGCGCGGCCGACGTCGTCGGCTCCCGAGCCGACCGCCGCGACGACGACACCGACAACGACACCGACGACGACACCGGAGCCCGGCACCGCGACACCGACCCCGACAGGCCCGCCGAAGTTCTCCGCGAAGATCTCCCCTGTCACCCGCCGGCTGCTCGAACACTCCTGGCGGCCGGGCTGCCCGGTCCAGCTCAGCGACCTGCGGCTGATCACGATGACCTACTGGGGCTTCGACGACAAGCCGCACACCGGTGAGCTGGTGGTGAACAAGAGCGTGGCCGACGACATCGTCTCGATCTTCCGGCGCCTGTACGACTGGCGCTGGCCGATCAACAAGATGGAGCTCGTCGACGTCTACAAGGGCGATGACTTCGACTCGATCGAGGCCAACAACACCTCGGCCTTCAACTGCCGCCCGGCGACGGGATCGAGTAGCTGGTCCAAGCACGCCTACGGTCTGGCCATCGACATCAACCCGCGCGAGAACCCGTACGTTTCATCGAACGGCTCGGTGGCGCACAGCAACGCCCGCAGGTTCGCCAAGCGCCCGGTGCAGGCCCCCGGCGTGATCAACCCGGGCGACCGGGTGGTCAAGGCCTTCCAGGCGAAGGGCTGGGAGTGGGGCGGCTACTGGTCAGGCATCAAGGACTACCAGCACTTCAGCAAGGGCGGCGGCTGAGGCCCGGGCCCTGGTTCGACGTCTCGTCCCCCCGTTCCCGCCGCCGTGATCGCCCGGCCGGTGCAGGTGGGGCCGCTCCGCCGGGTCTCTCCACGCTCGGGGCCGTGTTGCCGATCGGGGTGTCGGACGGCGGGTGCTCCCCTCCCCGTTGATTCCACCATCCGTGCGGATCAGGCCCCGACGGCAACCCGGGGTAGAAGCCTGTCCAACAACTGCCCTACTCTGGGACGACGAGGGGAGTACTTCCCAAGAGCCGACCCGGTCAGTACGGACGTTTCATAATGTCCCCGGGCGGCCACCTGCTGCGTGCGGGTGAAGGAGACCTCGAACGGCCAAGCACGTTCGAGGAGGCTTCATGCCCACCGAGGCATTCCTGTCAGCAGTCAGTCTTGAAACGATCGGTTCGCCACAACTGTGGATCGTCACCGTGGCCGCTCTGCTGCTGCTGCTCGCCGTGGACTTCATGCTGACGCGGCGACCGCACGAGGTACGGATGCGCGAGGCGGTGGGCTGGTCGGTCTTCTACCTGGCACTGCCCCTGGCCTTCGGCGTCTACCTGTGGGGGGTCTTCGGGTCCGGTGTGGCGGTGGAGTTCTTCACCGGCTACGTGGTGGAGAAGTCCCTGTCGGTGGACAACCTGTTCGTGTTCATGCTGCTGCTGTCCGCCTTCGCGGTCCCGGTCGCCCTGGCCCAGCGGGTCCTGCTGTACGGCATCATCGGGGCGCTGGTACTGCGGGCGATCTTCATCGCCCTGGGGGCGGCCGTCCTGCAGAGCGGTACCTGGGCGTTCCTGCTGTTCGGCGGGATACTGATCGTCACCGCCGTGAAGATCATGAAGGACGCGCTGAGCGGGAAGGAGCAGCATGTCGACATCTCCTCCATGCGCACGGTCCGGCTGCTACGGCGCTTCATGCCGGTCACCGACGACTATCGCGGTTCCCACCTGGTCGTTCGTGAGGGCGGCCGCCGCGCCCTGACCCCGCTGGCGCTGGCCATCGTGGCCGTCTTCGCCACCGACATCGTCTTCGCCGTCGACTCGGTGCCCGCGGTGTACGGCGTGACCGAGGACCCCTACCTCGTCTTCGCCACCAACGCCTTCGCCCTCCTGGGCCTTCGCGCGCTCTACTTCGTCCTCCTGGGCGTCCTGGCGAAACTGCGGCATCTGAACCACGGACTCGGCATCATCCTGGCCTTCATCGGGATCAAGCTCGTCCTGCACTGGGCGCACGGCGTCTGGACATGGGTCCCGGAAATCCCCACTCCGGTCTCGCTGGGGGTCATCGTCGCGGTCCTGGCCACCGTCACGGCCACAAGCCTGTACGCCAACCGCCTCGACGCGAAGGTCGCCTCCGCACCCGCCGAACGCGGGTAGCCGGGCGAAACAGGCTCGGGCGCGACGACATCCGGGCGAGGAGACGACCACGGGGCCGCGCGGCGGACGTCCGGGCCTGACCGGTCATCGGCCGGCCAGGCTCAGCCGTACGCGGGCGAGACGCGGGGCTGGAGCAGATCCCAGCGGTTGCCGTACAGGTCCCGAAAGGCGGCGACCGTGCCGTAGGGCTCGTGCCGTGGGGCCTCCTCGAAGGTGACGCCCGCCGACAGCATCCGCTCGTGGTCGCGGGCGAAGTCGTCCGTGTGGAGGAACAGGCCGACCCTGCCGCCGGTCTGGTCGCCGACGCGGGCCTCCTGCTCGGGGCCGTCGGCGCGCGCGAGCAGGAGCGCCGTCTCCCGCGCGCCTCGCGGGCGGACGGTCACCCAGCGTCCGCCCTCACCCCGGGGCGTGTCCTCCAGGAGCTCGAAGCCGAGGACATCGACGTAGAAGGCGATGGCCTCGTCATAGTCACGCACGACGAGCGTGGTGAGCCCGAGGTGCGGCTTCCCGAGCGGTCCTGCCCTTTCCTGGAGCCATACCGGCCCTCCTGTGCGGGCGGTCTCCTGAAGATCGGTGATCGTCAGGACGACCCGGATGGCAAGGAGGCCCGCGGCGATCGGCAGCGCGATGCCGACGATCAGGGCGAGGTCTGCCAGACCGCTTTCCAGGCCGCTTTCCACACCCTCCATGTCCGTCCCCGCCAGCCCCACGGACGCCAGCGTCGCGTACGGCCACAGCACCCACGTCAGCCACCATGCCCAGACCAAACCCGAGCGGCGAACCCTGAAGAGGTCGCTCCCCGGTCGCAGGCCACCTGGCCGGGAAGTGGCCAGAATGTCGTCGACGATCCCCTTGGGAGCGAACAGGTTGACGATGGGGAGGATCCAGCCGAGCACCAGGTACGGCGCGGCGTACACGTGAAAGACCCCTGGAGAGATCGCGTACGAGTTGGCGCGAGCACGGAACAGCCAGCATACGAAGGCGATTCCCGCCAGCAGGCAGAGCATCGGAAAAAGAAGGACGACCGGGGAGAGGAGAAGCGTGTACAGGGCCTCCCACTCGTAGACCAGTCGCCAGAGCCGGTCCCCCTCGTAGAGGATCCGCAGCCCCGACAGGCCCACGGACACGATGGAGACCAGCGCGATCAGGGTGATGGCAACGGTCGCGAACGTACGGATCGGGCGCAACGGGCGAATGTGCACGGAGAACGCGCTCGACTTCATGCGGGTCCTTTAACGAGGGGAAAGATACGCGCAAGTATGGCTGATCCGATATAGCCGATATAGAGGTATTTCTGGCCGTCAGCGGAAGGCTTCTCCGCTTCCCCGAGGTACGCCGCGGTCTCTCAACCGCGAGCGTTGGTCCGCGACAGGTCGCCGGGAGCATGGGCGGGAAGGCCACCCGGTCCGGTGCCGCCGGACCGGGCTGATGCATCATTGGTCCATGGCGGCCAGGGATGGGGATGGTTGGGCCCAGTGTGAGCGCGGGCACCGGCACTGGGGCGTGTACGGGGCGGCCGGGCTGCTCGCCGTCCACCACGACGCCACCGGGAAGCCGCACATCCTGATGCAGAAGCGCTCCGTCTGGAGCCACCACGGTGGCACCTGGGGACTGCCGGGCGGTGCCCGCGACAGTCACGAGGACACCGTCACGACCGCCTTGCGCGAGGCGTTCGAGGAGGCCACGCTGGACGGCACCGGCCTGCGGATCCAGGGTGTCTACCTCGACGACCACGGCGGCTGGTCCTTCGAGACGGTGATCACCGAGGCCGCGGAGCTGCTGAGGGCGGTTCCGGGCAACAGTGAGAGCGCCGACCTGCGCTGGCTTCCCGCCGAGGAGGTCACCGCCAAGAAACTTCACCCCGGCTTCGCCGAGACCTGGCCGGTGATCGGTCTCGCGCTCGCCCCCTCTCTCGTCGTCCTCGACATCGCCAACATCGTGGGCGCCCGCGCCGAGCACGGCTGGTGGAGGGACCGCGCCGGTGCGGCGGCCAGGCTGCTCACCGAAGTCGGCACGCACGCCGCCGGTGGACTGTGGACCGCGCCCGGCCAGATCCCGACCCTGACGCGCTGGTTCCCCCGGGTGACCGCGGTCGTCGAGGGAGCCGCCCGCGACGCCCCTCCGGTGTCCGGCGTCTCCGTGATCGCCGCCCCCGGAAGCGGGGACGACGCCGTCGTCCAGGCCGTAAGGGACGCCCGCCCGTGGGAGCGCGTCCTGGTCGTCACCGCCGACCGGGGACTGCGTGAGCGGGTCACGGAACTGGGCGCCGAGGTCGTCGGCCCCCGGTGGTTACTCTCCCGGTTGTGACGTTTCACGTGGAACATCCTCAAGGCTCGGGGTCTGGGGCGGCCTGTGGTTTCAGGTCGCGGGTGGCCCGGTGGAACAGCCAGTAGCTCGCCGCGGCGACGACGAGGAAGAACAGGCGGGCGGGCTGGGGTATGTCCAGAATGAGCAGGCCGTCGCTGAGCGAGTGGAGCAGGGCCGCCGTCATGAAGGCGGCGATGATGGGGATGGTGACGACGGCACGGCCTCTGACCTGCCAGGCCCCGAAGGCCACCGCGCACACCAGGCCGGTCCAGACGAGGTGGCTGAAGGGGGTGCTGAGGCCGCGTAGCAGGAGAATCGTGCCCGCGCCGACGGCACCGCCGTGGTTGGCGACGCTCTTCCAGGCGTAGGCCATCGACTCCATGATCGTGAATCCGGTCGCACAGGACAGGCCGAGCGCGACTCCCGCGGCCTTGGTGAGGTGGCGCCCGGTGAGGGCGACCGCGAGAGGTGGAACGAGCTTCGCGGGTTCCTCGATCCAGCCGACCCGCAGGATCGAGGTGCTGTTCTTCTGGGAGATGAAAAGCGAGTCGAAATAACCGCCGAGCAGCAGGGCGACGCCCCCGCCGAACAGGAACATCCCCATCAGCGTCATGGCCGGCACGCTGGTGGCGATGTGGATACGGTCGTGGATGGCGAGCAGGAGCGCGATGGGCCCGGCTGCGGCCCCGTAGAAGAAGGCTGCGGGCATGACCGCTTGATTGCCGGCCGTCTGCATCATGGCGATGAGCGAGAAGGACAGAACAATCATGGCGATCCACGCCTTGAACCATCGATGCCGGTAGAAGCGCAAACGGTCTCGCATAATGATTAATTCCCCGATACACCTGCCCCAAATTCGGGCGAATTGTCCATATTTATCTAAATATCGACTCCGCCACAATGACCACACCCACAATCATGAACACCACGGGCACCAGCCACCTGCCCGACCGCTCCACCAGCTCGATGATCTTCCTGTGCGACCCGAGCCAGGAGGCCACCACGCACCAGACCGCGACAAGCAGTGCGAACACGGCCACCGTGACGGCGCTGGATGCCGGACCGATCGCTTGAATCACGGGCGCGTTATGTCCCCTTCTTCCCAATGCGCGCGGCGACCGTGGCCAGCCGCGAGCTACGGGCATTATGATCACGTTCATCCACTCTTGTCGGCCCTCCGGAGACCGCACGTGGGCTATCCGCCTCCGCCGCAGTACGGCCAGCCGCCGCGGGGCGAGACGGGGCGCGGGCTGACCGTGCTGGTCGTCATGGCCCTCGGTGTGGTCATCGGGGCCGTCATCACCGTGTTCATGGTGCTCAATCCGCCCTCCTCGCCACCGGTCGCGGCGCCGACGCCCGATGCCGAGCACTCGGAGGCCTCGGTCCGCCAGGCCGCCCAGCCGGCGCTCGACGCGTACAGCAGCGGCTCCTACGGTGATTTCTGGGACCTGTGGACCACCGGGGCGCAGGGGTTGATCACCCGGGAGGAGTACGTGAGGCTGTTCGGCCTCTGCCCGCCGCTCGTGGCGAACTCCCCGTTCACCGTCGCCGAGGTCGCGATCACCGGTGACACCGCCATGGTCCAGGCCAGCCGGCTCGGCGACACGACGGAGTTCGGCTTCGTCTTCGAGAGCGACTCGTGGCGGTACGAGCCGTCGCCCGAGGAGCGGTCGGAGTACCAGAAGCCGGTCGACCAGATAGCCGAGCAACGGCGGGCCGCGGGATTCTGCGGCACCGTCACCCCCACCTCAGGCCCGTCCGATCCCGCCACCGGCCCCTCCGATCCGGCTTCCGCCCCCTCCGATCCCGCCACCGCACCCTCCGGCCCGGCTTCCGCCCCCTCCGATCCCGTTCCCGGCTCGTCCGATCCCGCGCCAAGTTCGTCCGCCTCCCCCCGGCTATCAGGTTTCCTTGAATAATGAATTTTGGACCTGCACATATGCGCATGTGTGGATACGCTCGGTTGTGTAGGGATACGCGGGGCCCTGGGGATGCCCGAGGCCGGTGATCTCCCCACCAGGGATGAGACGCGACCTCGGGGGGCGGAAAGGCAGGTGACGCGGATGACAACCGGCACCCGACCGGGAATCCCGCTCGCACCCGCCATCGAAGTCATGCAGAAGTGCTGCCATAATCCGCAATTCACAGCTACTGTCGAACTTATGGCCCACTCCATGCCGGCAAGGCAAGACGGCACAGGATCGGAAAAACCATCAGCGAATGATCACGATGGCGCCAGACATGAATCGGATTCGGTTCCGCTCTGGCTGGCACATCTTCAGCTTAGAGAAGGACAGAAGACCATCAGCGCATCAGCTCCCGAAACCTCTATCACTATAGAGCTGGATAAAGCGGATTATGAGGCACTCTCTCGTAAGGCGCGGCTGACCGGAAACCGCGTCGTCGACGTGATCCACACGGCGGTCCAGCGAGAGATCGGCAACAAACCCCACGTGATCACCCTGATGCATCGCTGGAACCTGCACCGAGAAGACCTCAACATGGCGGCCGAATCCCTCGGGGTCGACCAGCTCTCCGAGGCGGAGTGGGGCCAGATCGGCATTCGCCCGTTCAGGAGGCGTTGAGCCGTGCTTCCCGGTCGAGTGCTCGACGTGAGCGCACTGGTCGACATCGCGGTGGCGAAGACCGAATACTCCAGAAGCATCGCCGCCATGTGCCTTTTCCGTGGCGGCGGGATATGCGTCCCGGCGACCAGCCTCGCGGCGGTCCTGTCCATCTCCCCGATCTCGACCCAGGTGGAGCTGTTCGAACTCGTCACGACCCCCGGCGTGAAGATCGATGACTTCACACACGGGAAGGTCGGAGACATCGCGGAGATCCTCGACGGATCGCGCGACATCACGGCCGGACACGTCATCTGGTGTGCCCGCGCCACCCGATGGCCCATCCTCACGGACCGCGGGGCCGAGCTCGTCCAGTACGACCAGAACCTCGAAATCGATCCGCTGCCGTAGCCCCCGGAGCGGGAGCGCCGTCCCGGGCAGGCCGCCATAACCATCCGGTTGAAACCGATGCCAAATATCATTGTGCGCGCGATCGATTTTCGGAGCCGAGGCTTTCACACTGGGAGGGTGACGTTCCAGACGAGGCGCATCAAGCTCGACATTCCCGACGGACCGGAATACGACCAGGTACGCGATATGCACGGTCACTCGGTCACGGTGTTCGCGTCCACGGAGATCAACGGTGAACGCTCCCTGAAAATCGGCAGCCGAACGTTGCGGCTGAGGAAGGTGGGCGTGGACGAGGACGGCGAGGAGCCGATGGACATCTACCGGGCCGAGTCCATTTCGGACCCCTCGTACTGAGGACCCCTCGCGCCGAGCATCCGTCGCGCCGAGCGCACCCGCTCGCGCTCGGCGCGGGCGCCCATGCGCCCGCCCGTCGATCACACCCCGGACCCGCGGATCCGTAGCGGGGATGCCGGCGATTCGGCTGGGACCTCACCCGTCCCGGCCCGCCGACCTGTTCGGGTCGGCCACCTGACCCGAGGCCCTCGACGCCCTCGAAAGGTCCAGGCTCGGCGAACCACCTGTCCGCCAGGTCCGCGGGGCCGAGCGCACCGGCCCGGTGGCTCCCGGCCAATCCACGAGGACACGGACGCCTTCCCGGGCCGACCTGGAAGATCTCCGGCGCCGGAGGATTAGGAAATCATCACGTTTTCAGGATTCTGCCCTGATCCTCCCTTGCTCGGTTGCGCGAATATCCGCCTTGCGGCGCTTCCTAAGGGAGTACTTTTCGACAGAGACGTTGCCACAACTGCCCGGTATGGCAGGCCGGATATCAAACCCCCAAGTGAGGTAGCGATGCTGTCTTCCTTTGACCCGGAATATGCCCCCGTTGGTGATGTAGGGACCGCGCTGCTCTACGTCGACTCGCTTCTCACCCGTATCCGCGAGGGCGTCTCGCAGGCCGACCCCAAGCAGCGAGAGCTGATCGACGAGTTCTTCGGATCCTTCTCCAGCAAAGACGCCAGTGACGTGCTCGACGGCGCCTGCACGCTCGTCTACCTGTACATGGAGTGGCTGCGCCAGGCCCACGAGGAGCAGGACCGTGACGTGGTCGAATCCGTGGTTCCCTACGTCATCGGCAGCATGCGCAAGATGACGGTAAGCGTCAGACCCGAGGCCATCCCCGCCATGGCGGGCATGCTGACCGCCAGCGCCATCGGCCTGAGCCCGACGCTCTGGCGCAAGCAGTACGGACCCTGGACCGAAGCCGAGATGAACGCTCTGGAAGCGACCCTCGTCCTGCTGGCCGACTACATCAACCATCTAACCAATGACGAAACCACTGCAATTCGCATGATCGCCGACATTATGGAATCCATGGAGCAAGCGGACGATATGGGATAAATCTTTTATGTGTGGTTCCACTGAACGCGGATCGACGCCGATGGCCGTCAGATGAGCCGACCAGGGGCGCCCTTCTCACGCCCGTTCATGGCAGGACCCGCAGGTGACCTTCATCCGGACTGTTCCGGACCGTCCAGATGGAGAAAGAGCTCGTGCGCCGAATCGATGCTCGCACGCAACGCCTGCTCCAGTTCGTCGGCCTCACCCGTGAGATGTCCGATCTCCGGCATGCTCAGAGCGTCGGCACCGGACTCGGCGAGCAGTTCCTCATAACGGGGCAGCCGCTCCACCAGCGCCTCGATCTGGTCGCGGGCCCGGTAGGCACGTTCGGCGTCGGCGACGTGAGCCGCGTACCGTTCGAGCGCCTCCACCTTCGCGATGACGGCGCCCTCGCTGCCGGCGAGCGCTCGCTCCAGCGGTTTCACAGCGGCTGCCACCTCCCGGGTGACCCCGCCACGCATGAGATCGCGATGCTCTCCACGGAGGGAGGAGAGCTTGGCCAGTAGGCGCGCGATCTCCCATTCCTGCGGCGGCAGCATGACGGCGTTCCGCGCGACGTCGAGCAGTCCCTCGGTGTTGACCCGCGATCGCAGGACGGAACCGACCGCCGCCCGTGTCCGGGCGAGCAGGCGCCTCGCGTCGGCGTCGAAGTCGTCGAAGAGGAAATAGGAATCCCGGTGGCGGTGCGCGAGACCGTACAGTTCCCGCTCCGGAGTAACGCTCTCCTCGGCCTCCCCCGCGGCCCTGATCGCGGCGGAAAGAAACCACACGAGCACGATGAACAGCGGGATTCCGGCCATGGCTCCCCATCCAAAGGAAAGCGCCACCAAAAGGCCGACCGCAGCGAGCATGCCGCCAACGGCCAGGGGGGCCGCGGATTTTTTCTGTGGTTCTTCCGGTGGCCTCCAACCTGCTCGTATGCGCGCCAGCAGCGATGGATTCGCACGGAGCAGACCCGCGATCTCCGGGGACAGACCGGGATCGACCACCACACCGAACCGCTCTCTTCCCAAACCCTCCAGATCATCACCTCTTTTTGATGATCATTCTAGGGGAAGCTCCGTCGTATATGAGTGGACCGCTCGAAGAATGCCTTAAGCGGACCGGGGATCACGAAAATCAATGGCGGTTCGCACCGCGCATACCGCGGCCCGCGACGATCGCGGGTACGTGATGGCGCCCAGGAATCGACGCGGCACACGGCGCCGGATCCCCGGGCGTGATCGTTCTCAGACGGCGATCCACGGTCGGCCGCCCTCCGGAACCGCCGCTTCCGTGGTCTCGCGCACTTCACTCGCGACGGCGCCGCCCGGCTCCTTCGAGGGCTGCGAGGGCTTCGAGGGCAAGGGCCCAGGGATGGCTCTCCGCTTCCCCGCCTCCGGCGGCGGTCATGTCCGGCTCGGACCTACCGGAGCCGAGCAGGACCGGGACGCCCTCGGCCCGAAGGCTTTCGACGCTCCGGCGGAACGGCTCGCGGGAGGCGAGGCCACCGTTGACGAAGGGCAGTACGACCACGGGGATGCCGAGCCCGGGGGCTTCGGCGAGGAGGCCGAGGGCGTAGGTGTCGGCGATCCCCTGGGCGAACTTGTTGATCGTGTTGTACGTCGCGGGAGCGACGATGATCGCATCGGCCCTCGGCGGCTTGGGCTCGTCCGGCTTGCGGTAGCGGCTACGGACGGGGCGGCCGGTCTGCCGTTCCAGGGCGGGGACGTCGATGAAGTCCAGCGCGGACGGGGTGGCGACGATCTGGACGGCCCAGCCCGCGTCCTGGGCTAGGGCGACGAGACGTCCCACGTCACCGGCGCCGCCCGCGGCACACACGATGACGTAGAGGACCTTGCCGGACTGGCTCACTGGTGCACCATCCTCTTGCCGGTAGCCGAAAAACCACTGACGCACCCGAGGTGCCGCCGGGTCACCGCCCAGCTCGCTCGACCAGATGAGGTCCAGCATGAGTTCTCATGCGCCGACTCCAAATATGGAAACCTGCATCAGCTTCTCGGCCCAGTAGGGACCGAGCCCGCAGCCCCGTTCAGGCCGCGTCGCCGGCAGCATGGCACACCGCCCGGCGACCGATATGAAAGGATTCCAGCCCTTGATCTCGTATTGGGCTTTTGCTCGGCTCTTGGAGAGACAGATGCGGATATGGCCCTGGTGGTCGGCGGCTGCGCTGGCGGCCTTCTTCCCCTCTGTCATGGCGCGGATCGGCAGCGATCTCATCGCGAGCACCGGCCTCTTCTACTACGACATGCATGTCGGGGACGGGATCGGAATCTACCCGCTGGCCCAGGGCCTCGGCATCGGGCACTTCGGCTCCGCGGGCATCGACGTCATGCGGGTGCTGTGGGACATCGAAGTGGTCATGCTGGCCTTCGCCCTGCCCGTCCTGATGGTGGCGGTCGCGGCTCTGCTCCGGCGACGCCTGCACGGCCGGACCACCCGGGTCGTGGTCGTTGTGCTGAGCGTCCTCGCAGTGATCAACATCGCCGCCAACATCGTCGGCCCCTGGTCAGACCTGACCCAGTGCCCACCGACCGACCTCACCGACCTGACCGAGAGCTACTCCTGCCACCGGAACGGCACGGGAGTCGGCATCCCGCCGTTCATCTACGGCCCCGCGTACGCCTTCGCCGCGTACTTCCTGGCCGTCACCCGTCATCACGCGCGCATCGAGGCGCCGGGACTCGGGCGAGTGAGTCGCCCCAGCGTTCCAGACGGCGGCCTTCCCCGCTCATGAGCTCGGGATCCCGCGTGACATTCCCGATGCCGCGGATGCGACTGGGACACGATCGAACCGCGACCTGCCCGGCCGAGGAAGTGCGCCGGTACGGCGAGCGCTTCCGGTCAGCACACTGACCAGGCGAGAAAGCTAGGCTCGTGCCGTGATCGCTATGTGGGAGCCCACGATGGCGGGCGTGCTGCGACTGCCCTCCGGTCGGCTCGTCCGCGGCCGGGGGTTGCGCCGACCACTCCCGGAAGGTCCCGCACCCACCTTCGCGCTCTACCTGCTGGGCCATGAGCCACCCCCCGTTACCTGGGAGACCCGGTGGCTCCGCTGGCCCGACTTCTGGTTGCCGTCCGACCGTACGGCGACCGGCGACGCGTTACGCGAGGCATGGGTACGCGCCGAAGTCGAGCGCGTCGAGATCGCCTGCGGTGGTGGATACGGCCGGACAGGCACCGCACTGGCCTGCCTCGCCGTACTGGACGGGGTACCGGGCCACGAAGCGGTCGCCTACGTCCGGCAGCATTACGCCCGCCGCGCCGTCGAGACACCCTGGCAACGCCGCTTCGTCTCCCGCTTCCAATAGCGGCTCCCCGGTCACACCCCAACCGCCCGCCGACCGCGGAGGGGTGCCGGTCGGCTCGTCAAACGCTTAGCTCTCCTGGACCCGAATTGCCGGCATGGGGGTGATGGGGAAGTTCACCGAGCGGGCGATGAAGCACACCGCGTGTACGTCGTCGTGCAGCGAGCGGGCCTTCTCCACCATCGACACGTCGGCGACCGTCACCTCGGGACGCAGGACGACCTCGGTGATCTGGCCTCCGCCACCGCTCTCGTCCATCGTCATAACCCCATGGGCGTGGTCCTCGTATTCGGTGACGATGACTCCACCGACGGTACAGAGGTGGAGGTACCACAGCATGTGGCACTGAGCGACGGAGGCCACGAGCAACTCCTCGGGGTTCCAGCGCGCGGGGTCGCCGCGGAAGGCGGGATCCGAGGAGGCGGCGATCGCGGCCTTATTGTCCGCCGACACTTCGTGATCACGACTGAAGGACCGGTAGCCGCCCGTGCCTGCTCCGAGGTTGCCCGTCCACTCGACCTTGACGTCGTAGGTATGCGTGGTCGCCATAGGTTCAGAGCTTAGAAGACTCGGAAAGCACGCTCTCGCTCATGGGCATGCGCAAAGGCGCTCGGCGTCATGATCCGGTGTACGGTCTCGCCCGAATCGGGGGAGAAGCGCGGTCGCAGTGGCGGTTCGTGTCACTTCAAAACGGCACCGGTCGGGTTGGTTTTGATGGTTTGTCCTGGACAGCCGATTCTTGTTGTCGCTGATACGACATCCGGCGAGCCTGCTGGTCTCAGCACGCTCGACATGGACAACCTGTTACTCGGGTCCGCAGGTAGCGGGCAGAGCCCGGGGAGATGATCCGCTGTGACCTCGATAGACACTCGCGTCGTCATCCACCAGGTGCGCCGGCTCGACGTCCCGCTCCCGCAACGCTACGACGAAGCCGTACGCCGCTACGAAGAGCTGGCACCGGTCGCCGACATCGCCCGGTTCGAGCAACTCCCCAACTGGGAGGCTGCCCTTGAACTCGCCGCGACCAACGCGCCACACGGCTTCATGATCTACTGGAAATCCGACGTTACCGCCATGATGGCCGGATCGCCGTCCGGCTGGAAATGCACCGAATACCTGATGGGCAACCACACCATCGCCGAGCGCATGTTCCACCACGACCCGTCGGTCATGCTCCATGCACCCCTGCGCACCGTCATCTACGCCGACGCCGGGGAACGCACCCGGCTGGCCGTCGACCAGCCCAGCACGCTGTTCTCCACCTACGACAATCCCGCCATCGCCGAAGTCGGCCGGCACCTCGACCGACTGCTCGCCGAACTCTTCACGGCCATGGGGGCGACGCCGCCCGCTGAGCTGAAGCCGACGCGGTGAGCAGGCTGCGCCAGGACCAGGAGCACGACGACCGGCACGCAGCGACGGACTCGTAACGCGTAGGTCGACAGGCCCGATGAGATCGGACAGTCAGCTCAGTATCCGGCGCAGGTCTTGGGCCGAGTCCGCGAGTGTTGACGTCGTGTTCGACGCGGAGCAGCAGGTTGGCCGTACGCGCCGAGCCGATCTCGGTTGCCTGTGCCACGATCCCGGTGAACAGCGTGTTCTGGCGGATGCGGTCACAGGCGATGACCTGTCGATCGACCGACAGCACGCCGGCATGAGCCGACCACCCAAAAATGAATGAAGCACTAGCAGCTACAGTCGCAGTTGCAGTTGCAGCAGTCGGAACAACCGGAGCAACAGTCGGAGCAACCCGAGCACGCATCGCAGCACTGCCCGCAGGCGTCGCAGCCGCCGGCGTCGCAGCGCTCACCGCACGATTTGTAGCGGTCCTCGTCCCACGGCGGCCGGTACAACCCGCAGGTGCAGCAGGCCGCCGACAGGCACAGCAGCGACAACAGCCCGCCGGGGTCCGGCTTCAGCCGCGGATCACGCGGGGGCGCCTCGGGACTCTCCTGCTCGGCCTCGCCGAAGATCCGGCCGGTGGCGCGGCCGGTCTCCCTGACCAGTAGCGCGTTGACCAGAGGGCGTCGCTCCAGGTCCAGCTCGGCCACCGCGAGGCGCAATCCGTGCACGGCGTCGTCGCAGTGCCGCCGCGCGACGGCCAGGTCGGTACCCGAGGCGACGAGCGGGTTGTAGGCACCGCGGTCGCGGTCGCGGGCCAGGTCCTCGACGGCGTCCAGCAGGTGCGCCAGACGGCCGAAGTAGCGCCCGGCCTCCTCCAGCGTCTCCCGGTTGTGCGGCTTGCCGGCCAGTACGGCGGTGTGCCCGAAGGCGGCGGCGACCGCGGCCTCGGTGGGGGCGGTGAGCTGGAGCAGGCTCGGGTTCGGCAGGCGCTCCAGCCGGGTCTGCTCCTCGACCGCGGCGAGGAGCGGGGCGGGATCGAATCCGAGGGCGGAGGCCGTACCCGATCCGGCGGCCGACCAGCGGGCGGCCACCCGCCCCGCGCCGGCCGCCACCAACCGGCGGGCGTAGATGCCGTCGCCGTCCTCGACGTGGTCCCTGACCTTGCCCGCGGCCAGGATCAGCGAGACCGAGGCCGCCAGCCGTACCCCCTCGGCCTCGACGACGTCGGCGCCCTTGAACCCGCGCAGAGCGCAGGCCGCCGCACGCCGGTGCGGGGAGGAGGCCGGTGCCTGCGCCTCGGTGAGCACGGACACCAGCAGACCGTCGTAGTTGGTCACCAGCCGGGAGGCATGTCCGTGCTCATCTCTGAGGGCCAGGCAGAGCCCGCACAGGTGCGCCATCCACTCCTTGAACAGCCCACCGCACATCCCGTGCCGACATGGGCGAACAATCCCAAACATAGGCCCCTTCCCTGAATGTCCATCATCCAGCCTGCCAGCCGCCACTTGTCACACACTTGCAATGCGGCGGTTGCAGCGATCTCTCACCCAAATACCAGCGGCTCCCCGGATGATGATCTCGTTCACAAACCCGAAGGAACGAGATCATGAGAAGAGCACCGACCCTCCTGCTCACGGCGGCCGGGGCAGTCAATGGCTAAGGTTCCGAATGTGCGTGGGCTCGGGTTGCTTCTTGCGATGTCAGGCCTGGTCATGGCGGGTTGCGGCGGAACGGATGGCCCGGCCCCGGCCACCCCGGCCACCGGTATCGAGGAGTCCGGCGGACTGCGCGAGATGATGAAAGCGTTGTCAGCCGGCGGGCCGGCCGCCGAATACCTGGAGTACGGGGAGATGACGCACTGGCGCGAGCTGGGCGTGGTCACCGCGAGCGGCCCGGAGAAGAAGGAGAGACGCTGGTTGCCGGCGATCGGCTTCGGCTTCGGCGCGCTCGGCAGCAGCGCACGGCTGCTCCCCGAGAAGACCGGAATCGACGTCTACGGAGCCGTCCGGGCCGTCTCCTTGGGTAACCCGCCGAATACCGCGATCCGCATCGAAGGCAGGCAGGACGCAGCGACCATCCGTACCAAGCTGACCGCCCTGGGGGCGAAGCCGCGCACGATCGGTGGACAGCAGGGGCTGACGCTGGCCGCCGACGGCGCGATCGACCCGGACAGCGTGCTGACCAGCGAGCTCGGCCTGCTCAACCGGCTCAACCAGGTGGTGGTGACCGATTCGGTGCTGGTGTCCGGAGCCTCGGCCGATCCGGTGGCAAGTGCCCTGGGCGGCGGCCCCTCCCTGGCAGCCGACCCCGATCACGCCGCGATCGCCGGGTGTCTGGGCGACGTGGTCGCCGCCGTGGTCACGGCACCGCCTGCGCCGACGGCCGTGGCGCTGTACGGCGTGGGCCTGCGCCGCCCCGCGGCCACGACCGACCAGGCGGTCAACGTCGTGTGCGTGCTGCCCCGTGGGACCAAGGTGAAGGAGACCTTCACCGGGAAGTTCACCACGAAGGCCGTGACGCAGTCCGGCATGCCACTGTCCGACCTCGTCGAGGACATCGCGCACGACGAGGTCGGCTCCGGGGACGGTGCGGTGCTGCGGGCCACACTGAAGATCAAGCAGGACGGGCCGGTGACCCTGGTGCTGAAGATGCTGTCCACGGGCGAGCTGCCCAGGCTGTTCGACCCGTCGGCAGCCCTCGATCCCTCGGACCTCGTGGGCGACTCCCTGAAGTCACCCTCCTGACCTGCTGATTTTCCGATTCGAGGCTCGAGGGCGGCCCTGGGATGCGGATCATCCGACGCCGGTCGGATGTCCGTGCCGAGTCCGGCGAACCCGTCCTCGGCGAGGCTCGGTGCCGCCACCGGACCCCTGATGTCCTCGCAGAGGATGATCACGTCGCCGTGACGCGTGCTTGCCACCGATCCAGCTGCATCGACGACATTCAGGATTCCTGACCGCGGAGTGCCGCTCTTGATACCCATGGGGATGATTCGGCAGGGTGTTGGCATGGTCGAGAATGCTTCGGACTGTGTCGAGGTTCGTGTCACCACCAGCAGCCGCGAGGAGGCGGAGCGGATCTGTTCGGCGGTGGTGGGCCGGCGACTGGCCGCAGACTGCCAGATCATCGCGCCGATCGAGTCCGTCTACTGGTGGGAGGGCGAGATCCAGCGCTCCGAGGAGTTACTGCTGCTGATGAAGACCACCGTGGAGCGGTTCGAGGACCTCGCCCGCCAGGTGCGGGAGTCGCACTCCTACAAGGTGCCGCAGATCGTCGCGGTCCCCCTGACGGTCGGCAACACCGACTACCTCGACTGGGTCAGACGGGAGACGTCCCCGGCCTCCGGCGAGTAGAGGTTTCGTACCGACCGCCCGGGGGGCTGGATGGCCGCCGCCTGCGCCGACGTTGACATCGGCAAGCCGGTACGAGCTCAGCCGGGCTTAAGCGTGCTCTGCATGTCACTGATCCGCCCCTGGCCATCGAACTCCACGCGCAGGTCTGATCCGCCAGGGTGCTGACCGGCAATGACCGTCGCCGTTGTTTCAACATGCCAGCCCTGCTGAGTCAGGAAGCTCTCGACCAGCGTTCGATGGTCGAGTTCGTACATCGAAATGGCCTGGGCCAGGACAGAGACGACGCGTTCGGGCTGTGCGGGCATCAGCACCGAATCCGGTACGGCCTCCAGAAGGAGGAAAGCGGCCCCGCCCTGGTAGGGGCCACGGTAGTAGCAGAGCCCGGTCAGAGTTGCCGACAGCAGGGCGAGCAGGTGCCCGTCGACCTGGTCGAGAGGCAGCGTCGCCTCGGTCAATTCCGGGATGTGCTGCTGCCGCCCGTACTCCTGCAACCAGTTGGCGGCGCGCAGAAGATTGGGCGGGAGATTGCTCTGCGTGTTGGCCCACGCCCAGAGCCAGGTCTGATCGCGGTGGCCTTCCGTCCCCAGAAACTGGATCGGGAATCTGAAGTCCTCGCCGAACGTGATGGTTCCCGCACCGGTATCCACAGCCCAATGGCGGTCGCCAAGCAGATCGATCAGGGCGAACTGGCGTGCCAGGGAAGAGGCGACAGAACGTGCGAGATGCTGGAGCAGGTTATTCAAAAGTAAACCTCTTCGGTGATACAGCGAAGAGCGACACCATTGCCAGATCGTGAATGACAAGCCCTTCTCGGGTCACGGTCATCCTGGTGCGACACTCCGGCTTGGCCATAACGAAACGATGCGGCGGCGTCCGTAGAACTGTGGATTCCAGGTCCCGCGCTTTGAAGGCCGAAGCCCCATTCCTTCCTCAAGGAATGGGGCTTCGGTGTGTGACCAAAGGCGTTCTCAACTGCGTCCTGTCATCTTCCGGACGACGAGAGGACACTCATCACTGCCGCCTAGGCAACCATTCTGATGAGAATCAGAACGGGCCGTCGGAGCACATCATCCGCTTACCGCCGATGGTGCACGGGTACCAATCAAGGTCGCGTGGCTGGGCCTGAGCGGCACCCGTGGTCGCGGAGCCAACGATCATCAACGCCACCGTCGTGGTAGCGGCGACGGCGGCCACTCGCCTGACAAGGTTCCTCATGATTCTCCCTCCAACAATTCGTACTCCAGGATCAAATCAAGAGCCGCTGGAAACCCACTTGTAAGTCAATGGTGCGATCCGCGGCAGACCGTACCCGTACCGCTCCGCGCGGTACGGGTACGGCGCGCCACGCGAGACTCGGCGATCGCTGGTACCCGCCCAACGCTGCTCCAGGCAGGCCCAGACCGTTCTACCGGCGTCGTTACCTCGGCGGACGCCCTGCCGCCTGCGTCCGGCGATCCCGCCCAGATCCGGCCTCACCAGATCGCGCCGGCCTGGCACCGCGCGCCGCCTCACGCCCCGCTCCAGGCGGATGTGTCACCTGACCTCGGCATGTCGGCGCCGGGAGTGAACCTGAGTCTTTTGTCCTGGATCGACGCTCATGGACCTGGACATCGCGATGGTGAGAGCGACAGGCCAAAGCGGCGGTCCACTGCCTGGCCCGACCTGCCTCCGCGCCGGCCGCTAGGCAGGCGGTCGCGGAGGCCGAGGAATTCCGGAACGCGATCACCCACCAGGCCCCACTGATCTACAAGTTGGTCTCCAGTCTCGGTCTTTAGCCTCGTCAACAGTGCTCCTGACGGAAGCGGCACCGAGGGAACGGGCCGAAGAACGGCGGGACAGGAGAACCAGCCCAGGCACGAGCGATGATGAAAGGAAGATCATGACATGGTCCGAGACGGGACATGCGATTGCCGTCGCACGGATCCGCAAACGCCTGCGGAACGGATCGACCAGCCTCCACCTGTCCAATCTCGGCCTGGAGGCGTTGCCCGAGTTGCTCGGCGACTTCACTCACCTGACCAAGCTCGACCTGAGTTACAACCGGCTGAGCGTCCTGCCCGAGTCATTGAGGAACCTCACCGCTCTGACCACGCTCAACCTGTCACACCTCCGCCTGGAGAGGTTTCCTGAGTGGCTGGGGAACCTCCCCGCTCTCACCACGCTCAGCCTGCGCGGTAACCAGACGGCCGTCCTGCCCGAGTCGCTGAGGAACCTCACCGCCCTGACCACGCTCGATCTGTCCTTTCGCGGCCCGGAGGCGTTGCCGGAATGGCTGGGGAACCTCTCCGCGCTGACCAGACTCGACCTACGCCACAACCGGATGACCGCCTTACCCGGGTCACTGGGAAACCTCACCACTCTCACCCAACTCGACCTACGCAACAACGAACTGACAGCCCTACCCGAGACACTGGGAAACCTCACCGCACTGACCGAACTCGACCTACACAAAAACTGGCTGACAGCCTTACCCGAGTCACTCGGAAACCTCACCGCACTGACCAAACTCAACCTGCGCCACAACCGGCTGACCGACCTGCCCGAGTCGTTAGGGAAACTCATCAATCTCCCCCGGCTTAACCTGTACAACAATCAACTGGCAGCCCTCCCCGATTCCCTGGGGAACCTCACCGCACTGACCGAACTCAACCTGCGCCGCAACCGGTTGACCGACCTGCCCGAGTCGTTGGGAAACCTTACGGCCCTGCTCCGGCTCGACCTGCGCGATAACCTGCTGGCTGCTTTACCCGAGTCGTTAGGGAACCTCACCGGCCTGACCGAGCTCGACCTGCGTGGCAACCGGCTGACCGACCTGCCCGAATGGCAGGAAAGATTTACCGGCCACACCAGATGAGACTCTGCGGTCTCACCCGTCCGCGTGCTCTGGCCGGAACGTCGCAGTGTGGCCGCTCAGAGGCATCGACGCCGGCCCCGGAAACACCCTGGCCTCTGGCGATGCACTCGGCCGGCTCCATTCGGCCCAGTTCAGGCCCGGCTCTGAGCGGATCTCATGCGACCTGTCCGACCACCTGGATTTGCAACTCAATATGCAACCGTGGAGTTCCGTGCCATAATCTTGCCCTGGCCATTACGCATAATGTCTATGCAGTTGAAAGGGCATCAAGATGAAAGCCCGTATCTGGTGGTGTCTGGCAGCGGTGGCCGTCTTCCTGCCGACCATGTTCATCTCCAACTGCGGATGGGTCAGCGAATCCACCGGCCACTGCGGGCAAGACATGTTCGACCGAAGCGGTATAGGCCTACCGCATCTTGCTCTGATCCTGGACATCAAGATCATATGGCTGATAAAGATGCTTTTTATGGTGGACGCCTTTATATTGGTGTTCGCGATTTTGCCGATCCTGGTCGGCCTGGCGGCAGCGGTGAGAAATCGCTGGAGTGGGCGGATCAGCCTTCTGGTAGCCGGAGTAATCGCAGCCCTGGGGACAGTCAACGTTTTGTGTACGGCCCTCTCCAACTGGGTTTTCGCGTCCGGTGAGATCTCCGTCATCTTCGGCGAGCGTGACGACCCTCCCACCCAGGGCCCGTGGTCCCCGCCTTCTTCCGTCTGGCTGGGCCTCGCCTACCTTCTCGGCGCCGTTCTCCTGGTCATCGCGTTCAAACATGGACGGTCGGAGCCTCCACAAGCAGGAGAAGTCAAGGACAGCTCAGTCCCAGAGCCCTCAAGTGCGGCAAACGAGGCACCCCACATGTCATCCCGCTGATGTCGTGATCGATCGCCCGGCAGGCTCCTCGCACCTCAGGGGCAGGTCGGCCACCATGGTCGAGGTGGCATAGGACGACTCTTCCGGCGGCGGTCACGAACCGACGAGGTTCAACGGCGCCTACCGCCTCCGCCGAACAGGTAACCGATGAAATCGCCGATTCGGCGTAGCACGCTGCGACTCCGGCCGGAGTCGGAGGTCTTGCCCTGGCTCTGCCAGCGGTACTGGCCGCGTTGGGCCTCATCGCTCTCGCACTTGCGGCGGTCGACGATCCGGTGGGTGCCGTCAGCCTGACGTGAGCTCGTGTCCACGCACTGAGCGGTCGACCGGTTGTCGCCACTGGCTACGGGCTTCTTCCAAAAGGTGATCCCCACCAGGGCGATCAGGACAACCATCACGGCCGTGACGAGTATCGCGGGGATCCGGCGGCAGCCTTGCGGCTCCTCGCGTGGTGGATCGTCTGCGGGGTCGGAAAGCCTTCTGGGCACATACGACTCGTGCTCCGACGCGGTCATGTCCATTCCTGTCACGCGGACGCGGGATCGGGGACCACACGGCCCACGACAGGCCTACCGGCCCCTGTGACATCCAGCCTGACGATGGCTGCTTGCAACTCGCTTGGACATCGATGCAGAGGCGGAACGCACCGACTACCACGTGGGCGCCAGTCGGGCGGACCCCGGTGGTGGCCACGACCGGAGCCCGCCGCCCGGCCATGATGATCTCCGCGGTCAGTCCCCGCGGCGAGCTGCGCTTTCAGCTGTTCGACCACGGGCCGGACGCCGATGCCTTCATCGGGTGCTGCGGGCGCCTGATCGTCGACAACTCCCGCGTGCACCGGGCCAAGAAGGTCAAGCAGTTCGTCGATGCGACCGAGGGTCGGCTGTCGCCGTTCTTCCTGCCGCCGTATTCGCCCGAGCCCAATCCGGACGAGTGGGTAGCGCCCCGCCTGGGCTCTTTCAGCTGACATGATCCATGCCGAAACGGGGTGAGTTAGTGTCACCCGCGTGAGCCTGCTTGAGGTGGCCGCCAGCCGGTTATCGCGCTTGGTTGCATGGGCCCGGTCAGCCGCACTGGTCGGGAGGACGGGTGGGCGCCCCGCACCCCTCGTCGAAGTGGCTGGTCTGCTGCTCGTGATCCTGCTCTTCTCACGGCTTCATGCCGCCGCCGGGAAGGACGTCGCAGCCGCCACCGCCAACGCTCTGGCCCTGCAATCCATAGAGCGGGCCTTCCACCTGGACATCGCGCTGAGGGCGAACCAGTGGCTGACCGAGAATCCATCCCTCATCCAACCGGCGGTGTACTACTACCGCCTGTACTACCTCGCGATCATCGGTGTGCTTGTGTGGGTCTTCGTCCGGCACGCCGATGTCTACATCAAGGTCCGCCGAACCCTCGTCGCGATGGCCGTCCTCGTGCTGCCCGTTTTCTGGGCGCTGCCCATGTCGCCCCCACGGTTCGCTCTACCTGGCGTCGTCGACATCATTGCCGGGCACGACATTCTGGGCAGCCATGCCTCACGAGAGATCGAGAACGGCCAGAACCTGTATTCGGCGATGCCCAGCATGCATGTGGGGTGGTCGTTGTGGTGCGCGTATGCCGTGTGGTGCGCGCTGCGGGCCTCCCATCCGCGAATGGCTTTGCTGTCGTGGATCTTTCCACTGGGTATGGCGGTAGTCGTGCTCATCACGGGGAACCACTACGTCCTCGACATCGCCGGAAGCGCCGTGTTGCTGGCCGTCTCCATCGCTGTCGTATCAGCGTGGGGCCACCTCGCCGAACGCCGGCGTGCTCAGGATTGAACCCCTGCGGACAGCTGCGGGGGAACCGGCACTGCCCGGATGCCTGCTCACCTCGATCAGGCGGATCTCGCCGTTCTCCGGGCCGGTGTGGCCGCCGATGCGCTCATCGGTGTCTTGCCCAACTGGTCGACCTCAACAGGCGATCAGCCTTGCATGATCTGCGGTCGGCTGAAGACCGTGTTGTCGATGACCACGTCCGCCAAGCGCAGCGGGCCGACCTCGGCGACATAGAGACGCTCGGCCAGCAGGTAGCGCCCGCGATGGAGGTCCTCCGCTTCAGGGTTCGAAGCAGCGACAGGGCCTCTGACCAGGGCGGAAGCATCTCCCCGAACCTTAATCGTCCCGTGCATGTCTCCGAGACAGAACGCGCCAGGATCATCCCTGGTTGCTGTCAGCGCTGCCGCCAACGGTCGCTGCATTCGGAATTATGCTCTTTGACGTTGTATGGGAGGAGCGGCAGGTGCAAAACAAATCTGGCGAGGTTGACCGCTTCATGACGGCCCTCGATCACCCGTTGAAGGCGGGTGTTGAACAGCTGAGATCAGCGATTTTGGCGTCGAACACGGATATTTCCGAGCATGTGAAATGGAACGCCCCGAGCTTCCGCTATGACGGAGAGGACCGGGTGACCTTCCGGCTCCGGCCGGGTGATCGACTGCAACTCATCTTCCACCGCGGGGCGAAGGTCCGAGCCGACAGCGCCGAGTTCGCCTTTCAAGATCCCACCGGTCTCATGACGTGGCTCGCACCTGACCGGAGTGTCGTCACGTTCCCAGATCTGGAAGCCGTCCAGTCCCAGCAGGTGGCGGTGGTGTCCTTAGTGAAGCAATGGGTCCGGGCGTAGAGGCGGGAGATGTTCAAGGCTCGGGTCGGAAAAGCACCCCTGACCTGGATGTTCGCTCTGAGAACAGGTGACGGGGATCGAACCCGTGCTGTCAGCTTGAGAAGTGCGGGAAGTACGGCAGGTGGCGCGGCCGAACTGGGCCTCGAACCTGAACGCTGAGACCATGCACGTGGTGAAAAGCGCAGCAGGGGCAAGCCGGGTCGGGGCTGTGTCAGTATCGCGTTGTGCGGGGTGGAAGGGCAGCGACGGGGGCTGGGGACCCGCTCGTCGGTGACCCACCGTGCTGTGCAGGGGTTCGCTACCGCGTTCCAGCTGAGGTGGCTCGTTTTCCTGTCAGGAAAAGTGGGCCTCAGGGCCCGGCCAGGCCCCATCATCGGTGAACTGCGATCCCCAGTAGAACGGGTTCACGTCACGAAGAGTGCGAACGCTCCATCCCGTCACGGCGAAGTCGTCGGGCACGCCGACCTGGACGTCAGGCCCCCACAAGGCCAAGCGTTCCTGACAGATGCCACATGGAGGAAGGACAAGGACGCGCTCACGTCCTGGGTCCCGATACACGCACACGGAGGCGGTGACCTTCTTGTCGAGCGTGTAGGCCTGGCAGATGGCGCCGGTCTCATGACACAGAGACACGCCGCCGTTGAGGTTGTCCAAGCCGACGCTGGTGAGGATTTGCCCATCATCCAAGTAGATGGCTGCCGCACCACCTTGCTCGTCAGAAGGCCATCGCCGATCCAACTGCGCGACAGCCGCGTCGACAAGTTTTTGATCAAGCTGCATGACAGCATCTTGACACATCAAGCAACCTGGCAGGGTGAGGACAAAGGTAGTCATACCGTACAGCCCTTTGGCTCCCACGTTGGCTCCCAGAAATAGACCTCTGGCAGTTTGGTCACCTCGCTCATGCTCCCGGGTGGCGCGCACGCCCCCCGCCGGCTCTTCCCGTCGCCGTCGTCCCACCTACCGGGGAGCGGGCCAAAGCCAGGGTGCCGAGGTGAATCGCCCCACCGGACGAACGACCTTGACGCCCTGGCTCCCAGTCTGCTCGGCTTGCCCTGGGATGACGGCGGCAGGAAGATCCGGCACCCAACCACCTACAAACCCGGCTCATGCTCTTGGCGATCCCCTTGGAGCCGAAGTGCCCCCGTCGGAGGCACTTCACCACGACGTCGCTCAGCCAATATGCAGACGCCGGCTCCGATGAGAAGCGCTGTTCCGGCATTGATCAGAACATCCATGGCGGCGATGTCGAGGCCAAATTCATACCCGTAGAGAGCGCGAAATACCATCCAAAAGCCGATGACCAGGGAAGTCATCGCAACTACTCGAAGCACTGAGGGCCACGAGTTTTTGCGAACGCGGTAGACAAGCGTGATCAGAAGGGGGAGGAGAATAACCGACAAGTAGAGCGGCCAGGGATCATGCATGAGGAATCTCGCCACATAGTCAAGAGGAGTCGGTTCGAAGTCGGACATAGCACATGATCGTAAAGCACGATGTTCCACGAGCGATAGGTGCTCACGAACGATGGCATAGAGCCGCGGTGGCACGGCCTGAGTACGGCGGGAGGAACCATGTCTGATCTGGGCTTTTCTATGTTGCGAGAGTGGCGGAGCCTAGGAAATTCGAGCTCCTGACATCCTGCTTACAAATCGGCCCGATCTCGGGCTGTGCAGGCCGTGAGCTGGGCGGAGGGTCCCCGCGAGTGGCCGTGACCACCCCCTGTCGACCACCCTTAAATGGCCCGCTAATGGCCCAACGTGCAGCCTGGCCGATCTACATGGTGGCTCCCCGATCAGGCGCACATCCAGCAGTAGAGCAACTGATCATGCTTCTTCGCGCGGCGAGACAGCCCGACCAGTTCCTTGGCTACCGACTGGAGATACTCCATGTCGACCGAGCTAAAGTGCGAGAACTCCTCGATCTGCGCCCAGCGCTCCACCAGCGCCGGCAGCAATGCATCGTTGGCCTCAGCAAGCAGGTCACGCACATTCACCGAGAGCTCTTCGATGCCCGCCCCATCCAAGTAGGGCGAGTCCTCCGGCAGGGCGTCCCATTCCTCATCGCTCTGCGGGGCGCCTTCCGGCGGGGGATACAGAGCTACCATGTCGACCAGCTCCGTGGAGAGATCGACGTCGCCAATGAGTGCAACCAGCTTGTTTAAGGTTCCCCATGGGTCGATCCACTTGGTCTCCACCGCGTCGAACCCAGCAACCCCGTGAGGCTCTTCGATCGTGCGGGAAGCCTCTGGCCGAATAAGTGCCGCCTCACGATCGGCAGCGCGGTAGTACTCGAAAAAGAGACCCATATGAACGATCCTGTTCAGGTAGCGAGGGGCAAGGCTGACATCAAGACCGACGGACAAGCCAGGAGATTACCGGGAGATCCTCACTCGGCCGTGAGAGTGGCTTCGGCAACCTGCTTGATGTACTGATTCCGAACCCGGATCAACCTGGGCATGTAGTGACGGAGAGCCAGCATTTCAGCGATCCTCCCGAGAGGGCCGAGAGGCGCGGCGAATTCAATGACGTCGCTCATTACCGTACCGCCGTGGTCGTAAGGCTGGAAATAGTGAGCGTGGTACCAGTGTTTGAAAGGGCCTGACACCTGCTCATCGACGAAATAGTCAGGGCGATCGTAAGCGCTGATCGTAGACGTCATCCGCCAACGGATGCCGAAGTGTCGCGCCCGCCACGTAACGGTATCGCCCGGCTTCAAGCTACCAGCGGTCACACCTCCGACTGCTTTCTCGGAAGATCCCGCCATTGAGGCTGCGTGAACATCCACGTCCAGCGAAATGCCGAAGACTCGTTCCGGTGGCGCCATAACATGCGTGACAATCTCAAAGCTTGGCATGCGTCAAGCCTAAGGCAGCGTACTCCAGTGGAATATTCTGGACTGCTTCCTGCCATACCTGACTAGATGTCGTGCGGGAAACATAAACCGCATTAGCAGCTCGGGAGGTCGGCGTTCAGAACAGTCCCACCTGGACCAACGCCCCTGACTGGTCTTCCTGGAACGCGCTGGTGCGGCGGTGAACTGCAACCCAAACTGCAACCCGAGCGGGCTCGTGACCTGCGCGGATACGCGCACCCTCTCCCGGCCACCTACGAACTCTGCTCTTGCCCCTGCTGATGAGGAACCTGCGGGTATCGCCCAAGGCACGGCTCACCAGCCGTCACTGCCAGGCCCGCTCCACGGCCAGCAGGCGTGCGGCCTCCGTCTCGGTCGCGTCCCGGACCGTCAGCAGTTCGCCGTCCTCATCGAGCACGGTCACGATCGCGGAGACCAGCACCTCGTCGCGGGAGCCGTCCTCACTCTCGATCCGCCGGTCGACGCCGAGGACGCCAGGCTCGTTCTCCCTCACCGGCCGCCAGAGCCGGGCCCGGCAGGTCGCGCCGGTGTTGGCTCTCAAAGGGCTCCGAGGATCTTCCGCGTGCCGCCTGAGCATCGTGAAGGTGGGTGCAGTGTCGGGATTGAGCTGCCTGGCGATCCGGGCACGGGTCCTCCTGAGGGCGGCCTCCCTGTCCTCGCTGTTGGGATCGTCGGCCGTGTCGGGCTCTGGCAGGTCGGGCTGACGGCGCAGGGCCGGCCAGTCTGTGGCGGGAACGTATGCGGACGGCCGGGGCGCCGCCGTCGTCCTCTCCGGCCGGGCATGCAGGACGGGGTCGAAGACGTCCCGGATCGGCCAGAGGCTTCCCGCATGACCGAAGGCCTCAGCATGGGCAGGCATGATCGCACTCGTGCGAGTGCCGCGGATGGGTCGTAGCTGGTCAACGCCTCTGACGATCAGACGGTGCGATCGTGGAGCACTCGCATAGGTCGGCTTCCTCATCGCCCTTACGAGAGGTGGCGATGCCTTGCGGCGGTGCGGCCTGGTGCGGTGCGTTGATAGGTACGGCGGGGCCGACGGTCGGCGGGCGGGCCGATTCCCGCCGCCGTTCGGGACCGGCGCCCACGCCGCACGCCCGGACGGCGGGCGGTGGGAGGGCCGTGCGGCGGCGCCGCCTTGAGTCAGACGCTGGCGGCGGTCCACCCCCTGTCGAGTTTGGCCAGCAGAAGCCTGGCGCCGGGCCGGTGGCCTCCCCCTTCGGAGGGATCATCCATGACGCGGTGGAGCACATCCGCGGCGCTACGGACATGACTTGTGATGCCTTCGATCAGGGCGACGGATCCGGACGAGGGATCTTCGTAGGTCTCGAAACCCGGCTCAGGCTGGAAGCAACCCCACCAGTCCAGCAGCGTGTTGAGAGCCTCCTGCCGGGGCGGACCTGGTCGGTCGCTGATGACCCGTAGGAACACGCTCGTAGCCGGGACTGCGGCCGGGTAGAGAGTGCCGGCGTGATCGTTGCTGACCGCGGACCGCAGATCGGCCAGCGCGCGGACGGCTTGTCCGGCGGAGGCGGAGTGCGCCAACGCCTCCACTGCGGCTTGAGCATCCTCGGGACGGTACCAACACGTGCCGGGTATCCGGCTCCAGTCCACCATCTCCACCGTCGCTCCTCGAAGGCGTCCCGCAGCGATTCCTCCAACGCGACCTGCGCGGATGCGACCAACATCATTCCGCGTATATTCCGCGAACACCGACTCAGGGCCGCGCAGCGCGGCATACGGCTGCACACCCCGGAAACGATCAACGGCGCCTCACCAAGGCGAAGTCCCTGGTCAGACGCCGTTTGTGATGCTCAGCGGAGAGCGTGGGATTCGAACCCACGAGACCGGTCACCCGGCCTAGCGGTTTTCAAGACCGCCGCCATCGTCCACTAGGCGAGCTCTCCTGGTGACACGTCCCAAGAACGTGTCAGATTGCACACTAGTCTCTCATTGGCCCGGACGTGCCCGAGACCCGGCAGGCGCTGAACAACAAAGCGGAACATCAGCCTGCCGGGCCGGCGGGTCAGGGTTGGGGACCGGCGAAGCCGTCGCCGACCGAGGCGGCCAGGCGGAGGTAGGACTCGCGGGTGGCGGGCTGGAGCCGCTCCAGGTCGATCTCCGCGCCCTCCTCCAGATGCGTGTCGTAGGGGACCCGGATGACCGCGCGGCAGCGGGCCGCGAAGTGGGCTTCCAGGCGGTCGAGGTCGACGGTCGACTTCGACCTCGGGCGGACGCTGCACAGCACCACGGTGGCGGAGCGGACCAGTTCCTCGTAGTGGTGGGCCTCCAGCCAGTCCAGGGTCGCCGAGGCGGCGCGGGCGCCGTCCACGGAGGGGGAGCTGACCAGGACGAGCTGGTCGGCCAGCCCGAGCACGCCGGACATCGCCGAGTGGAGCAGGCCGGTGCCGCAGTCGGTGATGCAGATCGAGTAGAAGTTCTCCAGGACCTGGGCGACCGACTGGTAGTCGGACGCACTGAACGCCTCGGACACCGACGGATCACGATCGGAGGCGAGGATCTCCAGGCGTGAGGGGGCCTGCGAGGTGAAGGCCCTGATGTCGACGTACCTCTTGATCTGCTGGCGCTCGTTGAGCAGGTCGCGAACCGTCGCGGAGGTTTCGAGCTCGACCTTGTCCGACAGGGTGCCCCGGTCGGGGTTGGCGTCGACCGCGATGACCCGGTCTCCGCGTACCTGGGCGAGGGTGGCGCCGAGGCCGACCGTGGTGGTGGTCTTGCCGACACCGCCCTTGAGGCTGAGCACGGCGACGCGGTGGTGGCCGGTGGCCACCGGGGTGCGCGCGCGGCCGACCAGCTCGCGACGGCGGCGGACCTCGGGGGACTCGCCCGGCTTGATCAGTCCTGCGGACGCCTTGTAGACCAGCTTCCGCCAGCCCCCGGCGGGCGCGTTGCGGCGCCCGCGGAGCAGCGACTCCGGATCCAGGCTGTCGGCCGACGGCCGGGGGGCCGTGCCCGGAGGGTGCTGCCTGGCCGGCGTGCCGAAGGCGGCCGCCGGAGCCGTCTGACGGCGGCGTGCCTGGTACGGCTCCCGCACCGGTTCGGCCGCGTCCCTGCCGGGTGCGAAGGGGTTCTCCCGTTCCATCCGCTCCTGGGCCGAGGTGGCCTCCCACCCGGAGACGGCACCGCGTTCCTGGGATGGGCCGCTCTCCCGGCTGGGTGCGAAAAAGTTCTCCCGTTCCGTGCGTTCCTGGCCGGAGGAGGAGTCCGAGAAGCCGAAGGCACCCGTACCGGAGGAACGTTCCGATGACGGTGACGCGGCCGGCTCCGGCCGGTCGGTGCCAAAGGCGTCGGGTGCCCGGAACGGCTCGGCCTGCTCGGGCTCGTGGGAGGGCGGAGAGACGGGGGCCGGAGCGGGGGCGAAGCGCTCGGATGATTCCTTCGCCGTCGGTGTCGTCGTGGATTCGCCACCGGTGGGGAACCGGTCGGTTTCCACCGAACCGAAGGTGAACCGGTCGGCGGTGGGAGCGGGCAGGTCACCACCGGCATCGGCCGCGGGCCTGTCGGCCCCGGCGCTCTCCACGGAGAAGTCTCCACTGCCGAAGGAGAAGGCCGTGCCGCCCGGGTTGGACTGCGCGCGGTCCTGGCCGCCACCGCCGAAGCCTTCACCGCCGAAGCTCTCACTGCCGAAGCCGCCGCTGCCGAAGGAGAACCGGCCGGGGTCGGTGCCGCCGAACTCGTCGCTGCCGAAGGTGAACCGCTGGGTGTCCGAGGAGGCCGGCGTGGCCGGCTCAGGGTCGGCGGTCCCTGCGGACGAGGTGGACGAGGTGGACGAAGGGGCGGGATCGGAGGACTCCGCCTGGCGCTGGGGTTGCTCGAACAGGCCGCGGGACGGCTCGTGCGCGGGCGCCGCGAACGGGGTGCGGATGTGCGGCTCGGTGAAGTCCCCCGGAGTGCTGTCGCCGGCCTCCTGGCGCGGCAGGGGCTTGAGCGGCGCGAGAAAGCCGTCGTTGTCCTGCTTGCCGGATGCCGGGGCGGGCACGGTGAAGGAGCTCACCGTGTCGGAGGCCTCCAGCCAGTCGGCCGCGTCGGCGTCCTCGACCGGCGGTTCGGCCGTCGGCGAGCTCGTGGCCGGGTGGGCCGAGTCGACGGCCGCGCGGAACAGCGGCGAGGACGCCGTGTCGGGCTCGGCCGGGACCAGACTCCAGGGGTCCTTCGGGTACGGCGAGACGACGGTGTCGTCCACCGTGGTGGCCTGCACCGCCAGGGCCGGCGCCTCCTCCTGCTCTTTGATGGCGTCAAGCCACGCGAGCTGTTCCTCGAGAGATTCCTCACGATCGTGTCTTGCCACCGTGTTCCCCCTCGGGATGGGCATAAAAGGGCAGCAAACACATAGCAGGTTAACGCCCTGTGTTCTTGTCAACGCGAGCAACCACCAAGTTGGCTTGGCGGATACCTTTGCTCACATGCGCGCCATCGTGATCGATAAACCAGGCGGACCGGAAGTTCTGACGTGGCGGGAGGTTCCCGACCCGTTACCCGAGCGCGGCGAAATCATCATCGACGTGGCGGCCTCCGCGGTCAACAGGGCCGACGTGCTGCAGCGGCTGGGTTTCTACAATCCGCCCGCCGGCGCCTCTCCGTACCCGGGACTCGAGTGTTCCGGCGTGGTCGCCGAGGTGGGGCCGGACGCCGTGGGATTCGCGCCGGGTGACCGGGTGTGCGCGCTGCTCAGCGGCGGCGGGTACGCGGAGAAGGTCGCCGTGCCCTGGCAGCAGGTCATGCGGGTGCCCGACGGCGTCGACCTCGTCGAGGCGGCCGGGCTGCCCGAGGTGGCCTGCACCGTCTGGTCCAACGTCTTCATGACCGCGCGCCTGCGGAAGGGCGAGACCCTTCTCGTGCACGGCGGCGCCAGCGGGATCGGCACGATGGCCATCCAGCTGGCGAAGGCGTTCGGCTCGCGGGTGGTCGTCACCGCCGGGTCGCCCGAGAAGATCGCCCGCTGTCTGGAACTGGGCGCCGACGAGGGGATCGACTACCGGCGGGAGGACTTCTCGGAGAAGGTCGAGGCCGATGTGATCCTCGACATCATGGGGGGCAGGTACCTGCCGGGGAACGTCAAGGTGCTCAGGACGGGCGGGCGGCTGGTCGTGATCGGCCTGCAGGGCGGTACGAAGGGCGAGCTGGACCTGGGGGCCCTGCTGGCGAAGCGGGCCTCGGTGCACGGCACCACCCTGCGCGCCCGGCCCGTCGACGAGAAGGGGGTCATCGTCCGCGGGGTGGTGGAGAACGTCTGGCCCCTGGTCGACGCCGGGGCGATCCGGCCCGTGGTGCACGCCCGGGTGCCGCTGAGCGACGCGGCCGAGGCTCACCGGATCCTGGAGTCCGGAGAACACACCGGGAAAATCCTGCTAGTAGGTTGAAGACTATGAACGCTGAGGAGAGCACTCCGCACATCGTTGTCGTGGGCCCCCATGGCTCTCAGGAAGATGAGACCTCCGAGGGACGATCGGTCGCCGACCTGGTCGAGCAGCCCGCCAAGGTGATGCGTATCGGCAGCATGATCCGTCAGCTCCTGGAGGAGGTCCGGGCGGCTCCGCTGGACGAGGCCAGCCGCAAACGGCTCAAGGAGATCCACCAGAGCTCCATCAAGGAGCTGGAGGACGGTCTGGCGCCGGAACTGGTCGAAGAGCTGGAACGGCTGTCGCTGCCGTTCACCGAGGACGTCAACGGCGCCCCGCCGAGCGACGCGGAGCTCCGGGTCGCCCACGCCCAGCTGGTCGGCTGGCTTGAGGGGTTGTTCCACGGCATACAGACCACGCTCTTCGCCCAGCAGATGGCGGCCCGCGCCCAGCTGGAGAACATGCGCAGGGCCCTGCCCGGCGGCATCTCCCTCCAGCAGCAACAGCAGGAGGGGCACGGCGCCAACCCGGGCCCCTACCTGTAGGGCCTCAGGGACTGTAGAGCCGTTCGAGGACTCCGGCGACCCCGTCGTCGTTGTTGGCCGCGGTCACGTGATCGACCGCGGCCAGCACCTCCGGATGGGCGTTGGCGACGGCGTACGAGACGCCCGCCCAGCGGAGCATCGGAAGATCGTTGGGCATGTCGCCGAAGGCGATCACTTCGTGCGGCCCGATGTCGCGTGTCATGGCGAGATGGGCCAGCGCCGAGGCCTTCGTGACGCCGTGCGCGCTCATCTCGATCAGTGCCCGGCCGCTGGAGTGAGTGGGAGTGACCAGATCGCCGACCAGCCCGCAGACCGCCGCGTGGAGGATGTCGGGATCCATTGTGGGGTGGAGTGCCAGCAGTTTGGCGCAGGGCCGCGAGGTGAGCGTGGTCGTCCCCACCCGGAGGCCGGCGACCGCCCTGCTGTCCCACCCGCCGAGACGGAAGTCCGATTCGTGGGCGAATCCACCCTCGTATTCCACTGAGAAGGCGAGGTCGGGAACCTTTTCCCTGAGCCGTCTCACCACCTCTTCAAGCACGTCCGGGTGGATGAGGTGGGATTTGACGATCTGTTCGGTGTGCAGGTCGTAGACGAGGGCTCCGTTGGCGCATATGGCCAGCCCGCGATGGCGCACGGCTCCGGCGACCGTGTGCATCCAGCGGGGCGGCCTGCCGGTCACGAAGACCAGCGCCGCCCCGGCGTTCTCCACAAGCGCAAAAGCGGCGGCGGTACGGGGGGAGACGGTGCCGTCCGAACGCAGAGCGGTGCCGTCGAGGTCGGTGGCGACCAGCCTGGGGCTTCGCATAACAAGTCCCAGTCTGCACTGTGATGGCCGGGGTGTCGGCCCCCAGCATCCCGTCCCAGGAATCTTCCTGATGGCGGGAACACGCATGCGCCGGATAGTGTTAGATGTGATGGCGTTGTATTAGCTGAATCCCGTTGTGAAAACCAGTTTGACTGAGCCACCCCGGGGCCCGCTGTACGACACATGGGGTTCATGAGGTGTGAATCCCAAAGTTTCAAATCCTGAGGGAGAGCTTTAATGGCTCAGGGAACCGTCAAGTGGTTCAACGCTGAAAAGGGCTTCGGCTTCATCGCACCGGATGGCGGTGCACCGGACGTGTTCGTGCACTTCTCCGAGATCCAGGGCAACGGCTACCGTAGCCTCGAAGACGGCCAGCGGGTCGAGTTCGAGATCACCCAGGGCCAGAAGGGCCCGCAGGCCTCGCAGGTCCGCGCCGTCTGACGCATAGACCTCTTGGTTGAACCTGTTTGACCGGAAGGCGGGGTTCGCTCCTGGCGAACCCCGCCTTCCGCATTTCCGGGACATCCCAACTCGCGGTCGGGCGATCATTCGGCCGTCCGGGTGGCCGCCTGTGCGGTCCCACCGCCTCCGCCCGCGAACACCGGCCCCCGCGCCGCCCCCGCCCTCGTCGGCGGCCGGAAGGCGAGAGCCTCATCGGTGGACAAGACCCGAGAGCCGCCAGGCGAGACGCCGGCGGAAGGCCGGGCTGATCGCCAGGGCCCGGTTCCTGTGCACGTTGGCCGGCCTGGAGAGCCGGCCGGCGAAGGCGACGACATGGAAGGCGATGGGGCGACGGTCGGCGGTGTAGCGGTCCAGATCCACCGACCCGCCGCTGAGAGCGATTGTGAGGGCTTCGGCCAGGGCGGTGGCGCCGGGGATGCCGATGTTCATTCCCTGCCCTCCTGCGGGACTGTGGGCGTGCGCGGCGTCACCAACGAGGGTGCCGCCGAGCGAGGGCACGACCGGGTCACGAACGCCGCCGTACCCGAACCGAGCCGCGTCGTGGCGGGTCTACCCGTCCATGAAGCATCCGCACGGCCCCGTCCTCGCCTGGTTCGGGCATCCGGCGACGGTTGCCGCCACCATCCTGCTGCTGGTCAACGACCATCTCCTCAAGGCCCTGTGGCCCGGCCCGGTCACCGGCAAGCTGAGCGATGTCGCGGGGCTGCTCGTCGCGCCGCCCGTGCTCGCCCTCGCCTTCCTTCCCGCCCTCGCTCTCACCCGGGCAGGCCCCTTCTCCTCCGTCCTGGCCCGGCTCGCCGCACCGGTGGCGACCGTCGCCACCGGTGTCGGTTTCACCCTGGTCAAGACCACCGAGGGGGGCGCGGAATTCGCCTCCCGGGCGTGGACCCTGGTCGCGGGCCCTTCCCGGGTCCTGGCCGACCCGACCGACCTGGTGGCCCTGCCTGCGCTGGGCGTCGCCTGGCTGGTCTGGCGTGGCTGCCGGTCCGACCAGGCGGTACGGCGTGCCCGCGCGCTGGTCGTCGTCCCGTTCGCCCTCGTCGGGGTGACCGCCACTTCGGCCGTCCCGCCCCCGCCCACGGCCCTGTCGGTCTCGGCCGACGACGAAGCGATCATCGTCTTCATCGACTACGGCCCCTCATCGGCCGCCGTCTCGCGAGATGGCGGCCGAACGTGGAGTATGCGGCCCGATCCCGTTCCGGTGCCCGCGACACCGTCCTTCCCGCCCTCACCCGCCACTCATGCCTGCCTGCCGGACGACCCGAGGCACTGCTACCGCGTCGTCCCGCCGCGACTGGGCGTGGACGAGTCCCGGGACGGCGGGATGAGCTGGAAAACGGTGTGGGGAGTCTCCGAGGGACGCGAGGACGCTCTGCGCCGGAGCAACGATCACCCCTACACACCGCCGTGGCAGGGTTCCGCCGCCATCGCGGTGCAGCGCGTGCCCGAGGGCCACGTGGTGGTGGCGGCCAACGGCACCGACGGCATCGTGGTACGCGACCCGCGGGGAGGCTGGCGGCGGTTCGGCTTCTCGGCCGACGGCCTCTACTCCGACGCGGCGGTCCCGCTCGACGCGCTGAACGTCGATCTGAGAATGGAGCACCGCATCGGCCTCTTCACCGGCCTGCTCGCCTTCATGGTCGGCATGACCGCCGCCCGGCGCCGCGAACCACAGGACAGCGGCCTCGCGGCAGCCGCGTACGTCCTCGCCGCGCTCGGATTCCTCTCCGTCCAGCCATCGGAGAGCCTTATCAGCCCCTTGTTCTTCCTGTTCGGCTGTGCCTGCGGCCTCACCGCGACCGCCCTCACGGCCGCGGCCGCGATCAAGGCACGCGTACCGGCCCGAACCTGGATCACGCTGCCGGTCATCGCCGTCTGCATACCGGTCGCGATCTGGACCATCTTCTCCGGTTGGCTGTCCGGCACCCCGGACGACTACTCGACGGCCGGGTTTCTCGCCTGGCTCGCGGGCTGCGCCGGGGTCGGGACGTCGGTCCTGATCGGCTGGACGGCGGCGAGAGGCGCTGAGGAACGTCGGGTGGCGTGAACGCACGAAGGCCCCGACCGCGGCACAGGTTCCGATGGCCGCCGCACCGTCCGGCTCGGAGGGTGCGGCGAACTTCGTGATCCGGCGGGCCGGGCGGGGCCTTCGAAGACGGCTACTTGACGGGTTCGAGCACGTCGAGGCCGACGTACGGGCGCAGGGCCTTGGGCAGCACGACGGAGCCGTCGGCCTGCTGGTGGTTCTCCAGGATCGCGACGATCCAGCGGGTGGTGGCCAGCGTGCCGTTCAGGGTGGCCACGTGCTGGGGCTTGCCACCGGAGTCACGGAAACGCACCCCGAGGCGGCGGGCCTGGAAGTCGGTGCAGTTGGAGGTCGAGGTGAGCTCGCGGTAGCGGCCCTGGCTCGGCACCCACGCCTCGCAGTCGAACTTCCGGGCGGCCGAGGTGCCCAGGTCTCCGGCCGCGGTGTCGATCACCCGGTAGGGCAGCTCGACCTTGGCCAGCATCTCCTTCTCCCAGTCGAGCAGGCGCAGGTGCTCGGCGTGCGCCTCCTCCGGCCGGACGTAGGAGAACATCTCCACCTTGTCGAACTGGTGGACCCGGATGATGCCCCGGGTGTCCTTGCCGTACGAGCCGGCCTCGCGGCGGAAGCACGAGGACCATCCCGCGTAGCGGTACGGCAGCGCGGAGCCGTCCAGGATCTCGTCGCCGTGGTAGGCCGCCATCGGCACCTCGCTCGTGCCGACCAGGAACAGGTCGTCGCCGGGCAGGTGGTAGACCTCGCCGGCGTGGGCGCCGAGGAAGCCGGTGCCCTTCATCGACTCCGGCTTGACCAGCACGGGCGTGATCATCGGGACGAAGCCCGCCTCGATCGCCTGCTGCATGGCCATGTTGAGCAGCCCGAGCTGGAGCCGCGCGCCGACGCCCCGCAGGAAGAAGAACCGCGAGCCCGACACCTTCGCGCCGCGCTCCATGTCGATGGCGCCGAGCAGCTCGCCGAGCTCCAGGTGGTCTCTGGGCTCGAAGTCGAAGGACGGCTTCTCGCCGATCTCCTCCAGGACGACGTAGTCGTCCTCGCCGCCCTCCGGAGCGCCCTCCTCCACCAGGTTGGGCACCGTGTAGATCAGCTCATCGAGCTCGGCGGCGAGCTTCTCCGCCTCGGCCTCGGCCGACTTGACCTGCGAGGAGAGATCCTTCGCCCGCTCCAGCAGGCTCGCCTTCTCCTCCCCCGAGGCGCGGGAGACCGACTTGCCGACGGTCTTCTGCTCGGCGCGGAGCGTCTCGAAACGGCTCAGCGCACCACGTCGGCGCTCATCAAGGTCGAGCAGCGTGTCGACGACAGAGTCGTCCTCACCGCGGGCACGCTGCGACGCCCGTAGCCGGTCCGGATCCTCACGAAGGGTACGCAGGTCAATCACAGTCACAGGCTACCGAGGTACGGCTCGCGTCCGCGCCCGGTTTGCTCCGTAGCGGTCGGCGATCAGCTCTGGCCGGTACGGATCCTGTCGAGCCAGGCGGCGGCCTCGGCGAAGTCGTCGTTGTTCGTACCGCGCTTGATCTGCGGTGCGAAGGCGTCGGCGCGCGGGTAGCTGCCCAGGAAGCGCACCTTGGCGGAGATCCGGTGCAGACCGGAGATCGCCTCGCCGACCCGGGCGTCGGCGACGTGGCCCTCGAAGTCGAAGTGGAAGAAATAACGGCCGATGCCGTCGCCGGTGGGCCGCGACTCGATGCGGGACAGGTTGACGCCGCGGACGGAGAACTCGGTCAGCATCTCCAGCAGCGCGCCCGGATGGTCGTCGGCCAGGAAGACCACCAGGGAGGTGCGATCGGCACCGGTCGGCTCGGGCAGCGGGCCGGGACGGGTCACCCGGACGAACCGGGTCACGGTGTCGGTGCGGTCACCGATCCCGGTCGCGAGCTGGACGAGGCCGTAGTGCTCACCGGCGATGCGCGCGGCGATGGCCGCGTCGTACGGCGAGCCGGGGATCGCGACCTCCTGCGCCGCCGCCGCCGTCGACGGGGCGGCGACCACCACGGCGTCGGGCAGCTCGCGGGCTGTGAAGTTGCGGCACTGGGTGATGGCCGCCGGGTGGGTGAAGACCCTCTTGATATTTCCCATCTCGGTGCCGGGGCGCGCCAGGAGCGAGAACTCGACGGGCAGCAGCAGCTCCGCGGTGATGAGCAGCGGCTCCCCCTGGGCGAGCTCGTCAAGGGTCGTGGTGATGGCGCCTTCGAGTGAGTTCTCCAGCGGGACGACCGCTCCGTCCGCCTCGCCACGCCGGACCGACTCAAGGGCCGCGGTGATGTTCGGGCTCGGCAGACGCTCGGCCTCCGGCGCCAGGATGCGCAGGGCCTCTTCGGTGAAGGTTCCCTCCGGTCCCAGGTAAGCGAATTTCGGCATGACCTCAGGTTATCCGGCGACTGTCGAAAAATGTGCCCAAGATCGCACCTCCGGGCCGTTTGGTCCTCCCCAAGACCACCCGAGGTCGCTCCGCATTAAGCTGCTTCGCCCTACAAGTCACATCAAACTTGGTCATTTCACACCACGGATCACCCCGTATCAGCGGAGCGCCTGGAATGCCGCTCTCCGTCCGGGCAGCCACACCCCCAGCAGCCAGACCAGGAAAAGCGCGCCCAGCCCGAACCCGTTCTGCACGATCTTGCCGAGCACGGGGCTGAGCACCGGGATCTCCGCCGCCTTGATCGTCACCCCCCACCAGGGGATCGGCAGCACGTAGTAGAGCCAGACGCCGGCGGCCACCCGGACCCTGACCGGGTCGCGCCCGTCGCCGGCCAGCGCCCCGAGCACCACGACCACCCAGGCCAGGTGGTGGATCCAGGCGACCGGGGAGAGCAGCACCGCCATCAGCCCGACCAGGGCGACCCCGGCCATCGGGTGCCCGTCGAGCAGCGCCCGGCGAGCGTGGCGGAAGCCGTACCAGGCGACCACCGCGACCAGCGCCACCCAGAGCAGGCTCGTCAGCACGTCGGGCAGGTAGAGCCGGATGAGCATGCCGCGCATCGACTGGTTGGTGGTCGCGGCGTTGGCACCGAGCCGCTCGGGGTCGAGCAGCGCGCGGAACCAGAAGTCGGCGGCGTCCGCCGGGATCACCACGAACGGCAGCAGGGTCAGCAGCACGGCGGTGAGCGCGGCGACGAGGAAGGTGTCGCGCTGCTCCCGCCTCGCCCCGGGGCCGAAACCGGTGATAAGTAGGTAGATCAGGAAGACGCCGGGGGTGAGCTTGACCGCGGTGGCCAGGCCGATCAGCATGCCGCGCGGCCACACCGGTCGCCTGGCCACGCAGTCGGCCAGGCAGAGCGCGACGAGCAGGATGTCCACCTGGCCGAAGCGGACCTGGTCCCTGATCGGCATCAGGTAGGTGCACGCGATCATCAGGACGGCGAACAGCAGCGGCGCCCACAGCCGGTCCATCCCGCGCAGTCTCTCCAGACCACCCGCCCAGCCCGTCCCACGAGGCCGGGTACGCGCATCCGCCCGTACCAGGTCTCCGGCGGGCGTACCGGGAACGACCACCGGCGAGGCCGGCACCGCGCCCTGGGTGCCCGTCCCGGTGAGCAGGGCGCGGAAGGAGAGCCCGACGGTGACCGCCAGGGTCAGGAAGATCAGTGCCGTCCACGCCCACTGCGCCGCCGGCCACGACATCGCCGCCAGCGGGGTGGCCAGCAGGGCGGCCACCGGCGGGTAGGTGAACGGCAGCAACTGCGGCGCCGGGGTGACGAACCCGTAGACGGACCGGCCCTCCAGCACCGCCTCCCCGCCGGTACGGTACACATCCAGGTCGACCAGGCGCTGGTCGTCCACGTTGCCCAGCCAGTAGAGCACCAGCGGGGCCACCGCCGCGGCGACCAGCAGCAGAGCGGGCAGCCAAGGTAGCCACCTCAACCACGTCAGCCACGTCCACGTGCGCCGTCCGGCCGTGGTCACCTCGCCAGTCCTCACGACCAGGCAGGCTACCGTGGGGCCGGGGAAACGACCGCCCGACGGATACGGACAGGGGAACGGATGGCTTCGACACCGCGCGGTCGCGGACTCGCGCGCCCGGCCGCCACCGGGACGCCCGGCGCCGCGACACGGCCGGGGCGGCCCGCGCGGCCGACGCGCCCCCTGTCCACCGGGACTCCGCCCGCCGAGGTCGTCATCCGGTACGGAACACGCGGGTCACGCGGCTCGGAAAAGAATCGGCCAACGGGGTTCTCCAGGACCGTGCTGATCACCATGTCCCTGCTGCTGGCCGGGGTCTGCGGGCTCCTGGGAGCCCTTGGTGCCGGTACGGCGAGCGCCTCGGTGGCGAGGGCGCTTCCCGAGCGGGTCGTGGTCATCGGGGTGCCGGGGCTGGAGTGGAGTGACCTGGACCCGGAGCGGACCCCGAACCTGTGGAGGCTCGCGGGCGAGGGCGGGTCCGCCTCCATGTCCACCCGGGCGGTTCCGCCGCCGGACCGGGGGATCACCTGCCCGGTGGCGGGCTGGCTGACGGTCTCCGCGGGCCAGCGGGCGGGTGCCCCGGGCGCGGGCTGCGCGCTGCCGCGCACGCCGGAGGCGACCTCCGACGGCGGGGCGAACGTGCCCGGCTGGGACGAGCTGTCCGCTTTCAACGCCACCACCTCCTACCGGCCGATGCTCGGGCAACTGGGTCGGCTCGCGGCCGGAGCGGGCCTGAAGGTGGCCGCCGTCGGGCCGGGGGCCGCGCTCGCCGCCGCCGACACATCAGGAAAAATCGCGAAATACGCGGCGAACATCGAGGAACTCGGCGAGCTGTCCCCGTACGGGCTGATCGTGGTGGAGGCCGACGACCTGGCCAGGGCCTGGATCGGCGGCGGCCTCACCCCGGACGGCGTCCCGGTCTCGATGACCGCTCAGACCAGGCGGGAGGCCGTGGCCAGAGCCGACCGCGTGGTGGGCGCGGTCCTCGACCGCCTGCCCCCGCCACGCGCGGCCGCCACCGCTCCGGCGACGCCCCCCACACCGACCTCCGAAACCGCGCGGGCCCCCGGAACCGCGCAGACTCCGGAAGCCGGGAAGACACCCGGGAGCGGGACCACGGTCCTGCTCGGCGGCCTGGCCGACACCTCGATCGCGCCGCACCTGCACGTGGCGATCGCCCGGGGCCCGTCTCCCGGCGGTGAGCCGTACCCGCGCGGCTACCTCACCGCCACCTCCACCCGCCAGGACGGCCTGGTCGCCAACACCGACCTGACCGCCACCGCGATCGACCTGCTGGGCCTGCGGGCCCCGAACGGGGTCGTCGGCCGGGCCTGGCAGGGCCAGGAGCCGAGCGGGGAGCCGGTCGCGGCGACCGTGCGGAAGCTGGCGGACGACGACCTGGCGAGCCAGGTGCTGCGCGAGGTGCGAGGACCGTTCTTCGCGGTGTTCGTGGCGGTGCAGATCCTGTTCTACCTGCTGGCCGCCGTCGCGATCCGGCGGGGCTGGGGCGGCTCCCGAGCCCTGACCGCCGTCCAGGTCGTCGCCGTGGTCAGCGGGGCGATCGCGGTCTCCACCTTCCTGGCGCAACTCGTCCCTTGGTGGAGCCTGCCCGCCCCGATGGCCGCGGTGATCGTGACGATCCTCGGATTCGCCTGCGTGATCACGGGGGTGGCGTTCGCCGGGCCGTGGCGGACGCACCCGCTGGGCCCGCTGACCGTGGTCGCCGCCATCACCTCGATGGCGCTGCTGGCCGACGTGATGACCGGCTCGGTGCTCCAGGTGAACGCGGTCACCGGCTACGAGCCGGTGACCGGCGGGCGCTTCTACGGTTTCAGCAACATCGCCTTCGCCGTCTACTCCGCCGGTACGATCCTGGCCCTGGCCGGGACGGCCCAGTGGCTGATCTCACGCGGCCGGCGCGGGCTCGCGCTCGCGGTGTGCGTGACGTACGGAGGGCTGGCGGTGTTCGCCGACGGCTGGCCCGCGTGGGGCGCCGACTTCGGCGGGGTTCCGGCGTTCCTGGTGGGGGTCGCCATCCTCGTGATCCTGCTGGCCGGCGGGCGGGTCTCACCGGTCAAGCTGGGCCTGGCCGGTCTGGCGGGTGTCCTGCTGATCGGCACCATCGCGGTCGCCGACTGGCGCAGGCCCGCCGACCAGCGCACCCACCTGGGCGCCTTCGTCCAGCAGGTGCTGGACGGGGAGGCATGGACCGTGGTCGGCCGCAAGTTCGGCGCGATGATCGGGGTCACGGTCGGCAACTGGTCACTGTCCCTGCTCACGCTGGTCGCGCTGGCGTTCCTGTTCCTGGTGCTCGACCGCCCCTCGCGATGGGGGGCCTCGGCCCTGGGCCGGGCCTACGCGCTCTCGCCCGCGCTGCGCGCCGGGCTGATCGGCGCGCTGGCCTGCGCGCTGATCGGCTTCCTGATGAACGACTCGGGCATCGCGATTCCGGCGATGGCGCTCACGGTCGCGGTTCCACTGACGCTCGCCGCCTCCGTGCGCGCCCTGGCGCTCTCGCCGCCCAGCACACCAGGGCGATCGTCAGTGCCAGCAGCGTCCACGGCACCACCCGCTCCCTGAGCAGGGTCTTCATCCAGAGCAGGTCCTCAGGGCGCAGCGCCTCCCTGGCCGGCAGGTAGCCCAGCGACAGCGCGACGACCCTGGCGACCATGAAGCCCTCCAGCACGGGCCAGGACGCCATGGCCAGCAGCGCGAAGGCCAGCCCGTCGTACCAGGGCAGCGCGTACGGCGCGGCGAACAGCCAGGCGACCACCATCACCGCGGCGACCGCGGGCGCGGTGTCGCCGGGCGCGGTCTCCGCGGGCAGTGCCCGCAGCAGCAGCCAGGCCAGGCAGACCATCAGCAGCAGGGAGCCGATCTGGATCCAGGCCGAGTACGCGCCCGGCCCGAAGAGCGACTGGAGCCCCACCTTGACGAGCTGCCAGGGTGTGGCGAGGGAGACCTTCCTGCTGGCGGCGCTCACCTGGTCGAGCACGTGCGGCCCGGCGACGGCGTAGATCGCCACCACGGTGGCCGTCGCGGTCCCCGCCACCACGGCGAGCCTGCCCGGCGAGCGGCGCAGCTCCCACGCCGGGCCGAGGGCGACGAGCCCGGCGTTGAGCTTGACCCCGATGCCCACCCCGAGCAGCAGCCCGGAGGCGGCCCCGCGAACCGTGAGCGCGGCGACCATGCAGGCGATGGCGAGGGTGTCGATGTGCATCCCCGCGCCCAGGTGGTAGATCATCAGCGGGTTGGCCGCCCAGAGCAGTGCCGCCCGCCCGCGCAGTTCCTCGTCCCCCCTGGCGAAACGGTGCAGTAGCAGCGCGGTACCGATGAACGCCGCGGCGTTGACCGCGGCCATCACGAAGACCGTCAGCCGGACCGAGTCGCCGCCCACGAGGCTCGCCAGCGCCTGTACCGCGGTGGCGACCGGGCCGTAGACGCTGGTCACCCCGGCCCACTCCTCCACCGCGCCGGTGACCGGATCGTGGGGCAGCAGGGCGGGGGTGACCGCGTAGGGGTCCTGGCCGAGCGTGACCAGCCTGCCGTACGCGGCGTAGTTGAGATGGTCGGCCGAGCCCGAGGGCGGCAGGAAGGCGAGCAGCCCCGCGACGGCGCAGCCCGCCATGAGCAGCCATCGCGCCTCCGGCCTCCACCGGGACCTGAGCGCGGCGGCGAGCCCGAGCCCGCCCAGGACGATCGCGACGGCGCCCATGGCGATGACCAGATGGGCGCTCACCGGAACGTCCAGCGAGTACGGCGGCTGCCAGGACGGCCCGGGCAGCCTCGGGACCATGGCGGAGGGCCCCAGCAGCCCGATCAGGACCGTGACCGCCACCGAGAGCCCCATGGCCCCGAACGCGGCGATGTCGAGCCTCCGCGGCATGCCGCCGAGGGGACTCCGCCTCTTGTCGCCGACCGACGCCTCCAAGCTCACCCGCAGATTCCAGCACATCCCACAGGTGCCCGGTGCGGCGGCGGCGGACCGGACGGCCCCGCGAGGAGCGGCGGACGACCTGTTCTCCCGGTGGCCCCGGCCGTCCCCGCATCCCGCGTGCGACCTCGGCCGACCCACGGCGACTACCCGCACCGCCGACTCTCGCATGGCCTCTGACCTGCAAAGACATCACAGATCTGGAGGCCGCGAGTCCTCGCCGGACCCGCGAGGAGCCGCTCGCCGGGTGAATGTCGCCAGGCTCAGCGGCGGACCAGGAGGGCGCGGGCGACGTCGCGGAACTGCCTGGCCCGATGGAGCTGTGCCCGCCAGTCGGTGCCGGTGGCCCGGTGGGCCATCTCCACCTGGACCTCGCGTACCCGAAAGCCCTTTCTGAGCAGATCGATCGTGAGACCGGTCTCCACGCCGAAGCCGTGGGCCAGTGGCCGGGCGGCTTCGAAGGCCGCCCGGGTCAGGCAGCGCTGGCCGTTGAGCGGCTGGACGGGCGTCCAGCCGGTGGCACGCTCGACGCCCTCACGGGCGAGCTTCACGACGAACCCGTGGCCGCCGAGCTTCACCCGGGTGGCGAAGACGGCGATCGTCATGTCGACCTCGCCCGCCGCGACCGGCTCGATCAGCGGCGCGGCGGTACTGGCGGTCTCTCCCAGGTCGGCGTCGAGGAACAGCAGGTGCCGGGGCTCCTCGGCGTCGAGCAGGCGGACGGCCTCGGCACCGCTCTCCATCGCGGCGGCCTTGCCCCGGTTGTGGCTGTGCCGCACGACGTGGGCCCCGGCCGCCTTGGCCACCCGCCCCGTCTGGTCGGTCGAGCCGTCGTCGACGACCATGACGAGATCGACGCCGGGGAGCGCCAGAGCCGCGGCCACGGTCGCCCCGATCCGATCATCTTCGTTCTTGGCGGGAATGATCGCCGCCGTATCGGTCATCGAACACCTCCAGCGTGGAAACCCCGGGCTTCGGCCGTGGGGAGCGGGTCATCCCTGGGATTCGGAGGTCATCAGCTTCTCCGGCAGGGTCTCGTGCACGACGAAGACCGAGTCTAGGCCCGTGACCTGAAGGATCTTGCGTACGGCGGGCCGAGGCGCCGCCACCTCCAGTGTGCCTCCGCGCTCGCGCAGCCGCTTGAGCGCGGAGAGCAGCACGTTCATGCCGGTGGAGTCACAGAACTCCACGGCGGACATGTCGAGGACCACGAGCATGGTCTGGCTCTGCCCGAGCAGCCGGGTGAACTCGGCCTGCAGGCGAGGTGCGGTGTATAGGTCGATTTCGCCAACGATGGTCACGACGGTGTGCCCGGCATGAGATCGAGTTGAGACTTTTAGCTCCACAGCGGGCACACTAGCGGCGCGAGAGCCACCGGTCACGCTCTCTTGAACAACCCGAGTCGTCCGCCCTTTGTCCCCCGTTTCGGCCTCATGGAAACCCGGAGTGCGCGAAGCTTGACACTGCGCAACACCGGCTTGGCCGGAAAAGGGAGAAGACCCGACACTCCCGATCATCGCTGCGCTACGGCAGCGACAGCCGTTGAGTTACAGGAAACGGGCTCGAACGCATTCATGAACACCGACCAACCCGAGGATCTCCAGCGGCAGCGGCTCCGGGAACATCTGGAGTCCATGATCACTCGTACCGACAAGGCCACCTCGTGGCGCGATGCGGCGAGTTCACTGCGGAGCCTGGTGAATCACGAGGGACACGTCCCGATCAGAACCAGCCTGTCGACCGAGGACCTCGACTTCCTCGAAGGGGCACGCGAAGAGCTCCTCGACTTCGCCACGCTCGGCGTCAGGCTGCTCGACCTGCACCAGCCTCGTGACGCGGGCGGCATCACCAGCGACACGGCACATCCGATCCTGCGCTGCCGCAGCTGCATGTGGCGCTGGCCGTGCCCGACGTTCCGGGCGATGGTGGAGTCCCTGGGCACCACCAGGAGGCTCACCTCCTGCCGGCACGTCGAAACCGGCACCGCCGAGGACGACGAGTGCGCGCAGGTGACCCTCATGGTCTCGGTGAGACCCGAGAACGACGCCACGGCGCCGACCTCCAACGGCAACGGCAACGGCAACGGCCCCGGCTGACGGCCCGAACCGGCGGCTCGCCGGACCCGGGCCGATCGGATCAGGGCCGGTGACGGCGCCCCGTGACGACGGCCAGGCGGTGCCGTTCAGACGGAGATCGGCAGGCGGATCTCGAAGCGGCAGCCCGGGCCGGAGTTGACGACGCCGATCGCTCCCTCGTGGGCCTCGACGATGCCGCGCGCGATCGCCAGGCCGAGGCCCGCTCCGGCGCCGTCGGCACTGGGCGTGCGGGCCGCCTCGCCGCGGAAGGCGACGTCGAAGACACGGGGCAGGTCGTCCGCCGGGATGCCGCCGCAGCAGTCGGCGACGGACAGGCAGGCGATCTGGCCCTCGATCGAGGCGCGGACCAGGACGGTGCCGTCGCCGGGAGTGTGCCTGATCGCGTTGACCACCAGGTTGCGCAGCGCCCGGGAGAGCTCGGCCGCGTCGGCCTGGACGGGGATCACCGGGTCGACCTCGCCGGCCAGCCGCACCCCCTTGGCCCTGGCCAGTTGCTCCACCCCGGCCAGCGCGTCGGCGATCAGGTCGCCGAGGCCGATCCGGTTGCGTGACAGGCGCAGCGCCCCCGCGTGGATCCTGGACAGCTCGAAGAGGTCGTCGACCATTCCCGACAGCCGGTCCACCTCCAGGCGGATCTGCCGGTGGTAACGGCCTACGGTCTCGGGGTCGGCGACCACCCCGTCCTCCAGGGCCTCCGCCATGGCCCGCATGCCCGCCAGCGGGGTACGCAGGTCGTGGCTGACCCAGGCGACGAGCTCACGGCGCGCGCTCTCCAGGGCGCGCTCGCGCTCGTGACCCAGGCGCAGGCGCCGGTAGGCCTGATCCAGGCTCCCGGCGATCGTGCCGAGCTCGGCGGGGAGACCTCCGGGTGGGGTGAACTCCCCCGAGGCGGGCACCGCGTGCACGGCGTCGACGAGCCTGCGACTGGCCGCCACGACCCGGCGGGCGAGCACCGTCGCGACGCCCAGCCCGACCAGACCACCCACCGCGACCACACTGAGCACGATGTCCCTCGGCGTACCCTCAATGATCATTTTCAGGGTGATGGCGACCACGCCGCCCACCGTCGCCACCACGGTCACCACGACGACCACCGCGAGCATCGCGCCGATCGACCGCTCGCGCAGCAGCCACATCGCCCCCAGCCCGGCGAGCGCGACCAGCAGGCCGAGGCCGGCGGTGACCGCGACGATCAGCAGAATCTCGGGGATCACGGCTCCACCAGCGGTTCGTAGCGGTAGCCGACGCCCCACACCGTGACGATGCGCCGGGGAACGGTCGGATCCGGCTCGATCTTCTCGCGGAGGCGGCGGACGTGGACGGTCACCGTGGAGGAGTCGCCGAAGGACCAGCCCCAGACCTGGTTGAGCAGCGCGGAGCGGCTGAAGGCCTGGCGGGGGTTGCGCATCAGGTGGGCCAGAAGGTCGAACTCGCGGGCGGTCAGCATGATCTCGTCGCCTCGGAACCGCACCTCGTGCGCCCCGACGTCGACGGTCAGATCACCGTCCCTGAGCACCCCGGTGCCGGTCGGCAGCGAGGCGCCGCGCGCCCGCCGCAGCACCGACTGCACGCGCAGGGCCAGTTCCCTGGGGCTGAAGGGCTTGGTGACGTAGTCGTCGGCACCGGTCTCCAGACCGACGACCCTGTCCATCTCCTCACCCAGCGCGGTCAGCATGATCACTGGGACCGGCCACCGCTCCCTGAGCTTCCTGCACACCTGGAGCCCGTCCATCTTGGGGAGCATCAGGTCGAGCACCATCAGGTCCGGCGGGTTGGACAGCGCGCGCCTGAGCGCCTCGGCGCCGTCTCCGACGCACTCGACCAGGTGACCGTCACGTTCCAGGTAGCGGGCCACCACCTCGGCCACCATCGGATCGTCGTCGACCACCAGAATCCGCGCGCTCATGACCTCAACGGTAGGCCCGCGAGGGGAGATCCCTAAGCCGTGTCACCGGTCCGTAAGCACTCGATCGTTACGATCAAGGCGCCCGCCGCTTCCCCTGTCAGCGTACGGTGGAACACATGAGTCGTATCGTGCTGGCGGTCCTGGGCGCCCTGCTCGCGCTCTACGTGGTGTTCGGGCTCGTGCTGCCCGCCCTTTTCGGGCTGCTGAAGTTCGTGATCGTGCTGGCGGTCGTGGCCTTCGCGGTCGTCGCCCTGGTCACCGTGGTGTCCAAGTCCAAGAGATGAACCTGCTCCTCGCCGTCCAGACGCTGACGGTCTGGATGTTCGACGGCGGCGGCGTCCTGACGGCGACCGCCGTGGTCGGGCTGGGCGTGCTCCTGCTCGCCTGGGCACTGCGACCGGCGCCCGTCACCTCCGGTGCGCGGGCGCGGTCGCCGCTGTCGCGGCGCGATCGGGCCAGGCGGACGATGTTCGTCCGGCAACGCGACCCCGACGCGGCAGGGAGATCCCGGCCCAGAGCACCCTCCGCGGGCCCGGCGCCCGCGTAACCCCCCGCGACCACCGTGTGCCGCGCGCACGCGCTCTGAAAACCCCCGCGGTGCGCGGGCGTCCTCTGTACCGTCTCCACTCCGGTCAGAAGGGCCCCAACCATGTTCGACCCCGTCATCGGGTTCACCGCCGACCTCATCACCGCGCTCGCGGGGCCACTGGGCTCCACCGCGCTCGCGATCGTCGTTTTCACACTCCTCGTCCGGCTCCTGCTGCTCCCGCTCAGCGTCATGCGGGCCAGGGGCGAGCGGGCCAGGATCCGCCTCGCGCCTGAGGTCCGGAAACTCCAGAAACGCCATGGCCGCCATCCCGAACGGCTCCAGCGGGAACTGGCCGCCCTCTACGCCAGGGAGAGGACCTCACCGCTGGCAGGCTGCCTGCCGTCGGTGGCGCAGTTGCCGTTCCTCATGGTGACCTACCAGGCGTTCGTCTCCTCGACGATCGCCGGCCAGGCCAACGCGCTGCTGACCCACGGGCTCCTCGGGGTGCCGCTCGGCCAGCAGTTCGCGGGCACGGTGGCCGGGTTCGGGCTGCTCAGCGGCCCGACCCTGGTCTTCGCCGGGCTTTTCCTGCTGCTCGTCGCCGTGGCGTGGGCCGCCTCCCGCCAGACGCGGAGCACGATGAGTGAGGACGTCCAGCCCGCGGCGCTGCGCCGGATGCTGCCCCTGCTGCCGTACGGGACCGTGCTGGTCGCGGCGGTGCTGCCGCTCGCGGCCGGAATCTACCTGCTCGTCACGACGGCCTGGAGCACCGGGGAGCGGGCGGTACTGCACCGGCCCGCGCTCGCCGGAGGCTGACGACACTCCGGACGGAGAAGGTGCCGTCCCGCTTCATGACAGGCGAAGCGGGACGGCACCCGACGGAAGGACTATCCGCATTCCCTGAGGGCGGGTTCGGGGGTGGAAACATGGCCGTTACCTACCGTGTTGACCGCCGTGACCACCGCCCAGACCGTGGTGATGTCCCCCTCGTGCCTGACTCCCCATGTCGAGGCCAGATATTCGACGATTCCGAGGCCTCGCCCTCCCAGGGAGGAGAGCGTCGGGCGCCCTGCCCTTGGCTCGGTGGCCGCGCCACCGTCACTCACCGCAACCTCGACCTGCTCCTCGGTCCAGTGCCATGACACCCTGATCTGCCCCGACGGCAACGGATGCGCGTGACGCAGCGCATTACTCAGCAACTCGCTGACCACGAGCACCGCGTCATCTATAGCGGTCTCGTATACACCCCGTTCCTGCAGGTCAGAGCAGAGGCGTTGGCGTGCGACAGCGACGCTGGACGGTGCATACGGCAACAACACGACGCTCGACGCACTCACCTCCCCGTATGCCTTTCCCCTCTGAGGAACTCACCCCAGTACGACCGAAATGCCCCGTTAAATAGCCTCGGAAACCGAGCAGCAATTACAGCTTGTGCACATTCGACAATAGATCAGCGGATCCGTTACCGACTCGTTACCGCCTTGGCGTGTCGATCAGGTAAGAGCGTCCGGCGTGTCGGCGATGCGGAGTGCCAACCTCATCCGGGTGCCGCCCGCGGGGCGTGGATGCGCCGACACCTCTCCTCCCTGGGCCCGTGCCAGGCTGCGCACGATGTAGAGACCAAGCCCGACTCCGCCGAACCTGCGGCGGTCACCGCTGTCCGCCTGGACGAAGCGGTCGAAGACGCGCTCCCTGCTGGCGTGGGCGATGCCCACGCCCTCATCGTCCACGACCAACACCACCCGGTCACCATCCACCCATGCCTCTACCCTGATCAGACCACCGTCCGGCGAATATTTGAAAGCGTTCTCCAGCAGCTGGGCCAGCAGGATATCGGTGGCCAGCGCGTCGCCGGAGACCAGGGGCAGGTCATCGGGGACGTCGACCTCGACCCGGTGCAGATCCGACAGGATCGGCAGGCCCAACGTGGCTCCCCGCACCAGCTCGGCCAGGTCGAAGCCCTCGATCCTGAGCGTGAGCTCGCCGGCCCCCGCGCGCGAGCCCAGCAGCAGGTGGTCCATGAGCTGGCCGAGGGAACGGGCCCGCTCGGCGATGATGTGCACCGCGGCACGGCGCTCGGCGTCGGTCATGCTGTCCCAGCGGTCGTCGAGGGTGCCGGCGAAGCCGCGGACCACGGTGATCGGGGTGCGGAGCTCATGGCTGGTGGTGGCCAGGAAGAGATCCTTGGCCTCCTCCAGTTCCTTCGCGCGGGTGATGTCGCGGAAGTCGACCACGATCTCGCCCGTCTCCACGATCTCCGCGCAGAGCACGTCCAGCCAGATGCCCGAGGGCAACTGGATGGTGAGCTTCTCTCCCGGTGCCGGGAGCTGGAACGGGGGCGGACCGCCGATCACCTCGGCGGAGTGGAAGCCGGTCAGCTCGCTGGCGGCCGGGTTCCACTGGACGACCCGGCCCAGCTCGTCGAGGACCGCTATGCCGTCGGCGCTGGCGTCGAACACCGCCCGCTCGTGGGCCCGCTGCCGTACGGCCTCCTGGTAGGCCATCGCGTTGCCCACGGCGATGCCCGCGTGACCCGCGAGGAGTTCCAGCAGCTCCAGCTCCAGGTGGCCCACCTTGCGCTTGGCGAAGAGCGCGTACAGCGCGCCGTACGGTCGCCCGCCCATGGCCGCGAGACCGAGCGCGATGGTGTGCAGGCCGGGCAGCTGCGACCAGATCAGCTCGTCCAGCCGGTCCTGGTCACCGGTCTCCAGCAGGATGGTCCTGCCCTCGCGCAGCAGCTTGCCGACCAGGCTGGTGCGGAGGTCCGCCGTGGAGTTCCGCATCGAGCCGGGAAGGTTGTGGCGGGCCACGAGGCGGAGCCGGTCGCCCTCGATGAGCACGAACCCGCCCGCGTCGGCCCCGGTCAGGTCGGCGAGGCTGGCCGCGATCCGATCGAGCACCGCGGGCAGCTCCAGCTCGGCGTTGATGTCGGCGACCACGTCGGTGAGCCGGCGGACGAGCTGTGCCCGGCGGGCGTTGCGGTCGTTGGCGCTCTCGTCGTCCTGGGCCAGGTGGTAGACGCTGACATAACCGCTGAGGGTGCCGTCCCGCGAGGAGAGCGCGCCGGTGTCGACCCGCAGGTCGAGCAGGCTGCCGTCCCGGCGGAACCGCTTGGTCCGCAGCGACACCTGGCCACCGGTGCGGACCTTCTCCAGGACCGCGTTGTGCTCGGCCATCAGCTCCTCGGGAACCACCGGAACCCGCCGGCCGACCGTCTCCTCGGCCGACCAGCCGAAAAGGCGCTCGGCCGCGGGATTCCAGGCGATGACCGTCTGTTCACGATCAATGGCGACGATCGCGTTGGGCGCGTCGGCCACGACCGCCCGGCCGATGCCCCCGTCATTGTCGGCCGTGTAGTCCACCACACACCCATAGTGCCGTCTCAACCGGCCTGATCTTGGCACTTTCGTCCCGCACGTGTTGCCACTGGCCGGGCGATCCGTCCGATACTCTGCGGTCACCACACACCTGGATACGAAAGGGTGGGGCCATGTCATCCGGCGACATCGATGCATTGCTACGGGTGACCTCGCCCGACTACGTCGGCACGAGCCATCCCGACATCGCGTTCGGCACGCTCGACGGACCGCTGGGGCGTCTTACCCTCGCCGTGACCGGCCGGGGTGTGGTGGCCTGCAGCTACGAGGACGAGAACGTCGTCTTCGAGCGGATCAGCAGGGAGGTCGGCACCTTCATCGGGCCGGACCCCCGGCGGCTCGACCCGGTCCGCCGGGAGCTGGACGCCTACTTCTCCGCCCGGCTCCGTGCCTTCACCACAACGGTCGACCTGCGCCTGGCCACCCAGTTCTCCAGGACGGTGCTGCAGATGATGCTCTCGGTGCCGTACGGAACGGTGACGACCTACCGCGAGATCGCCGAGCGGATCGGCAGGCCGCGGGCGCTGCGCGCGGTCGGCAACGCGCTGGGCAGCAACCCGGTGTGCGTCATCGTGCCGTGCCACCGGGTCGTCGAGAGCGAGTCGGTCCTTGGCGGGTACGCCGGGGGCTCGGCCGCCAAGGAACGCCTGCTGCGCATCGAGTCCCGCGCGTAGCGCGCCTCCGCCCGGTCAGGGACGGCGCCGGAGCGCACCGGCGCCCAGGGTGACGAGACCCGCGACGAGGAACGCGCCGACGGCCGCGCTCATCCACGGCTGCGGGACGAAGCCGAGCAGGTCACGGGCATCGGTCCAGAACGAGGTCCACCAGGCCAGCTCCGGGGCGACCGGCAGCGCGGCGAGCATCCACCATGCCGCGAAGCCCAGCAGCCACGGGGCCACCATGAGCCAGCGCGAGGGCGCGCTGTCGGAGGTGTCCCAGCGCCTGGCGCCGCCGAGCAGGAAGTAGTCCACGGCGAGCACCGCGAACATCGGCACGAAGACCGCCCCGATCAGGCTCAGGAACGCGGTGTAGGTGTCGACCTTGACGAAGATCGCGAGCAGGGTGACCAGTACCCCGATGACCACGGAGATGACCCTGCGGTCCAACCTGGGCATCAGGTTCTGCAGCGACATGGTGGTGGAGTAGACGTTCACGAACGACTGGTCGGTCTCCCGGAGCACCAGGATGCCGAAGAACAGCGGGCCGAGCGCCGCGGCCACGAAGGGGTCCCAGACCCGTTCGGTGTCGTTGCCGACCAGGGCGAGCGCCGCGATTCCCAGGACCAGGCAGGCCACCTGGGTGATCGTGTAGCCGCCGACGACACCGGTGAACGTGGCCCTGCCGGACCTGGAGAACCGGGCGAAGTCCGCCGCGACCGGCACCCACGAGACCGACAGCGCGATCACGTAGTCGACCGAGGGCGCGAAGGCCTCCCACGATCCATCGCCGATGGACGGTCCCCGGCTGAACAGGGCGACCGCGAACCAGATCATCGAGACGACCACGCCGGCGGTGACGTACCGGCGGAGCAACCGGACCGCTCCCAGCGGCCGGATGCTCAGCGCGGTGGTGATCACCCCTCCGACGACCACCCAGACCGCGTACGGCACCTCGATCCCGAAGGATCCGGCGATGGCCTGGGCGCCCTGGGCGATGACCCAGAGCTCGAACGCGCCCCAGCCGAACATCTGGATGATGTTCAGCACGGTCGGCAGGTACGAGAGCCTGGCGCCGAACAGCCCGCGGAGCAGGACCATCGCCGGAGCGCCGGTCCGCTGCCCGGGAATGGCGGCCAGGCCGACCATCGCGGTGCCGATGACGCTGCCCACGACGGCGGCCAGGACCGCGGCCACGAAGCTCAGCGGCCGGTCGCCGAGTGGATCGATCAGCGCGATCGCGCCGGAGAATCCGAGCAGGCTGACCCCCAGGTTGGCCCAGAGCGCGCCCTGGTCGAGCACGCCGAGCTCCTTGGGAGGAGCCTCGTCGAGGGTGAGGGGAGCCTCGGCTGACTTGGAGTCAACGACGGCAGGCGACATCACACGCTCCCTACGCCGGCATTACCCGGACAGGTTCATGCGGTCGGCAGCGGCAGTAGCTGCCCTCTCAGCCCGGTTGCCCCGAGCTCCCGCGTTGGTTGATACGCAAAGCCGAGATCACCCCAGCTCGCGCCCATCATGATGCACCATCTGTCTGGATTCGGCCAGCGCGGGGTTCGCGCGACCGTCTCACGAGACGAGTCTGTGCACGTCCGCAGAAGTACAGCTACATACGTAGGGGTAGCTGTACGGCAAGCCGTCCGAGCCCTGGGTCGAGAGGGGCTCCTAGAGGCTGATCCGACGCTCCACCAGGGACCTAGCGTCCTAGAGGCCCCTCGGCGCCTCTTCCTGAAAGGGCGCAGTTGCTCGCTACGGAAGCCGCTTCCGCCTCCGCCCGATGCACCCCGAGATCACCATCGTCTGGGCCGACTCCGCCTACACCGGAAAACTCGACGACTGGGCGAAACAGCACCTCAACCTGACGATCAAGCCGGTCAGCCGTCCCAAGGACGCCTCCGGCTTCGTCGTCCTGCCCCACCGCTGGGTCGTCGAACGCAGCCTTGCGTGGATGATGCACGCACGCCGCCACGCCCGGGACTATGAACGGCTCGTCCAGCACTCCGAGACCCTTATCACCTGTGCCGCCATCACCCTCATGACCAGACGCCTGGCCCGCGAAGGCGCCCCCCAACTGGCCAAGAAAATCGGCCTAAAGGAGACGCTGATTCCCTACTGAGGTGTTCTCAATGAGAGATTATGAAGCGGCGTGCTCAGCGCGTTCCTGGTTTGTCTGGCAATCGCACGACGGCGGTACCGGCCTGGGACTCGCCGAACCCCCAGCCTGCAACAAGGGAGCAGCCGACCGTTTCCAGGACATCGGTCCACGGCCAGTAGTCGGTGCCGCAGTAGAAGCCGCCCTCGCTGCGCGCGTCGTCCTCGGTGAGGCAGAGCATGCGGAGATGGTCGCGGAGCGCGGGATGCGTGACCGCGCTCAGCCTTTCCTCCCAGGGCTCGTCGGCGGAGCAGGCGTTATCCATGTCGTGAATCGACACCAGGTGTTCGGGGCCACGCTCGGTGAACGTGGCGGCCCGCATCGCATCGGTGAGAGTGCCATCGGTGGCGACGCGCAGCAGTACGGTCAGCCAGCCGTTCAGTTTCTTGGATTTCTTGTTGGTCAGGTCGACGCCATGGCGGCCCAGGAGCGGCCCCAACTCCGCGCCGTGCACCAGCACTTCACCGGCTTCATCGACCGAGGAGACGGTCCGCAGGTCGGCGACGAAGGTGTCGCCGAACGGCCGGGGGCCCTTGTGCCCGCCGTCGCCCCACGGTCCCGTTCCTGCCAGGAGTTCGGCGTCGAAGCGGAACAGTGACTCGCTCAGGTTGAACTGCCATGCCCAAGGGGAGAAGGGGTACTCACCATCCGAATCCGGAAGGTACCTCGGCTCCCGACCTGACAGCGCGTCAGGGGTGGCCCAGGGATTCGGGAACAGGAACTCGTCGAGGGGGTCCGAGGCGTAATACACCCCGTATCTGGCGGCGGGGTCGACGGTCGGCTTTCCATCGAGCAGTATCTCGAAGGCACTGGCCAGCGCGGCACCCCACCCGCTGAGGTCAGTCGCCGGGTCCGTCTCGGGTGTCACGATGAGCACTCCTTCATGTCGTGTCGCGTAGGTTGACGCAAGGTATCGGCCGCCATTGGCACTTCCCGGGGCCAATGGCGAAGTCCGCCGCAAAGGCGGACGCGATACTTCCAAGACTCGTTGCTTATCGGCATCGGTAAAACCACGTAACACGGATCCCGGGTTCGAAAACACACACTTATTAGGTTCTCAGCCAGGCTGCTGCTGTACTTCGTAGCCGTACGGACGCCAAAGGGGCCACCTACGCCACCTTTAGGTGGCCTCTGACCTGCGCAGGGGCCACGCGATGGGCCGTGACGGCACTGTCCGGACAGGTTCACGCGGTCGGCGGCGCGTCGGAGGGTCTGTGCGACCCTCTGCGTGGTTCCGCCCTCTCAGCCCGGTCACGCCCGAGCTCCCGCGGTAGATAATTCACCCCGTTTATGTCATTTATTCCTTTCTTGGCAAGGACCGCCTCCTCGATGGACGTCGACTCAGGCCCCCGAGCCACTGAGACCGCTCAGGCCACTCAGGCCACTCAGGCCACTCAGGCCACTCAGGCCACGAACGGGTCCTGACCGCTCTCGGCGACCATCGAACGCCCCGCCATCTCCCAGGACTGCATACCGCCGCCGACGTTGATCGCGTCCCGGCCCACGTGGTTGAGCCAGGCGGCGGCGTTGGCGGAACGGCCGCCGACCCGGCAGATCACGTAGACGGGCGCGTCCTTGGGCACCTCGTCGACCCGGGACTGCAGCTCACCCAGCGGGATGTGGACGGCTCCCGGCGCGTGCCCGGCACGCCACTCGTCGTTCTCGCGTACGTCGAGCAGGAACGCGTCATCCGGCACGGCCCGTACCTCGACCTCAGGAACACTCATGCGCCCATTGTTCCAACTCCCACACCTGATGGGTGCACAAAGCCTCTCGGACGCCCTCATCCGGACTCTCAATTTCCCCTGATAGTGAGCTAATTCACCACAACTGACCGACTGGATCGGCCAACCTTCGGTGCCCTGCGGCCGAAGGACCGGCGAGACCGCCGCCGAGGAGAGCGGAGCCGAAGGCGAGGGAGGTCAGGAGGCCGGGAAAGACGAAAGCCGGCCACGAGGGGACAGGCTCAGGGCACGTCCCAGAAGGCGAGCTCGTGGGCCATTCCCTCGGTGAACAGCTTTCCCGCCCTGCCGGGATCGGGTGCCGCCTCGTCGATCATCACGGCGATGCGCTCGGTCAGCTCGGCGAAGGCCGGGTGGGCGTAGGTGTCGACCCAGGCACGGTATCGCGGCTCGTCGGGCGGGTTCTCGGCCAGGGCTCGACCGAGCGTGGAGTAACCCCACATGCAGGGGTAGAGCGCGGCCAGGCCGTCGGCGTAGACGGCCGCGGAGTCGAGCAGGAAGGAGGTGTAGGCCGCACAGGCAGGCCCCTTTCGCACCCCGCCGAGATCGGCGCCGAACTCCGCGGACAGTGAACGGTGCAGGTTCAACTCCTCGTGGAACGTGGCGTGGGCCAGATCCACCAGGTCGCCCAGGTGCCCGTCAGGGGCCTGCCAGGCGAGTCGCGAGAAAACCCGGACGTAGTCGAGCAGGAACAGGTAGTCCTGCTCCAGCCAGGACCGGAACACCGGCTCGGGCAGGTCCCCTCGCGCGATGCCGACCACCGTCGGGTGCGCGAGCTGCACCTCGACGAGCGGGCGGCCAATGGCATGCAGTTCCTCGGAAACACTCATAATCCGGGCATTGTGTCAGGTGAGGGCGGCGGCGCCGAAGGAGACGCCGAAGCGCTTGCACCAGATGGTGACGCTCTTCAGGCTGTCGAGGTCGGCCCCCGCGGGGATGGCGTAGTTGGCGTTACCCCGGTTGCCCTTCAGCTCGCCGAGTTCGAGGTGCTTGCCGTCGTCCAGGTTGAACCATCCGGCCCTGCCCTCCTTGACGGGCTGGTCACTCAGCCAGACCCGCAGATCCGGGCCGTCGGAGGTGTCCAGGTCCTCGATCCGCAGGACCCGGCTCCCATCCGGGAGCTCCAGCACCCTCGCCTTGCCCGTGGTCTCGTGCTCGTGGGAGATGAACGTGCCCTTGGCCAGGTTTTTCGGCCCCTCGGGTGCCTTGGCGGGCTCGCTCGCCCCGTCTTCCACCACCGGGGTCGCCTCCGGCCCGGAGGTCACGGCCACGGCCGGCAACGCCTCGTTCACCTCGACCGTGGTGAACAGGCGCCAGGGCTGGAACAGGTAGAGGGCGACGCCGAGCACGACGGTACCGACCGCCAGAACGCCCCAGGTGGCGGGGTGTCGGAGCAGTCTTTTGATCCTCATCGAATACCTCCGGCGTGGGGGCCCCGGCTCTGGTCCTCGAGGCCGAGACCGGCCTCGGGATCGACGCTACCGGTGCCGTGGTCGCGCGCCGCTTACGGAGTGCTTACGACCACGGCGGGGGCAGCGGCCCTACTTGGCGAGGACGTCCTTGGGGACGGGCTTGTCCTCGGCCAGCGCGTCGAACAGGCGCAGCGCCTTCTCCCGATCCCACTTGACGACCGCCTGACCGTTGATGGTGGGCAGGGAGCCGACCGGGACGACGGTGGTGACCGGGTTGTCACCCATGGCGAGACCGAGGGAGAGCAGGTCGAAGGCGCCGGTCTCCTCGCCCACGGACACCGAGTCGGCGGCGCTCAGCGCGAGCGGCACGGAGGTGAAGGGGTTGATCAGGACCCCGGGGCTGGCCGCCTTCTTCACCACCGCGGAGAAGAACTGCCGCTGGCGCTGGGTCCGGTCGAAGTCCGGGATGGTGCCGGTGGCACGGGTACGGACGTAGCCGAGGGCCGTCCCGCCGTCCATGAGCTGGAGCCCCTTCTTCAGGTTGATCCCGGCCTTGGGGTCCTTGATGGCCTGTTTGACGTCGATCTCGACCCCGCCGATGGCGTCGACGATGCCCACGAAGCCGCCGAAGCCGATCTCCATGTAGTGGTCGAGCCGCAACCCGGTCACCTTCTCCACGGTCTTGGCGAGCAACTTGGGGCCGCCGTCCTGGAAGGCGTAGGCGGCGTTGAGCTTGTCGCTGCCGTGACCGTCGATCGGCACGTAGGAGTCACGCGGCAGGCTGACCAGGGTCGGGCGGCCGTCACCGTCGGGGATGTGCAGCAGCATCATCGTGTCGGTCCTGCGGCCCACGGCCTTGCCCGTGGCGAGCTTCTTACGCTGTGCCGCGGTCAGGCCCTCCCGGCTGTCGGAGCCGACCAGCAGCCAGTTGGTGCCGGGGGTGTCGGCGGGCCGGCCCTCGTAGTCGGTGAGCGCCTCGATCCTGGTCAGCCGGGAGTTGATCATGAAATATCCGCCGATGGCCACGACCAGCAGCACGACGAGCAGCCCGGCGAGGATCCGCACGATCAGCCTGCCCGGACGCTTCGGGCGCCAGCCCGACAACCGCGGCCCGCCGCCACCACCCGGGCCGCCGGAGCCGGCGCGGGAGCCGTCGGAGGAGGCGTTCAGCGGTCTGACCGGGCTGGAGCCCGACCTGGCCTTGCCGTACACCCGCGAGCCTCCCCGGGGGGGCGGCACCTCCTCACCCGCGGACGCCCCCCGCCGGGTGGACCCCGCCGGCCCGCCCGGCAGGGGGTGGGCGGGCTGCCCGGCCGCTCGCTGCGGCGCGGGCCCCGGCGTGGGCGACCGCAGCGCGCGAGTGCGATCGTCGTCTTCGGGCCAGTCAGCCACGTCGTGTCCCGCCACTTCTTGATCTCATGGTGAAAACGTCATTATCGACGCTACGTCGCGGCTCACGCGCATGCCGCAGGGTCCCCAAGGTTTCCCTATGTAAATGTACTCAGACAGGTTGTTAGCCACCGACAATGCGATCGTCTGCTGATCCGGAAACATCAACCCCTACCCGGATCGTTACGGTAGAGAACTACCTCTGCTCGAAAGGATGATCGTGTCCACTCCGGACTCGTGGAGTACCTGCCCGTGCAAACGCACGGGAACCGCTGAACCGACCGGGAGAGCTACCCGGTGAACACGGCTCTGGGCCTGCTGGCCGTACTTCTGCTCACCCTCGCCACCGGCTATTTCGTCGCCCAGGAGTTCGCCTTCGTCGCGGCGGACCGCGGTGTACTGCGTGAGCAGGCCGACTCGGGCGACGTGGCCGCGGAACGGGCGCTGAAGGTGACAGGACGCCTGTCGTTCATGCTGTCGGGCGCGCAACTCGGCATCACCGTCACCGCGCTGCTCGTCGGTTTCATCGCCGAACCCGCCATCGCCACGGTCATCCGCCCCTGGCTGGAGGCCGCGGGAGTCCCGTCGGGCGCCGTGCCCGGCATCGCCGTGGCGCTGGCCGTCGCGGTCGCCACAGTCATCCAGATGGTCCTCGGCGAGCTCGCCCCCAAGAACCTGGGCATCGCCCGTCCCGAGCCGGTGGCGAAGTTCCTCGCCCGCTCGACGTTGATCTACCTGCGGATCGCCGGACCGGTCATCCGGCTGTTCGACTCCGCCGCCACCGGCCTGTTGCGCCGGGTCGGCGTCGAGCCGGTGGAGGAGATCGAGCACGGCGCCAGCCCCGAGGAGCTGTCCCGGATCATCTCCGAGTCCGCCAGCACCGGCGACCTGCCGCCACGGCTGTCGGAGCTGCTTGAGCGCGCGCTGGAGTTCGGCGACCGTACCGCCGAGGACGTCATGGTGCCGCGTCCCCGCGTGGTGCTGCTGAGGGAGGAGCGCCCGATCTCCGACCTGATCGACGCCGTCCGCAGGCACGGTCACTCCCGCTACCCGGTGCTCTGCGACCAGAACGGCGACGACGTGGTCGGCGTCACCGGCGTGCGCGAGCTGCTCAAGTCGGGGCTGAGCACCGGGACGCTGGAGAGGATCACCCGTCCCGCGCTCCTGGTGCCCACCTCCCTGCCGCTCCCCGTCGTGCTGGAGCGCATGCGCGCCGCCCGCGACGACCTGGCGTGCGTCATCGACGAGTACGGGGGCCTGGCCGGCGTGGTCACCGTCGAGGACCTCGCCGAGGAACTCGTCGGCGAGCTCGTCGACGAGAACGATCCGGAGCCCGCGGGGGTCGTCGCGGGTGAGGAGGGCACCTGGGACCTGCCGGGCACGCTCAGGCTGGACGAGATCGAGCGGGCCATCGGGCTGCAGCTTCCGGAGAGCGACGACTACGACACCGTCGCGGGCCTCGTGCTCGCCGTCCTCGGCCGGATGGCCGAGCCCGGTGACAGCGTGACCGTCACGCTGACCCTGCGGAACGACCCCCTGGAGAACGACGGCGCCGACGAGAAGGACGCGGTGCTCACCGTGCTGTCGGTGCACCGCAGGGTCCCCGAGTGGGTACGGCTGTCGCTCGCCGTACCGCAAAAGGACGATCCCGAGGGGGACGCGACGCCGGGAACGGCGGGGAGAGAGGATGATCCGGCGATGACCGCGCCGCAGATGATCGAGCCTGTCCCGGAGACTTCCATGATCGAGCGGAGCGGGGTGAAGCGACGATGAGCACCACCGCCGCCCTGCTGCTCGGTGTTGCCCTGCTGATCGGCAACGCCTTCTTCGTCGCCGCCGAGTTCGCGGTGATCTCAGCCCGCAGGCACCGTCTGGAGGAGCTCGCGGGCAAGGGCGGCCGGTTGACCCGGATCGCCGCCCGCGCCGCCGTGCGCGGCGGCAGGGAGCTCTCCCTGATGCTGGCCGGTGCGCAGCTGGGCATCACGCTCTGCTCGCTCGGTCTGGGCATGGTGACCGAGCCTGCCGTCGAGCACCTGCTGGAACCGGTATTCGGCGCGGTCGGCGTGCCCGAGTCGCTACGGGTCCCCATCTCGCTGATGATCGCACTGGCGATCATCACCTTCCTGCACATGGTGGTCGGCGAGATGGCGCCCAAGTCGTGGGCGCTGACCCATCCCGAGATCGCCGCGATGGGTCTGGCCCTGCCGTTCCGCGGCTTCACCTGGACCGTCAGGCCGGTGCTCGCCTCGCTCAACGGCCTGACCAACGGGATCCTGAAGCTGTTCGGCGTGCATCCCAGGGACGAGCTGGCCACCACCAGGACCCCTGTCCAGCTGGCGATGCTGGTCGGTGAGTCGGGCCGGATGGGACTGCTCGACCGGGACGAGCACGACCTGCTCACCCGGGCCCTGCGAGTCCACCAGCAGCCGGTCGAGCGGTTGATGCTGCCGCTGGCCAAGGCCACCTCGGTGCCCGGCGACGCGACGGGCACGCACATCCGCGAGGTGGCCGCGCGCGACGGGCACCTGCGTCTGCTGGTCACCTCCGGCCAGCCGCGCGACGTCCTGGGCGTGGTGCACGTCAGGGACATCCTCGTCCGGCCGGATGCCAGCCCCGCGGAGCTCGCCCGGCCGGTGCCCCGCCTGGACAAGGCCACCACGATCCCCGACGCCGTCTCCGCCCTCCAGGACGCCCACGCGCACCTGGGCCTCGTCACGGACGGCGGCGGCGAGGTGATCGGCATGGTGAGCCTCACGGACCTGCTCGGCGAGATCCTGGGCGTCCGGGTGCTCGCGACCCGCTAGTGCGGCGGCCGGGGCCCCTCACCGGCCACCTGGGCACTCCGTGCCGAGGTCGTCTCCGAGGCGCCCCGCCGTCGCCCCCGGTGAACACCGGTGGGCGCCGGGGGTGCCGGTGGGCGCCGCACCTGCGGGACCACCTCGTCCCGGATCGGCCCGCCGATCCATCGACTCGGCGGGCCGGGGGAGATCCTCCCCCTCGGCCCGTTTTCTCTGTCAGCGTAATAAGTCAACCGGCGAACCCATGCAAGTCATCCGAAAGCGATCAGCAAGCGTGTCCGGGTAGAACGGGAAGGCATGCCGCACCGCCCCAAAAACCACAAGACCCATACGTAAGCCCCGAGACTTCTCTATAACGGAGCAAGCGGCTACCTTGATCGATGATCGACTCGGTCCGCCACGAGACCTCATGGACGGCTCAGATGAATGCGCGGTTTCCCAGGAAACGACAAGACCCCGGTCGCGGTATCCGCGTAACCGGGGTCATGATCTTGTGGGCGAGGAGGGATTTGAACCCTCACGTCCTTTCGGACACACGGACCTGAACCGTGCGCGTCTGCCGTTCCGCCACCCGCCCTTGTTGGGTGCGGTCGAAACATTAGCACGTATCAGCCGGTACCCACGAACCCGGATACGATCCTCCTAGATGCGAAAGCGGAGCAGCTGGGTGCGAGAGAGCGAGGACCGAGCCAACGAGCCCCCAAGCGGCCGCGACCACATAGACGGAGGAGGGGAGGTACCCGGTGGGAGTCCTTCAGCGTTTCGAGCGGAGGCTCGAAGGCTTGGTTGAAGGGGCCTTTGCGCGGGCGTTCAAATCTGACCTTCAGCCGGTAGAGGTCGCCAGTGCGGTCCAACGAGAGATGGACGAGCGGGCGGCGATCGTCGCCCAGGGGCGCACTCTCGTGCCCAACGACTTCGTGGTCGAGCTGTCCACGACCGACAGCGAGCGACTGGAGGTCTACGCGGACAGCATCAGCCACGAGCTGGCCAACCTCGCCAGGGAGTACGCCAAGGAACAGGGATACTCCTTCGTGGGACCGGTCAGGGTCCGCTTCGAGACGGCAGACGACCTCGCGGTCGGTCTGTTCCGCATCCGCTCGGGCGTGATCCGTGGCGCGACGGTCGAGCAGGACGAGATCCGCCAGCCGGTGAGCGACGTGCCCACCGCCAAACCGCACGCGTTCGGAGGCCGCCCCCGCCTGCTGGTGTCCACCCAGGACGACCCGCAGGGCCAGCGGTCCTTCGACCTGACAACCCCGGTGACCCTGCTCGGCAGGGGCACCGACTGTGATCTACGGCTGGTCGACCCGGGTGTGTCCCGGCACCACGCCGAGCTACGGGTGGAGGGTCCCCAGGTCGCGCTCGTCGACCTCGGCTCCACGAACGGCACCTTCGTCAACGGCCAGCCGGTTCGCCGGGTCGAGCTCCAGAACGGCACTCGCGTGACGCTGGGGCGAACGACTCTGGTTTTCCGGCGCGATTAAAGGTAAATAGACGGTCCATGTCCGAGCTCACGCTGCTGCTGATCCGGCTCGCTTTCCTCGCGGTGCTGTGGTTCTTCGTGATTGCCGCGGTCGGCGTGATCCGGACGGACTTGTTCGGATCACGCACGGCCGCCGTCGTCCCCGCGCGCAAGGTTCCCAAGCCGGTGAAGCCCGCGGCCAAATCCAAGAAGGGGGAGCCACGGCAGATGGTCGTCACCGGTGGCCCCCTGCAAGGCACCACCATTACCCTCTCGGAGACGCCCATCACCATCGGCCGGGCGAACGACGCGACGCTGGTAGTCAGCGACGACTACGCCTCCAGTCGGCACGCCCGGCTCTTCCCCCAGGACGGTCAGTGGATCGTGGAAGATCTCGGCTCGACCAACGGCACTTATCTCGACCGCTCAAAAGTCACCCGTCCGACTCCGGTGCCGCTCGGTGTTCCGATCCGCATCGGTAAGACCGTCATCGAATTGCGCAAATGACCATCGCACTCCGTTACGCCGCCCGCTCTGACGTCGGCCTCCTCCGCGAAGGCAACGAGGACTCCGCCTACGCCAGCGGCCGCCTGCTCGCCGTCGCGGACGGCATGGGCGGCCACGCACACGGCGAGGTGGCCAGTTCGGTCGCCATCGCCGCGATGTCCTCACTCGACGTGGACGCCCAGGGAGGTGACCTGCTCAGCACCATCGAGGCAGCGGTACGCGACGCCAACCGCAAGCTGCACGAGATGGTGGGCCGTGATCCCAGCCTCAAGGGCATGGGCACCACCCTCACCGCCATGCTCTGGTCCGGGACGAGGGTCGCCCTGGTCCACGTCGGCGACTCCCGGGCCTACCTGCTGCGCGCGGGAGAGCTCTACCAGATCACGCACGACCACACGCTGGTGCAGTCGCTGGTGGACGACGGCCGGATCACCGCCGAGGAGGCCGCCACCCACCCACAGCGGTCGATCCTGCTCCGGGCGCTCGACGGCAGCGGTGAGGTCGACCCCGACCTGTCCCTGCGCGAGGCCCAGGTCGGTGACCGTTACCTGCTCTGCTCCGACGGCCTGTCCGGGGTGGTGAGCGCGGAGACCCTGCACCACACGCTCTCCACGATCGAGGATCCCGACGGGGTGGTCCGCACCCTCATCGACCTGGCCAACCGGGGCGGTGGTCCGGACAACATCACCTGCGTCCTGGCGGACGTGCTGGAGGTGGACGAGAGCTTCGTCCCGCGCACCGAGGCGGCCGTGGTCGGTGCCGCCGGCTCCGGCATGCCACGGTCACAGCCACCGGACACCCCGGCGGGACGTGCCAGCGCGGTCACCATGCCGCAACCGGTCATCGCCGACGACGATCCCGACGAGCCGATCATCAGGGCCACCGCCAGGCCGGCCAAACGTCGCCGGCTGTGGCCCCTTGTGGCCGCGGCGGGCGGTGTCATCGTCATCGGAAGCGGCCTAGGCTGGTACTTCGGCGGGCAATGGCTGGACGATCAATACTTCGTAGGGGCCAGAGGTAACGAAATCGTGGTTTTCCAAGGCGTGAAGACCAACCTCGGCCCCTTTGAGCTTTTCGAGGTCGCCCAGAGCACCGCAGAATCGATCACGACCCTTGGTGCGTTCCAGCAGGGCCAGGTCCGCGACGGCATCCCCGTCCCCACCGTCGAGGCGGGCCTGAAAAAGATCGAAGAGCTGAAGTCGTCCGCGGCCAAGCCCGACGACAAGGCCGCCGACAAGCCCGAGCCGACCACGTCGCCGAGTGCCACCGCGTCCTCCACGCCCCCCGTCCCCAGGGCCCCCGAACCCACAAGGTCACAGTGAACACATGAGCACCCCTAGCGCCGAGCCTGTCCCGCTTCCCGCCAAACGGCGGTTGGCCCAGCTGGCGATGCTCGCATTCGCGGTCGCCATCGTGATGCTGGCGTACGCCAATGTGGGGCTGGCGCTCGACAACCAGGTCCCCGCGGGCATGCTCACCTACGGCCTCGGCCTGGGCGGTCTCATGCTGGCCGCCTACCTGGTGCTGGCCAAGTTCGCGCCCTGGGCCGACCCGCTGATCCTGCCGCTGGTGACACTGATCAACGGCCTCGGGTTGGTGATCATCTATCGGCTTGAGGCGGCCGGCATGGACGGAGCCTCGGCCACCAACCAGCTTCTGTGGACCGCCGTCGGGGTCGTCATGTTCTCCGTGACGCTGATCGTGCTGCGCGACCACCGTGCGCTACAGCGCCTGACCTACACCGCGGGTGCCGTCGGCCTGGCCCTGCTGGTCTCGCCGCTGCTGCCGTTCCTCGGTCAGGAGATCAACGGCGCCCGCATCTGGATCGGCATCGCCGGCTTCAGCCTCCAGCCGGCGGAGTTCACCAAGCTCGCCCTGGTCGTCTTCTTCGCCGGTTACCTGGTCGCCAAGCGCGACGTGCTGGCCCTGGCCGGGCGGCGGCTGCTCTTCATCGACCTGCCCCGGGCCCGCGACCTCGGCCCGGTGCTCATCACCTGGGGCCTCAGCCTGGGCGTGCTGATCCTGCAGAAGGACCTCGGCTCCTCGCTGCTGATCTTCGGCACCTTCATCGCGATGCTCTACATCGCCACCCAGCGCACCTCGTGGGTGCTCATCGGCATCCTGCTCTTCGTCGGTGGGGCAGTGCTGGCGGGGCTCGTCTTCGATCACGTCGCGGCCCGCTTCGAGGTCTTCCTCAACCCGGAGGACCCGGAGCTGTACGACCGCACGTTCGGCGGCAGCTACCAGCTCATGCAGGGCCTGTTCGGCATGGGCCAGGGCGGCGTTCTGGGCACCGGTCTCGGCCAGGGCCACCCCAACCTGATCCCGCTCTCCTTCTCCGACTTCATCTTCACCGCCGCGGGCGAGGAACTCGGCCTGACCGGGCTGATGGCCCTGCTGATGGTCTACGCCCTGCTGGTGGAGCGCGGCCTGCGCACCTCGATCGCGGCCCGCGAACCGTTCTCCAAGCTGCTGGCGGGCGGCCTGTCGTTCATCCTGGCGTGGCAGGTCTTCATCATCGTCGGTGGCGTGACCAACCTGATCCCGCTGACCGGCCTGGTCACCCCGTTCATGTCCCAGGGCGGATCGGCGCTGCTGGCTAACTGGATCCTTATCGCGCTGCTGGTACGCATGTCGGATACGGCGAGGAAGCCTCCGCCCCAGGCCATCCAGGACGAAGGAATGACGCAGGTGTTCCAGCGATGAACGGTCCCCTCAAGCGCGCGGCCCTGGCCTGCCTGCTCATGTTCGGCCTGCTCATGATCAACGTGAACTACCTGCAGGCCGTGCGCGCGGAGGACCTGCGCGCCGACTCGCGCAACACCCGCAACTTCTACGCCCAGTACGAGGTCGAGCGCGGCCGGATCACCGCGGGCGACAAGGTCCTCGCCGAGTCCGTCGACACCGGCGACACCAAGTTCCGCTTCCAGCGGCGTTACCCCGAGGGCAAGCTCTACGCGCCCATCACCGGGTTCTTCGCACCCGAGAGCCAGCGCGACATCGAGCGGACGGAGAACCGCCTGCTCAACGGCACCAGCGCCGACCTGCTGATCCGGCGGAGCATCGACCTGTTCACCGCCAAGCGGAGCAAGGGCGCCAACGTCGACCTGACGATCAACCCCAGGGCGCAGGAGGCCGCCTACAAGGCGCTGGGCGCCAGCGGCAAGAAGGGCGCGCTGGTCGCGATCGAGCCGAAGACCGGGGCGATCCTCGCCATGGTCTCGATCCCCACCTACGACCCCAACCCGCTCTCCAAGCCCGACAAGGCCACCGTCAACGAGGCCTACAACAAGCTGGACAAGGACAAGGACAAGCCGCTGGTCAACCGGGCCATCGAGCGCACCTATCCGCCGGGCTCGACCTTCAAGGTGGTCACCATGGCGGCCTATCTGGAGAGCGACGACACCCTTGGCCCGGAGACCCAGGTCGACGCGCCGCAGGTGCTCGACCTGCCCAACACCACCGCCGACCTGCCCAACTACGGTGGCGCGGCCTGCGGTGCCGGGCGCGTGACGCTCTCGTTCGCGCTGGAGAAGTCCTGCAACACCCCGTTCGGCAAGATCGCCATGGAGCTCGGCTACGACGCGCTGCGCGACCAGGCCGCCAAGTTCGGCATCGGCGGCGAGCCGTTGTCGATCCCGCTGCCGGTCGCGGGGAGCGGGATCGGCCCCGAGGAGGACCTGGCGGCCCTCGCCCAGGCGTCGATCGGCCAGCGCAGCAACCAGATGACCCCGCTGCAGATGGCCATGGTCGCCGCCGGCATCGCCAACAACGGCGTGGTCATGAAGCCGTACCTGGTGAACAAGATCGCGGACGCCGAGGGCGGCGAGATCGAGACCGCCGACCCCGACGAGCTGGACACCGCGATGAGCGAGGACAACGCGCGCAAGCTCCAGGAGATGATGGTCAACGTCGTCAACAAGGGCACGGCGAGCGCGGCGCAGATTCCGGGCGTGACGGTCGCCGGCAAGACCGGCACCGCCGAGACCGCCAGGGGCCAGGCTCCCCACGCGTGGTTCATCTCCTTCGCTCCCGCCGAGGACCCCAAGGTCGCCGTCGCACTGATCGTCGAGTCCGGAAGCGCGGGTGACGACGCCTCAGGTGGTCACACCGCCGCCCCGATCGCCAAGAGCGTGATGGAAGCGGTGCTGGGTAGATGACCGCGTTGCTCGGGGGCCGATACCGCCCGCTGGGGCGTATCGCGTCGGGCGGCATGGGCGAGGTGTGGCGGGCCAGGGACGAGTTGCTCGGCCGCGAGGTCGCGGTGAAGCTGCTCCGTGCGCACGTGGCGGAGGATCCCGCCTTCCGGCAGCGCTTCCGCTCCGAGGCCCGCATCGCAGCCGGGCTGTCCGACCCGGGTATCGCGCAGGTCTTCGACTACGCCGAGAGCGACGGCGTCGCCTACCTGGTGATGGAGCTGGTGCCCGGCGAGTCCCTGGCCGGCATCCTGGCCAGGGACGGCGCGCTGAGCCCCAAGGTCACCCTCGACGTGGTCCATCAGACCGCCAGGGCCCTGCAGGCCGCGCACCGCGCGGGGGTCATCCACCGGGACATCAAGCCCGGCAACCTGCTGGTGACCGAGGCGGGCGTGATAAAGATCACAGACTTCGGCATCGCCAGGGTGCTGGAGGCCGCGCCGGTCACCCAGACGGGAGTCCTGCTCGGCACCGCCCAGTACGTCAGCCCCGAACAGGCGTCCGGCGAACCGCTGACGCCCGCCACCGACATCTACTCCCTCGGGGTGGTCGCCTACGAGTGCCTGGCCGGCCGGGCGCCGTTCCGCGCCGAGACGCAGGTGGCGATCGCTCTCATGCACATCGGCGAGCCCCCGCCGCCGCTCCCGGAGAGCATCCCGCCCGCGGTCCGTGACCTGGTCATGGCGTGCCTGTCCAAGGACCCGCTGCGGCGCCCGGCCGGCGCCAGGGAGTTGTCGGAACGGGCGGACGTGCTGCTCGACGCGCTGGCCGCCACCGACGCCACCGGTCTTGGCATGCTCACCGACCCCTCGGGCTGGCGCGCCGAGCCCGCGACCGAGTGGCCGCAGGAGATCACCTCGGCCATGGCCGCACCCGTCGGCCCCGCCGCAGGTGCGGGCGCGGGTTCCGGGGCGGGCTCCGGGGCACACGCCGGTGCGGGCGGAGGTTCCGCGGAGGGCGCCGGAGGTTCCGCGGAGGGCGCCGGGGGTGCCGGGGCGGGCGGGACGCCCCCGGGTACCGGGCCTGCGCCTCATGGGCGCCGTCGCCCGCGCAGGAGAACAGTGATCGTCGCCGTGGTCGCGGCGTGCGCCGCCGCGGTCGGGTTGGGCTCTCTGGCGGCCTACGAGCTGACCGGCCGGCCGGGCGGCAGCGAGCCGGAGAAACCGGTCGTACCGTCGAGCCCGGCTATCGAATCGCCGACGGCCACGCCGAGCCGGAGTGCGTCTCCGGCGAGCAGACCACCTGTCTCGCCGACGAAGACGGTCCGCCCCTCGGTCACGCCGTCGGCTACGGTAAGCACATCGGCCACGCCCACCGCAACGCCGAGTACGTCACCACCGTCCAGCCCCAGCCCCAGCCCGACGCCCACCCCGACGCCCACCACCCCGACGGTGACACCGAGCCCCACACCGAGTACGACTCCCGAACCCGGCGAGACAGACCAGCCGAATGGGGAGACGTGATGCGGCAACGGGTCGATGATGGACACCGGTGGCCCAAGAGCCCACCGGCACCCAAGATGAACGGTAAGGGACAGTGCAGGAAATGACTCAGCCCCGACGCCTCGGCGATCGCTACGAGCTTGACGGCGTCGTCGGGCGTGGCGGCATGGCCGAGGTCTATCGCGCCCGAGACATCCGGCTGGATCGGATCGTCGCCATCAAGACCCTCCGCGCTGACCTGGCCAGGGATCACATCTTCCAGGCGCGGTTCCGCCGGGAGGCTCAGTCCGCCGCGTCGCTGAACCACCCGTCCATCGTCGCGGTCTACGACACCGGCGAGGACGTCTCAGAGGGTGCGCCCGTTCCCTACATCGTGATGGAGTACGTCGACGGCCGCACGCTGCGCGACCTGCTCCGGGCCGACCGGCGGTTGCTGCCCGAGCGTGCCGCCGAACTGGTCGACGGGATCCTTCGGGCGCTGGACTACAGCCACCGTGGCGGCATCGTCCACCGGGACATCAAGCCGGCGAACATCATGATCACTCGCAACGGCGACGTCAAGGTCATGGACTTCGGCATCGCCCGCGCGATGGCCGACTCGGCCGCGACCATGACACAGACCGCCCAGGTGATCGGCACCGCCCAGTACCTCTCGCCGGAGCAGGCCAGGGGCGAGCGGGTCGACGCCCGCAGCGACCTCTACTCCACCGGTTGCGTGCTGTACGAGCTGCTGACCGGACAGCCCCCGTTCACCGGCGACTCGCCCGTCGCGATCGCCTACCAGCATGTGCGCGAGGAGCCGATCCCGCCGTCGCAGATCGACCCCGACATCCCCCAGTGGGCCGACGCCATCGTGCTCAAGGCGATGGCCAAGGACCCGGCGCACCGCTACCAGAGCGCCGGGGAGATGCGGGCCGACATCCAGCGGGCGATGTCCGGCATTCCGACGGACGCCCAGACCATGGCGCTGTCCAACAACTACGGCTCGGCCACCCGGACGATGCAGGCTCCCGGGCCCGGCGGCCCGGCCACCCAGCGCACCACCGCCGTCCCGGCGTACGAGTACGGCGAGGAGGGGGGCGGGCGCACCGGCGAGCGCGGCCGGCGTCGGCAGCAGAGCAGCAACACCGCGGTCAAGACCGCGGCGTGGATCCTCATCCCCCTGCTGGTCATCGGTGCCTTCATCGGCGTGGGCTACATGTTCCTCAGCTCCCCCGGCACCCCCACCGCCTCGGGCAAGGTGAAGATCCCTCCGCTGGCCTCGCAGACCATGGAGGCGGCGACCAAGGCGCTGACGGACCTCGGCCTGAAGGTGAAGACGGTCCAGGCGTTCGACGAGGAGATACCGAAGGGTTCGGTGATCGACACCGAACCGGCGGCCGACACCGAGGTGGACGAGAACACCGAGGTGACGCTCAAGGTCTCCAAGGGCGTCGAGAAGGTCGAGGTGCCCTCCGTGCTCAACATGACCGCGGAGGACGCCAGGCAGACCCTTGAGGACGCCGGCTTCAAGGTCAGCCTGCAGAGCAAGCCCTCCAGCCGGAAGCAGGGCATCGTCTTCGAGACCCTGCCCGAGGCGGGCAAGAAGGCCAACAAGGGCAGCACCGTGCGAATCTACGTGCCCAAGGAGGCGGTGGAGGTCCCGAGTGTGGTCAACCTCACCGTCGGGGACGCCAAGAACATGCTCAAGGAGGCGGGCTTCAAGTGGAAGGTCGTCGAGCAGCCGAGTGACCTGCCCAAGGACACCGTGCTGAGCCAGTCTCCCGAGGCGGGCGGCAAGTACCAGCCGGGGACGACGATCACGCTGATCGTGTCGAGCGGGCAGGCGCCCCAGCCGACCGAGCAGCCGACCTACCCGTCCGACGAACCGACCATTCCCGACGAGCCGACGGACGACACGCCCACGCAGCCCGACGACGGCACCATCTTCGACGAGTCGCCGCCCGACGGGACCTGACCCGGAACACCTGGCGAGCAGATGAGAAGGCCCCCGTGATCGCGGGGGCCTTCCTCGTTCCCCGTGACCTTCCGGCATCGCCTGTGCGAGAGCCCGGAAACGGGGAAGAGTCCTTCCGCCACTCGGGGGCGATGGCGGAAGGACTCTCACTGGTCAATCGCCCAGGAAGGGCGCCGCGTTACAACAATCTTTCCAGCCAGTTTCCGAGCAGCCGATGACCGTGTTGGGAGATCACCGACTCGGGGTGGAACTGCACACCCTCGACGGGGGCCGTACGGTGGCGCAGGCCCATGATCACACCGTCACCGGTGGTCGCGGTCACCTCAAGGATCTCAGGAACCGTCTCGGGCAGGACGGCCAGCGAGTGGTAGCGCGTCATGGTCGTCGGCGACGGCAGGCCGGCGAAGACGCCGCGCCCGTCGTGCGTGATCGCACTGGTGCGGCCGTGCACCAGTTCGGGGGCCCGCGAGACGGTCGCGCCGTGGGCGATGGCGATGGCCTGGTGCCCCAGGCAGACGCCGAGTAGCGGGATGCCGTGGGCCTCGCAGTAGCCGACGAGCGGGACGCTCACACCCGCGTTCTCCGGGGTGCCGGGGCCGGGGCTGATCAGAACCCCGTCGAAGCCGGCGGCGTCCTCGACCCTGACCTGGTCACGCGGCCGCACGTCGCAGGTGGCGCCGAGCTCACGGAGGTACTGGACGATGGTGTGGACGAAGCTGTCGTGGTTGTCCACGACCAGGACGCGGCTCATCAGCCCACGCCGGTCGGGTCGAGGGAGATGCGGGGTTCGATCCAGGGGAACACGAAATACCAGAGTACGGCCGCGACCAGGGCGACCAGTACGGCGGCGGTGAACACCCTGACCGCGAGGTTTCCGGGAAGCAGCCGCCAGATCCAGCCGTACACGAGACTCCTTCTCCGGGTTGTCGGGGTTGGTCGCCGGGGCTATTCGGGTCGTCCGAGGCGGTCCTGGCTCCGGTCCAGCGCGCCGAAGACGACGAGCCGCTGGGCGGCCGAGTACTTCGGGTGGCAGGTGGACAGGGTGATCGTCGCCCTGGTGGGCGTCTTCCCCGGCTGGTCGGGGACCGGGGCGATGACGCCGAGCTCGGTGGGGTCGACGACGCGCCTGCCGGTGACCCGGTAGGTGTAGCGGGCCTCGCGGGCGTCGACCACGATGTGGTCGCCCCGCTGGAGCTCGTCGATGCGGCCGAAGGGGGCGGCATAGGTGGTCCGATGGCCCGAAAGAACGAAATTACCGATTTTTCCTGGCATGGCGGTTCCGGGGTAGTGACCCGGTCCCATCCGCAGCCGGTCCTGGTCGACGCCCTCCACGACGGCGTACCGGTAGTCGTCGCCGAGCCTGGGAATCGACAGCAGCGCGACCGCCCCGCCCAGCCGGACCGGGCCGGGCCCGTGCCCCTGGCCGGCCTTCCCACCCTCGATGAGCTGCCTTTGCAACAGCACCTGCTGCTCCGCGGTGTATGAGCCGGTGCCCCACAACAGGTAGGCGCAGAAGAGCAGGATGACCAGGCCGGCGGTGATGCTCAGATCGCCCATGACCCTCAACACGGCTCTCACGAAGGGCAAGGCTAGCCACGGGACACCCGCCCGGCGGGAACGAATCACGGGTCCGGCAGAACATTTGCCGCAGTATGGTGCCTCACGGAATCGCCATGGCCCACCTGCGCGGACTATCCTTACACGGGACTTCACCCACCAGCGACTACGCTAATCGACATGGCCTGCGCACGGTCCGGATCGCGCAGGGTTGACGCAGGAGAAGAACCCCAGTGCCCAAGCCCAAGACTCGCAAGAAGCCGGTCTACACCCCGCCGCAGACCGCACAGCAGATCAAGATCAGCCCGCGCTGGCTGGCGCCGGTCATGGTGACCTGCTGGATCGTCGGCATCCTGTGGATCGCCGTCTACTACGTGGCGCCCACCGCGCCCGTTCTCGGCGCCCTCCAGAACTGGAACCTGCTGGTCGGGTTCGCCTTCATCATCCTCGGTGTGATCCTGTCCACCCGCTGGCGTTAGCCTTTTCCACAGGCATTATCCACACCCTGGGGAAGCATCAGGGTGTGGATCAACCGTAGATGCCGAGTTCGGCCTGGACGGCGAACGGCGGCAACGCCAGCACCAGCGCGACCAGAACGACCAGCATCGCCGCGCAACCTCCCCACTGGACGGCGTTGCGGTTCCTGGCCGGGGCGAAGGCGAACACCGCCGCGACCAGGGAGCCGGCGATCAGGCCGCCGAGGTGTCCCTGCCAGCTGATGCCGGGGATCACGAAGGTGATCACAGCGTTGATGCCGATCAGCCAGAGCACACCCTGGACGTTGTAGCCGAGCTTCCTGCCGAGCACGAACAGCGCGCCGAACATGCCGTAGATCGCGCCCGAGGCGCCGACCGCGGCGATGCCGAACAGGTAGACCGCGACGGACCCGCCGATCGCCGCGAGGAGATAGAGCGTCAGGAATCTGGCCGAGCCGAGGCGCCGCTCCAACTCGGGGCCGATGACGTAGAGAGCCCACATGTTGAACACGATGTGGGTCAGGGCCCAGCCGCCACCACCGAGCGGCATGTGCAGGAAGGCCCCGGTGATCAGGCGCCACCACTCACCGTCGTAGGCGACGGCGTAGGAGTTCATCGTGAAGTTGGCCAGCACCCAGTCGGTGCGCACGGTCTCGGCGAAGTAGGCCAGGACGTTGAGAACCAGCAGCGCCCAGGTGACCCGGGGCGTGACGACCGCCCGGCCGCCGAACACCGACTGCGCCTGCCGCATGCCCCTGTTGCCCTCCGCCACGCACTCGGGGCACTGGAAGCCCACCGCGGCCTCGCGCATGCAGTCGGGGCAGATGGGGCGCTCACAGCGCTGGCAGCGGACGTAGGTCTCACGCCCTGGATGCCGGTAGCAGTTGGGGACAACGGTGTCGGGGTCGCTGGACGGCTGGGTGGTCATGGTCTGTGGCTGGCCCCTTCGCGCGTTCTGTTATCCCCAGACTGCCAGCCTATTCACGATCCCGAGTGCCCGTACACACATAAACGGCGGCTGAGCGACGCCGGCCGGAAACGCGAACGGCGGCCTCCGCAGGAGGCCGCCGGGCGAGAGATCAGCTCTGCACGCGCTCGATGGTCACCGATTCCAGGACCACGGGCTCGGTGGGACGGTCGCGGGCGTCGGTGTCGGTCTTGGCGATGGCGTCCACGACGTCCTGACCCTGGATCACCTCACCGAAGATGGTGTGCTTGCCGTTCAGGTGCGGCGTGGGCACCACGGTGATGAAGAACTGGGAGCCGTTGGTGCCGCGGCCCATCTGGATGCCCGCGTTCGCCATGGCGAGCAGGTACGGGCGGTTGAAGTAGAGGTCCGGGTGGATCTCGTCGTCGAACTTGTAGCCGGGACCGCCGACACCCTGACCCAGCGGGTCGCCACCCTGGATCATGAAGCCCGAGATGACCCGGTGGAAGATGGTGCCGTCGTACAGCTTGGCGGTGGACTTCTGGCCGGTCTCCGGGTGCACCCACTCGCGGGTGCCCTCGGCGAGCTCGACGAAGTTGCGCACGGTCTTGGGCGCGTGGTCCGGGAAGAGCTGGACCTTCACGCTCCCGCGATTGGTGTTGAGGTTCGCGATCAACTTCTCAGCCATGATCGGACTGCCCCCTTCAGGTTGTGGCAATGCCTATGCAACGTATTGCTTTTGTAGCGCTTTGACGATTTCGGCCGGAGCCGATCCCTCATGCATCCTCCCACGGGCCGTCATGATTGAGCCGTCTTCGAGCGGGAAGGGGTGGCGTCGGGGCCCCAACGAATGGGGAGGTTGTTGTGCCTCTAGCACTGTTTGGAAAGCGCCACATGAAGATCGTGGCTCCGGAAAGGCGGCTGCGCCACGCGAAGGCTCAGGCTGTCCTCGTCGTGGATCGGGTCAGCCCGCTGGCCAGCCAGGCCCGCGACGTGGCCGGCCAGGCCTTTGAGATGGCCGATCATGCTCGCAACGTGGCCGGTGAGAAGATCATCGTCGCACGCGGGTGGGCGGCACCGAGGCTTGACGCCGCCGCGCACTCGATCGAGGAACAGCTCGCGCCGAAACTCAGCGCCGCGCTGTCCCAGGCTGCCGCGAGGATTGATCCCAAGCCCACCAAGTCCCGCGGATGGCCGATGGTCCTGCTGGTCACCGGCGTCGCGATCGGAGCGGCGGGCTACGCGCTGTATCGCAAGAACGCCGACCAGTGGGCGGACACCCTGAAGGACAGCACCTCCGACGCGTCCCAATGGGTGGGACACAAGATGGGGGCGACGGCGGGCAAGGCCTCCGACGTGACGGACGACGCCACGTCGAAGGCCGAAGAGATCGGCGGCAGGGCCGACGCCAAGGCGGAGCACACGTCCAAGAAACTGCCCTAGCGGTACGACGTACCCGGGTCGGCCGACCACGGCGTACGTCACCTGTCAGCGGTATGGCCCGCGCCTTCGAAGGCGCGGGCCATACCGCTGTGCGGACCGCGCGCCATTGACCGATTCACCAAGCGCTTGTTAGAACGTGTTCCTGAGACAGAAGGAGCACCCGATGACGCTGTCGCCCCTCGACGACCATCCCGTACACCAGTCACCCGAGGTGATGCGACACGTCACGACCTCGGACCGTAACTTCTACGACCGGTACTACTTCAACTGTCACGCCGGATCCGACGAGCTGATGCTCATCGTCGGCCTCGGGCAGTATCCCAACCTCGGGGTCACCGACGCGTTCGCCTGCGTACGCCACCGGAACCTGCACCGCGTGGTCCGGGCCTCCCGGGAACTCGGCGACGACCGGATGGACACCCGGGTCGGCCCGTTCCGGGTCGAGGTGATCGAGGGACTCAGGCGGTTGCGGGTGGTGCTCGACCCCACCGAGCACGGCCTCTCCTTCGACCTCAGCTGGGAGGGCACCATCCCGGCCACGTTGGAGCCCCGGCACTTCTTACGCCGGCAGGAGCGCGTGCTGTTCGACTCCTCCCGGCTGGCCCAGACCGGCAGGTGGAGTGGGCACATACTGATCGGCGACGAGCGCGTCGAGGTAACCCCGGACCGCTGGCAGGGCACCCGCGACCGCTCGTGGGGCATCCGCCCGGTCGGCGAGCCCGAGCCCCCCGGCATCCAGGCCCGCGACGCCGGTACCTTCTACTGGCTCTACACCCCGATCCAGTTCGACGACCACGCCATCCTGTGCATCGTCCAGGAGGACGAGAAGGGCCGCCGGGTGCTGGAGGAGGCGGTGCGGGTGTGGGGGTTCGGCACCCCGAGGCAGGGCGAGGAGGAGTATCTCGGCCGTCCCGAGTACCGTCCGACGTACGCGGAGGGCACCCGGGACGTACGAGAGGCGACGATCTCCTTCTCTCCGCCGGGTGGCAAGCCCTTCGACGTGCACTGCACCCCGATTCTCCCGGTGCACCTGATGGTGGGCACCGGATATGGCCTGGAATCGGACTGGAGGCACGGCATGTACCAGGGGCCGGAACCGGTGGTCCAGGGCGTCACCCACACCCTTCCGGAGGACGCCGCCACGATGTGGGGCCTGGTCGACGCGGTCGGCCGCTTCGAGTACGACGGCCACGTCGGTTACGGCCTGTACGAGTACTGGGCCCTGGGCCCGCACCCGACCTTCCCCGAGGGCTGAACCGCACCGGCCCCCCAACACGGTACGGCCTCCCGGGACGCTCCCCGATCGTCCCGATCGGCTGCGAGCCGGCCGGAGTCACTCCCGCACGGGTTTCCCCGGCCGGCTCGCAGGTCTTTGGGATCACCCCCGCGGAGCTACTCCTTCTTGGCGCAGGTGACGACGGGGGCGCCCTCGGCGGGCGTGCTCGTGACCTTGAACGCGGCACCTCCGGGCCCCTCGGCCCCCTCGACCTTCTCGGCCTTCCTGGCCCCCTCGACCCTCTCGGCCCCCTCGGAGACGTCATCGAGGATCACGGTCATCGCCACGGCCTCCGGGGCCCCGGGCACCGCAGGCACCGAGGGAGCGGCCATGACCTTGACGTCCTTGCCGGGAGTCACGCCCTCGGGAAGCGGAGGGAGCACCTTCGCGTCCTCCCCTTCCGCCCGGGTGCCCCTGAAGACCTTGACCTGGCCGCTCGGCACCCCGGCCTCATCGGCCCGTACCAAGGGCGCGGCGGGCGACGATCCGGCCTTCGCCAACTCCTTGATCTCGGCCTCGGTCAGCCGGCGCGTTATCAGGGTCGCCTGGCCGCCACCCTCACACTGGATCTGCACGGTGCCCTCCTTGGGACCCGGCGTGGGCGTGTCGTCGGCGTTGGCGGCCCCGGTCAGGGTGGCCATCAGTGCCCCCGCGGTCACCACGGCGGCGGCGAGCATGCGGATACGCATGGGTGTTCTCCTTGTCAGGCGGATCTGGAGATCACAGACTCCCGCCCGCTGCCTGAACCCAGCCTGAAGGCGGCAGAAATCATCTTCAGGTTGGCTTTAGGCGGAGTGCGGCACTCTGAGCGGTATGCGTGTGCTGCTGGTTGAGGACGAGAAACGTCTGGCCCATCTGCTGAAGGATGGGCTGGCGGGCGAGGGATTCGCCGTCGACGTGACGTACGACGGGCGCGACGGGTTGTGGATGGCGACCGAGAACCCGTACGACGTGATCGTGCTGGACGTCATGCTGCCCCGGATGAACGGTTACACCGTCTGCGCCAGGCTCCGTGACGCGGAGAACTGGACGCCGATCCTGATGCTCACCGCCAAGGACGGGGTGCACGACGAGGCCGAGGCCCTGGACACCGGCGCGGACGACTTCCTGTCCAAGCCGTTCTCCTACGTGGTGCTGCTGGCCCGGCTGCGCGCGCTGGTACGCCGGGGCGGCCATGCCAGACCGGTGTCCATCGTGGTCGGCGACCTGACCGTCGATCCCGCGGGGCTCCGCTGCCGCCGCGGGGAGGTGAACATCCCCCTCACCCCCAAGGAGTTCGCGGTGCTGCACGGCCTGGCGCGCAGGCAGGGCGAGGTGGTCTCCAAGAGCGAGCTGCTGGCCCAGGCGTGGGACTTCTCCTACGACGGCGACCCGAACATCGTGGAGGTCTACATCAGCGCGCTCCGCCGCAAGATCGACTCTCCGTTCGGCCGCTCGTCGCTGGTGACGGTGCGCGGCGCCGGCTACCGGTTGGAGGCCTGAGGTGGCGTCGCGTCTGTCGGTGCGGCTCCGGACGACCCTCGCGGCCACCGCCATCGTCGCGGTCGCGCTGGGCGTGGCGGCCGCGGTGCTCGTCGGCGTGCTGACCGGGAGCCTGGCGCGGAGCGCCTCCAACGAGGCCGTCCGCCGTGCCGACGCCACCGCCAAGGTGCTCGCCGGCGGCGTGGCGGTCGCCGGAAAACCCGCCGATGTTGTCAGTCTGGCGAGGACGACTCTCCTCGACCCCGACGTCAAGATCCTCACGTACCCCGCACCGCTGGTTTCCGAGCTTTCGGTCCGAAGCCCGGCCGCCACCGCATCGCCCGGGGAAAAGCCCCCGGTAGTCGTGCGGGACTTCCAGGGCGACACCGCGGCCCAGCCCGCCGAGGTGGCGCAGTGGGCGCCCGGAGACGACTTCGCCCTGGCCACGATGCCCGTGGACGCCGCCGACGGCGTGCTGGTCGTGCAGGCCAGGGCGTCGCTGGAGCCGACGGGAGACGCGCTGCGGGCACTGTGGGGCCTGCTGCTGCCCGGCATCCCCGCGCTGCTCCTGCTGGTCGCCGTCCTGACCTGGCTCGCCGTCGGCCGGGCACTGGCACCGGTCTCGGCCATCCGTACCGAGATGGCCGACATCACCGCCAGCGACCTGCACCGGCGGGTCCCCGTACCGCGGTCGCGCGACGAGATCGCCCGCCTCGCCGAGACCATGAACCGCACGCTCGACCGCCTCGAACTGGCGGTCAGCCGGCACAAGCGCTTCGTCGCCGACGCCGCCCACGAGCTCCGCAGCCCGCTGGCCATCCTGAGGACGCGCCTTGAGCTGGCACCGCCGGGGCCGCTGGCGGCCGAGGCGCTGACCGACGTGGAACGGATCCAGGTGCTCACCTCCGACCTCCTCCTGCTCGCCCGCCTGGACGCGGCAGAGCCCGTCTGCCACGAGGAGGTGGACCTCGGCCAGGTGACCGCCGAGGAGGCGGCCCGATCGCGGCCCAGGCCGGAGATCAGGGTGACGCTGGAGGTGGCGGCCGACACGGTGGTCCTCGGCTCGGCCGGGCAGTTGCGCCGCCTGGTGGCCAACCTGGTGGACAACGCCGTACGTCACGCGGACTCCGCGGTCACCGTCCGGCTGGCATCCGACGGCGGTGAGGCGGTGCTCGACGTGTGCGACGACGGCCCCGGCATCCCCGCCGAGCACCACGAGGCGGTCTTCGACAGGTTCACCCGGCTGGACGAGGCCAGGGACAGGGACGCGGGCGGATCGGGCCTCGGGCTGGCCATCGCCAGGGACATCGCGGTACGGCACGGTGGCAGCCTGCGCATCGCCGGGGAGGATCGCGGAGCCTGCCTGCAGGCCCGCTTTCCTGTGATATGAACCACACACGCGATCCATTCGTCCCCCCGGGAGGCCCGCCATGCCCACCCCCACCCGTCGATTAATGATCTTCCGAGGCCTCGCGGGCGGCGCCGCCGCCGCGATCGCGTCGGCCGTCGCGTTGGTACGCCCGGCCGAGGCGGCCGAGGAGGCCGAGGCGGCCGGAGAGACCGCCGGCCCCGTGCTCGCCAAGACCAGCAGCATCCCCGTCGGCGGTGGCCGGATCATCAACGGCAGATGGGTGGTCACCCAGCCCGTCAAGGGCACCTTCCGCGCCTTCAGCGCCAAATGCACCCACCAGGGCTGCGCGGTCGCCACCATCCGCGGCGGGATCATCAACTGCCCCTGCCACGGCAGCAGGTTCCGGATCGCCGACGGCTCGGTGGCCAGAGGGCCGGCCACCCGGCCGCTGGCCCGCAGGAAGATCAAGGTCTCCAAGGGCGTCATCCGGCTCGGCTGATCGGCCGGTGCTCCTCTGGATCCCGTACGGGGATGTCTTCGTGACGTCCGCGAGCATCCCGTGCGCCCCAGAGGGGCACATCCGGCGTTCTCCGGCTCTCACCGCGGGAGCCGGTACCGGAAACGCCGTACGCTCAGAGCAGGCGTGTACGGCAGCCCAGTTCATCGCCGATCCGCCGGAGTCCCGCGGTGAAACCGTCGCGCGTGCTCCTGTCGAAGCCCATGAAGAAGCGGTTGGCGAGCGGCACGCCCCACCGTCCCCAGGTCGCGACGTTGCGGACCCGGTGGGTGAGCAGGGCGCCCTCCGAGTGCGGCTCGACGGCGTACTCCCCGCGGTACCACCAGCCGCCCTGGAAGGCGATGGTGTGTTCGCCTACCTCGACGGTCATGGTGTGTATCGGCGTGCTGAGGGTGAACCGCTCCGGGCCGCCCGCCACGACGCCGCCGTGCTCCGCCAGCAGCCAGACGTTGTCCGCGCCGACGGGTCCGGGACGCACGGCCAGCAGCAGCCGCTCCACCCGGCCTACCGGGGCCTCGATCACCCCGGCCGCCTCGAACAGCGGAGTGGACTTCACAGTGAGCTCCCAGGGGTGTTCAGCCGTGCGACGTCGTCTCCGGAGAGACCGGGCGGTTCTTGGTCCTTCTCCTGCTCTTCGCGCGGATGGGGCGATTCATCGTCCTCGTCGATCCAGCCCGGCAGCTCACGGTTGAGGCTGCCGGTCCAGGTGATCTCGCCCGACTCCAGCCGGACGAGGAGACCGCGTACCCAGTCGAGCTCGGCGGCGCGCAGGGCGCGTTCGCATTCGAGCTCCAGCAGGAGCACCGGGGGCAGCCCACTCTCGGTGAGCCCTTTCAGACTGGCGTCGGCCGCGACGACCCTCCCTTCGAGGGTGGCCGCCCTGACCCGCAGCGCCCGCTCCACCTCGGCCTTCGGCAGGCACCCCATCAGCGAGATCGCCGCGGTGAAGGTGAGGCTGTCGGGCCCCACCTGCTCAAGCAGCCGCCGCAGCCGGGTGGCGAGCTCCGCCCTGCCCTCATCCGTCAGCTCGTAGACGGTGCGCTCCGGTCTCCGCCCCTCCCTGCTGGTCTGGACAGCCGCGATCAGCTCGTCCCTGACCAGACGGTCGACCGCGTGGTAGAGGCTGCGCGGCAGCCCGGTCACGTAGTCCTTGTGGGTGTCGACGACGAAGCGGTGCATCTCATAGGGGTGGCTCGGCCGGACCGAGAGCAGCGCGAGCACGGTCAGCCGGACCAGATCGACGCCCCGTGCCATGGCCACTCCCCACGCTCCGTGTAGTGCAAAATTCTTTATTGCAATCTGCACTATATAGGTACACCGCACGCCGTACCAGACCCTGCGTTCTCGTACGGCTCGCGAGCGGGTCGGCGGGAGCGAGGACCGGCGTTCAGGTTCCGCGCTTCTCGTACGCCCCAGGGCGCACCCGCACGCGAGCGCGAGCGGTGCGCGGCAGTGCACCGTTCGCGCTCAACGGCTCCGAAAATATCTTATATAGGTCCCTAAAATCATCACATAACATCACCTGAAAACACATATCTGTTTTCTCGGGAAAATCCCTCCACATTAACCGTCGGGTCGCACGTAGCGGTATAACTCTTACTTTCTGGCAAGCGGCATTACAGGGTTAATCCCTCCTGCCAGCGGATAGGCGTCACATATGCGAAGCACCGTCCACCGCTCCCTGATCGCAGGCGCCATCTTCGCCCTGGCCACAACCCTCCCCATCGGCGTCGCGCACGCCGCGATCGACCCCTCCCCGGATTTCCAGCAGGCCCCCCTTCCCGACCAATTCACGATCCTCAAAATGGGCAGCAGGGGAATCGAGGTGCATAATGCGAAGAAAAGGCTTAGAGATCTGGGCTTCACCCCGGGAAATCTCAGCTCCACGTATGATTCCGCGCTGCGCATGACCGTATGGGCCTTCCAGAAGGCCAACGGGTTGAGGCCCGTCGACAGGATCGACCTGCCGACCTGGCAGGCCCTCCTACGCCCCAGGCGCATCAGGCCCCTGGTGGGGTACGGAGGGCCCGAGCGGGCCGAGATCGATCTGCGACGCCAGCTCCTCACGGTGTGGAAGGAAGGGAAACCCGTGCTGGTGACCCATATCTCGACCGGTGCCCGCATGTCGTACTGCGAGAAGGGCCACTGCGGGTTCGCCGACACCCCGGTCGGCGACTACCGGGTCGGAGCGCGGGTCCCCGGCTGGTCCACCGGGATCCTGGGATCGATGTTCTACTCCGTCTACTTCAACGGCGGCATCGCCATCCACGGCTCCACCCTCGTTCCCCGCTTCCCCGCCTCCCACGGATGCGTCCGGGTCCCGCTGCACAACGCCGTCCCCCTCTACCGGCTCCTCCAGCCGGGTGATCCGGTGTACGTCCGCCGTCCCGAGGTCCGCGTCGAACGCCGCCCGGAGGCTCACCCGGAACGCCCCCGGCTAATCCCCAGGGCTCGGCACCCCGAGGCCCCCCGTATTCCGCGCGGACACGCCACGTCCGCACGCCCCGCGCACGGCTCGCGGGGAAGGTGAGACCTCAGCTCGGCGAATCCTGGGCCGCTCCCGTACCGGCCGCCGGCCTTTCGCGTGCTCAGGCGGCGAAGGCGTCGAGGGCTGAGAGGATCTCCGTCCTGAACGTGTCGCTGCCGGTGTGCCCGGAGTCGTCGACCACGACCAGCCGGGCGTCGGGCCAGGCCTGAGCGAGTTGCCATGGCGTGTCGAGCGGTCCGCCCAGGTCCAGGCGGCCGTGGACGAGTACGCCGGGGATCCCGGCCAGCCGTCCGGCCTCGCGCAGCAGGACCCCCTCCTCCAGCCAGGCGGCGTTGGAGAAGTAGTGCGCGCAGATCCGTACGAAGGCCAGCAGGGCGGCGGACGGCCGGTCGCTGTAGGCGTTCGGCGTGCCGTTGGGCTCCAGGGAGATCACCGCGTCCTCCCAGGCGGTCCAGTCGCGCGCCGCCCTGGCCCGCACCTCGGGATCGGGGTCGGCCATGAGCCGTGCGTAGGCCGCGAGCAGGTCACCGTCGCGGTCGGCCTCGGGGACTCCCCGCCTGAACCGCTCCCACTCCTCGGGGAAGAACCGCCCGACCCCCCGGTAGAGCCAGTCGATCTCGGAGCGGCGCGTCATCGTGACGCTGGCGACGACCATCTCCGACACCCGCTCGGGGTGGGTCTCGGCGTAGGCGAGCATCAGCGTGGAGCCCCACGATCCGCCGTACAGCAGCCACCGGTCGATGCCGAGGTGCTCGCGCAGGCGCTCCATGTCGGCGACCAGATGATGGGTGGTGTTGGTGCTCAGGTCGGTCGCGGGGTCGCCGGCGTGCGGCAGGCTGCGGCCGCAGTTGCGCTGGTCGAACAGGACGACCCGGTACCGCGAGGGGTCGAAGAGGCGACGGTGGCCGGGCCCGCACCCCGACCCGGGGCCGCCGTGGACGACGACCGCGGGCTTGCCGGCGGGGTTGCCGCAGACCTCCCAGTAGACGAGGTTGCCGTCACCGGTGTCGAGCAGGCCGTGCTCGTGGGGCTCGATAGGGGGGTACAAGGCGAGTTCCTCTCCGGAGATATAACAGCACTGGTACATTAGTGGCATGTCAACTCCCGAGCTACTCGGTACGCGGCTGCGCCATCTCCTCGACCAGCTGGACGCGGGGGTCGCCGCCGTCTACAGCGACCTCGGCCTGGACGGCTTCCGCCCGCGCTACACACCGATCCTGCGAACACTGGCGACCACCGGGCCCAGCTCCATCCGCGACCTGGGCAGAGCGATCGGTGTCACGCATTCGGCGGCCAGCCAGACGGTCGCGCAGCTGGCCAAGGAGGATCTGGTCACTCTCACCCCCGGCGCCGACGCGCGCCAGCGGATCGTCAGGCTGACCCCCAGAGCCGAGTCACTGATGCCCCTCCTCGACAAGGAGTGGGCGGCGACCAGCGCGGCGGCGGCCGAACTGGAGGCTGAGCTGTCCTACCCGCTGAGCAGGCTCGTCGACGAGGCGCTGGAGTCGCTGAGCAGGCGGCCGATGCGGGACAGGATCGCCGGGGCGGTCGATCTGTAGACCGGGCCGTCCCTATTCCGGCGCCCGCACGCTGCCGATGCCCAGGGTGCTGACCATCGGCAGCATCCCCGACTCGAACACCGCGCCCAGCAGAGGCTGGTTGAGCAGGGCCAGCCGTTGGGCCGACTCGGTCCCGAGCGCGCGCCACGGCCCGGCGGCCAGTTCGTCGGTGATCCGCTCGACCTGGTCACGGAGCGCCTGGCCCGCCGGGGTGGCGACCCCCTCCGCGTCGACCAGGCCACGGGTGGCCAGCCGGTCGCGGGCGGCCGCCCATTCCTCGTCGCTCCAGCCGCGGCCCGCGAAGTTGCTCACCGGTGCGGCCCCGATCGCGGCGAACGAGACCAGCGCCTCGCACCCGTCCAGTTCCGCGGTCGCCAGGGCTGCCAGGTGCCCGTCGCCCCTGTGCTCACGCAGCACGGTGTAGGCCTGCCAGAGCGCCAGGTGCGGCTCCTCGGGCCAGGGCAGATCGAGGTTGGCGGCGGCCAGGGGCCGGTGGACGACCTCGGCGCTCTCGGCGGCCCTGACGGCCAGCTCGGCCGCCTCGGCCAGCTCGGGCGTGGCGACCTTGTCACCGAGGAGGGTGCGCAAGGTGCGGTCCACCGCCCGCAACCGGGCCTGGAGCACCGCCTCGGGCCGCGCCGTGGCCCAGATGCCCGGCACGTGCTCGGCGACGGCCGCCGGGCTGAAGCTGTAGTAGGTGCCGGTGACCAGCTTCGGCCCGGCGGCACCGAGCGGCGCCGTACGCCAGGCGAAGTAGCTCGGCCAGCGCGACTCGATGTCGTAGCCGAGCCGCGCCGCCTCATCGAAAGCCTCGGGGGAGAAGTAGAGCGACGCGTGCACCGGCTCGATCTGGTGCCACATCTGCCGTGCCAGCTTGGAGAACTCCGACATCATAAGCCCCGTTCATCACTACCTATGTAGAATATGACAGTGACAATAGATCCTTGGCGCATCACTCGTCAACCTCAAATAGACAGTTACGTCGGTAGCAGGATCGAGTTGGCCGCTCTTCTGGTCAACCGCCTCACCGCCACCTCGGCACACGGCCGCGAGGTCACGCCACCGGCCTCGAGCGCCGAGCGACTGGCCGCGATCAACAAGGAGGGCGTCGTGACCGACCGGGCTCCGCGTGCCCTCACCGTCGCGGAGGCGGATCGGCTGGCCGGGATCGCCGCCCGGCTACGGCCGGCGTTCGGCGCGGGCGAGACCATCACCGAGGTCGCGGCCGCACTCAACGATCTGCTGGTACGGCACGCCGCCGTCCCCAGCCTGCGCGTCGATCCGGGTCAGCCCCACCGGCTGGCCTTCCACCGGCCCGACGCGCCCCTCGTGGACGCCTGGGCGGCCGACATGGGCACGGCGCTGGCCATGGTCATCGGCGTCGGCCAGGCCACCCGGCTCGGCGCCTGCCAGGCCGACGGGTGCGACCTGGTCTTCTTCGACACCACCCGCAACGGCTCGCGCAGATTCTGCGACCTGTCCTGCCAGAACCGGGCCAAGGCCAGCGCCTACCGCGCCAGACGGCAGGCCGCCCGCCACCCCGCGCAGGACGCGACGTCCGGCACGGACCCCGGATAGATCCTGATTCGGGGTGTGGGCCGCTCGCGGCGGAGCACGGGCGACGGCCGAGCCCGCCGAGCATGTACGCCCCGCGTGGATGACCGGAATCTTCGCCGCGACGCGTGACCACCGATTCAGCAGAGGACTTGACGGTCACCGCGGGCGGTGGAGACTGATGCGGTGATTAAAACACTGTGTCCCCGGGACTACAACGAGGCCCTCTACGTGGGGCATTTCTTTCGTACCGGTACCCCCGTGGTGATGGACCTCACCAAGCTGCCGGACAGCGAGGCCAAGCAGTTCGTGGATTTCGCCGCCGGCCTGGTGTTCGGCAGGGGCGGGAATATGGACCGCCTGTCTCCCAAGGTGTTCCTGCTGATGCCTCGCGGAATGGCCGAGCGGCCATCGGCCGCTCACGAGGCGCGGTAGGCAGCCGACCCGGCGGCGTGCTCCCCGCGAGTTCCCGCGACCGACCACCGTCGATCGCTCCCGGGCAGACCGGCGGTCATCACCCGGAGGCATCGGCCAGAGCGATCGCTCGCAGCAGCCCGCAGAGATGCGCGAGATCATGCCACAGGATCACGGGTTCGTCCGGTGCACGAGCGAGCAGAGCGTGAATCTCGTCGAGGTCGTCACTTACCTGACCGACCCCTATCTCCGCGGCCGGGTCATTCGACATGTCGAAAGCCGCCGCAAGGGACAGGTCCCAGTAGTAGTCCACCGCGAGTGATTCCAACTCAACGTGTTCGCCGTATTGCCTCTCCACCGCGTCGAGCAGTAGAGCACATGCCCGACGGAGATCGGCAAGGCCAAGAAGCATGTCGCTCATGTGAGTCATCGTCGCAGGAAATGCACTAATTATCGTGCGGATATTCTCTCACTGACTATCGAAAGCGAACTTTTCCGTCAGGCACAGCGATCATCTGGCGGCCGTCAACAACCTTTGCAGATAATCCAGAACAGAACTAATCGCTATGCTGGGGACATGACCGCCATGGCACCCACCCGCACCGAGCCCGATCTGTCGTTCCTGCTGGACCATGCCGGCCACGTGCTGAGAACCCGGATGGCGGCGGCGCTCGCCGAGATCGGGCTGACGGCGCGGATGCACTGCGTGCTGGTGCACGCCCTGGAGGAGGAGCGCACCCAGATCCAGCTCGCCGAGATCGGCGACATGGACAAGACCACGATGGTGGTCACGGTGGACGCCCTGGAGAAGGCGGGGCTCGCCGAGCGCCGCCCGTCCAGCACGGACCGGCGGGCCCGGATCATCTCGGTCACCGAGAAGGGCGCCGAGGTCGCACGGCAGAGCCAGGAGATCGTCGACGGGGTGCACCGGGCGGCACTGGGATCGCTGCCCGCCGATGAGCGCGAGGTACTGGTACGGGCCATGAATCGCCTGGTGACCGGCCATCTGGCCGTCCCGGTCGAGGCGCCGCAGGCGGTCCGGCGGGCACGGCAGCGGGCAAAGTAGATCCACAAAGGATCGTCTACAACAAAACTATCTGCTACGGTCACTCCTGTTCCCTTCCGGACAGGAGATGACCCATGCCGCAGACCCTGCCTTCGCTCCAACCAGCCCGATCACGCTGGTCGGCACTCGCCGTGCTGTCCGCCGCGGCGCTGATGACGATCCTGGACGGCAGCATCGTGACCGTGGCGATGCCGGCCATCCAGCGGGATCTGGGCTTCTCACCCGCCGAGCTCAGCTGGACCGTCAACGCCTACCTCATCGCCTTCGGCGGGTTGCTCCTGCTGGCCGGTCGGCTGGGTGACCTCATCGGCCGTAAGACCATGTTCCTGGCGGGCAACGCGGTCTTCACCGTCGCGTCGCTGCTGGCCGGAGTGGCCGCCGGGCCCGGCATGCTGATCGCCGCCCGCTTCCTACAGGGCGTCGGCAGCGCCATGGCCTCCGCGGTCGTGCTGGGCATCCTGGTGACGCTGTTCACCGAGGCCGGGGAGCGCGCGAAGGCGATCGGCGTCTTCAGCTTCACCGGTGCCGCCGGAGCCTCGATCGGCCAGGTTCTGGGCGGAGTTCTCACCGACGCGCTCAGCTGGCACTGGATCTTCTTCATCAACCTGCCCATCGGACTGGCCACGATCGCACTGGCGATCAGGGCACTACCGGGCGAGCGGGGGGCGGGGCTCGCCGCCGGGGCCGACGTCCTCGGCGCCGTGCTGGTCACCGGCGGGCTGATGCTGGGCATCTACACCGTAGTCAAGATCGAGCAGTACGGCTGGCTCGCGACGCACACCCTCGGCCTCGGCGCGGTGTCGCTCGCCCTGCTGGCCGCGTTCCTCATCCGTCAGGCGACCGCGAGGACCCCGCTCATGCCACTGCGGGTCTTCCGCTCGCGCAACGTCTCCGGTGCCAACCTGGCCCAGATGCTGGCGTTGTCCGCCATGTTCGCCTTCCAGATCCTCGTCGCGCTCTACATGCAGAAGGTCCTCGGCTACGGAGCGCTCGACACCGGCCTGGCGATGCTCCCCGCGGCGACGGCCATCGGCGGCGTGTCCCTGTTCGTCTCCGCCCGGCTCAACACCCGCTTCGGCGAGCGCGCCGTCCTGCTGGCGGGCCTGGCGCTCCTGCTCGGCGCGATGGGCTGGCTCACCCGCGTCCCGGTCGACGCGAACTACGTCACCGACCTGCTCCCGGTGATGCTGCTCATCGCGGGTGGCGGGTTGGTGCTCCCCGCGCTGGCCACGCTCGGCATGTCCGGTGCCGGGGCCGACGACGCGGGCCTGGCCTCCGGGCTGTTCAACACCACCCAGCAGGTCGGCATGGCCACCGGCGTCGCGGTACTGTCCACGCTGGCCGCCTCGCGTACCGAGGAACTGCTGTCCGCCGGCGAGAGCCAGGCGGCCGCCCTGACCGGCGGCTACCAGCTGGCCTTCGGCACCGCCGCCGCTCTGCTCGTGGCCGCCTTCACCGTCGCGCTCATCGTGCTGCGGCAGCCCAGGCCGGACACCGCCCCCCAGGACGAGCCCTCCACCGCACCGACGGTCCGGTCCGGGATCGCCTGATCACCACCGCGGCCGGTTCGGCCCCGGCTCCGGATGTGCCTCCCCCGGCTTTACCCTCGCGGAATCTTGACCCGCACCTGGAGGGTCGGTACTTGGTCTCCTCGTCACCGCTGGTCACGCTGGGAGCGTCGAACACCACGTGAGCTGGGAGATGGTCTGGATGAAGCGGCTTACGAAGTGGATGGTCCTCGGTTCGGCGTTCCTCGCTGCGACGGCCACGCTCAGTGCGTCACCCGCCGGCGCTGATTCACTCGGTGACCCCAGGCCGGGTGCGTCCAATGTGCCGGGAGACGAGTTGTCAGCCCGGGCGCTGGTGCTGACGCTCACTCAGGGGGCGACCGTCCTGCCGTCGACTCGGGCGGTGGTGTTGCAGTGTTCACCGGTCGGCGGAGGGACGCACCCGAGAACACGGGAGGCGTGCACGGCTCTGGAACCCGCGAGTGGCGACGTGCGTAAGTTCAAGCCCGCGGCGGGGCTGGTCTGCCCACTGATCTATGAGCCGGTGACGGTGTCGGCGGTCGGTGTGTGGAAGAGCCGGTTCACCATGTCGTCTCAGACCTTCGGGAACAGCTGCCAGATGCGCAATGCGCTCGGAGCCGTGGGCAGCTTCTGACCACGCTGAACCTGCGCGGTCAGAAGAGGGTCAGCGGCTCGGTCGGCATGGGCTCGGGCAGCGGCTCGACCTCGGGCAGCCGGGCCCGTACGTCGTCGTGAAAACGACGGGCGAGCATCGGCGCATCGGCGTTGTCGGGGGTATGGATGAACACGGTCGGCGAGCGGCCCTCACGTAGCCATTCGGTGACCGTGTCGATCCACTGCCGCCAGCCCTCGATCGTGCGCTCCGTGGCGTCCCGGCCGAGGTAGCGCACGATCGGACGGTCGGTGAGCGCGACCGACCGGCGCGGCACACGCGGTTTCTTCGTCCACGCGTCTCGTTCGGCGTCACTGGTCGGAGGGCTCTGGAAGAGGGTGACGGTGTCGAAGGGAACCCACTCGGCACCAACACCGGCGAGAACCCTTTCGAGAAGCCGTTCGGATCGCTCGTCGTCGAAGAACGCGCGGTGGCGGACCTCGACGGCGCATCTGTACGAGCGGGGAAGCCTGCGCAGAAAGCCCGCCAGGGTGCCGAGGTCGGTCGGAGCAAATGATCCCGGCAGTTGGATCCAGAGGGCGTGAGCGCGGGGCCCGAGTGGCTCGATCGCCTCCAGGAACGATCGAAGTTCCTCCTCGACGCCGGTAAGGCGCCCCTCGTGCGTGATCGACTTGGGCAGCTTGACCACCAGGCGGAAGTCCGGGCCGGTCTGCCGCGCCCACGACTCCACCGTGCTTCGCGTCGGTGTCGCGTAGAACGTCGTGTTGCCCTCCACCGCGTTGCACCAGGTCGCGTAGGCCCGCAGGCGCTCCCCGACCGGGAGCGGATGAGGCAGAAAACGCCCCTGCCATGACTTGAGAGTCCACATCGCGCATCCCACATGAAGCCGCATGACCTCGACGCTATCCAAGGCCGGTAGGAGAGAGAACCGGCAGCAGGACTGAAAGGACTCCCCACCCGGCCGGCCGCGGCACCCCACCTACGGCCTTGATGATCCCGCGAGACCGAACCGCACCGCCACGTCCGGCGTCCTCGCCCGCCTTGGCGATGAGATCGACGAGGCGGGTGATGAGCCCTGATCATCGGAGCTGGACAGGCCGGGTCGTCACCGCACATGCTTCGACCGCACATCCGGGTGGACGATCAGTCGGGTACCCGTGAGGACCGGGCGACGGCTGCCAGCTGGGATCGGGAGGTGATCCCCAGCTTGGGGAACGCCTTGTAGAGGTGATAGCCGACGGTCCGCGGGCTGAGGAAAAGCTGGGCTGCGATGTCGCGGTTGGAGGCGCCGTTGGCCGCCAGCCGTACGATCTGGCGCTCCCTGGGGGTGAGCACGCTGAGCGGGTCGTCGGCCTTGCGCGGCGCCGCCGGAACGTCTCCGGTCGCGCGCAGCTCCACCCGGGCGCGCTCGGCCCACGACTCCGCGCCGAGCCGGTCGAAGATCTCCAGCGCGCCGCGCAGTTGCGACCGGGCATCCGCTCGCCGCCGTGCCCGTCGTAGCCACTCGCCGTAGGCGAGTCGCGTCCTCGCCTGCTCGTATGGCTGACCGGCTGCCTCATGGCAGCGCACGGCATGCGCGAAGTGCGCCTCGTCCCCCTCGACGAGGGCACGGCAGCGCAGCGCGATCGCGTCGGGTGACAGCTGACGGACGTGCCGCGCCCAGGCCAGGTATCGGGCGAGTGGCTCCTTCGCCCGCTCCGGCCGACCGGCACGAACGGCCGCCTCGACCTGGTCGGCGGCGGAGAGGACGGCGATGCCCGTCAGCGAGATGGCCTCCAACTGCCGCAGGGCGGCGTCCGGGCGGCCCAGGCCGAGTTCGAGCAGGCCGAGTGCCCAGCGTCCGATGGCCGCGGCAAGGGCCTGTCCTTGGCCGTCGGCCCTCGCGACGCCCTCCTCGGCGGTCGCTCGACACCTCTCCACATCCCCTTGGTGGGCGAGCACCCATCCGAGAGAGCACATGAGGTGACTGACCCGGTGCTCATGGCCCAGGTCCACCGCCAGTCGCAGCCCCGCGTCCAGGGCCGCCCTGGCCTCGCCGTACCGGCAGAGCCACCCCTGCGCGAGACCATGATCCTGGAACGCGAAGGCGAGCCAGCCGATCATTCCGCTCTTCTGGCACTCCGCCAGGATCTGGCCGGTGATCTCCTCGTAGTGGACGGCACGGCCCAGCGGAAGGCACAGAGAGGCGATGAAGGTCAGCCCGGGCACCCCCAGTCCGGCGAGCGCGTGTCCGTCGACCGCCTCGCCCATGAGCCTGATCCCTCCTTCGATGTCACCGCTCAGCAGGCGGGTCAGCCCGAGCGCCCCGCTGACCAGTGGCGAGCCGGTCTCGGGAAGCGCGCGGAGACTCGCGGCCGCCTCCTCGGCCAGCCGCGCGTCACCGGCGAACCAGGCGCAGCGGACGGTCTCCACCAGTAGCCAGGTGGCCCACTCCGAGGAGCGAGCCGCCACCCGGGGAACGCCGTCCAGGATGATCCGGCCCGCCGCGAGCGGTGTGCCCAGCTCGAATTCGCGATGGGCACGCACCTGGATCAGCGCGGTGATCACATCAGGGTCGTCCACATCGGACGTGACGCTGTCGGCGAGCGCGGCGGCGCGGCCCGTCAGCCCGGCGTCACTCGCCGCCAACGAGGCGGCGGCCAGCCGTCCGGATCGTCGTACCGGATCGGCGGTGAGCTCGGCGGCTCGCTCGTAGGCGGCCGCGCTCGCGGCGTAGCCGCTGCGGGTACGTGCCCGTTCCGCCGCTTCCCCCAGTTCCCGTGCGACCCCCTCGTCAGATCCGAGTACGGCGGCGGCCAGGTGCCACGCCCGCCGGTCGGCCGCGTCCACGGCGGCCGAGCCGGTGAGGGCGTCGGCGAGGGCCCGATGTACGGCAAGGCGCCGAGTGACCGGCGCGCTCTGGTAGGCGGCCGACCTGATCAAGGGATGACGGAAGCCGATGGTCGTCCCCCTTATCTCGATCAGGCGGCTCCGCTCGGCTGACTCAAGGCCCTGCAGGGAGGCGCCCGCGGCCGCCACCGTCTCAAGCTCGCCGGAGCCGTCCGCCGCCGCGATCAGCAACGCGGCCCGCGCCGGCTCGGGAAGCGCGGCTATCTGTTTTTGGAACGCCTCCCGAACTCGATCGGCGACGGGCATCGCACCCACCGGTGACAATCGTCCCGCCCGCTGTTCCGCGGTGAGCGCGGCAGGCAGCTCGACAAGCGCCAGGGGGTTGCCGTCCGACTCCTCGATGAGGCGTTCTCGCACCTGCGGTGGCAGGTCGGCGGGGAGCAGGGCGGCGGCGGCCGCACCGTCCAACCCACCCAGCCGGAGCTCGGGCAGCCCCGCGGCGTGGAAACCCGCGCGGGCGGCGAAGATCATAACGACACCTTCGGCCTCAAGGCGGCGGGCGGCGAACACCAGCGCGTCGATGGACGCCCGGTCGAACCACTGCGCGTCGTCGATGAGGCAGAGCAGTGCGCCATCCCCTGCGAGTTCGGAGAGAAGACTCAGCGTGGCCAGCCCGACCAGGAACCGGTTCTCCGGCGCGATGTCGCCCAGGCCCAGGGCCCCGCTGAGTGCCGCGGCCTGCGCATCGGGCAGTGCGCGGATCCGGTCGAGCCCGGTGCGAAGGAGCAGATGAAGCGCGGCGAAGGGCAACTCGGCCTCGGATTCGATGCCGACACCGCGCAGCACTCGCATGCCTTCCGCTCGCGTGGCGGCATAGCGCAGCAGCGCCGACTTACCGATCCCCGCCTGCCCCCGAATGACGAGGGTCCCGCTCTGGCCGGCCCTGGCCTCCGCCAGGAGCCGTTCGATGTCCGTTTGTTCACTGGATCGCCCGTACAGCACGGTCAGGAACCTACCGTCACGATGACTGATTCGGGATGGCGCGGACCTGCGTAACTTCGTGATCACACGCACGTCAGCACCACGAAGGGATCTTCGAAATGGCTACCATCGCCGGCACCGTCAAGACCACCGACGCCAAGCTGCTCCGCTTCGCCCTCAGGCAGGACGCGGTGGGCACGGGCGCCAACGGAGTCGTCTACGTCGTCGTCGCGGCGATCTTCGGCGAGATGTTCGGCCTCCCCGCCGCCTTCCTCTACCCGATCGGCGCGTTCCTGGTCGCTTTCGCGGCCGCCCTGCTCTTCCTCGCCTCGCGGCCGACGGTGAGCAAGGCCGCCGTGGGCGTCGTGATGGCCGTCAACATCGCCTGGGTGGCCGCGAGCGCGGAACTGCTCATCGCCGGCTGGTTCCCGCTGACCGGCCTGGGCACCGCGCTGGTGATCGTACAGGCGGTAGTGGTCGCCGGCTTCGCCGGCCTGCAGTTCGCCGGCCTTCGCAAGGCCGCGTGAACCCGCCGCGATCCAACGGAGGCCGGCGTCGTGTCCCGGCCGATCCTTGACAGGATCCGAGCGCGCAGCGGCTCGCGTACGTTCGCGACCCGTAGGGTCGCAAAATCATTGGACAATGCGTATACCCATGACGATCGTTGGAGGCATGCAGCAGGAGGAGCTCTGGGACGTCGACACCGCCCGGCGCTATGACACGCCGGGCACCGGCATGTTCGCGCCCAAGGTCCTGGGACCGACCGTGGACCGCCTCTCCGAACTCGCGGGCGACGGACAGGCGCTCGAGTTCGCCATCGGAACCGGCCGGGTGGCCGTCCCGCTCGCCGCGCGAGGGGTGCCCGTCACCGGCATCGAACTGTCACCTCCGATGATCGACCAGCTGCGCACGAAAGTGGACGAAGCGACGATCCCAGTAATCGTCGGCGACATGGCGACTGCCGTCGCCCCGGGCGAATACACGCTCGTCTACCTCGTCTACAACACGATTTCGAACCTGCTCACCCAAGCCGAGCAGGTCGCGTGCTTCCGCAATGCCGCCCGCCACCTCATACCCGGCGGCCGCTTCGTGATCGAGCTCTGGGTGCCTGAGCTGCGCAAGCTCCCACCGGGGCAGCAGGCCACGGTGTGGCATTCCGAGCCCGGCTACATCGGCTTGGACACCTACGACGTTCTGCGCCAGCACGTCGTGTCGCACCACTTCAGGTTCGATGAGAGCAGGCAGGCTCAGCTGTTCCGCAGCCCGCACCGCTACATCTGGCCGGCCGAGCTCGACCTCATGGCTCAGTTGGCCGGGTTCGAGCTGGAGACCAGGCATGCGGACTGGGCCGGGGCCGACTTCACCGCCGAGTCGCGTTCCCACGTGTCCGTCTACCGCATCCCGCCGGAGCACCAGCCTCCTCCGAGTACGAAACAGAGAGAACACGAGTCAGCCCAAAGCCGAAGCGTTCGTTGACTCTCTCCGCCCCGAGCCTTCGATTGCGGCTGTTCCGACTGCCCGGCTGCGCAAAAAATCTTGATGTGAACCTGTAGTAGCGGGCCCTGCCTGTTCGTCATCCATGACCACCACCGATTCCGCGACAGGAGCAGCCCGATGAAGTACCTGATGCTGGTGTGCACCGACCCGAGCTACTCGCCCGGCCAGGACGACGGCGCCCCGGATGTGGAGGACTGGGTCAAGGAGATGGACGGCAAGGGGATCCGGCTGATGGGCAACCGCACCCGGCCGGCGAGCGACGCGACCACGGTTCGCGTCCGCAACGGTGAGGTGCTGCTGACCGACGGCCCGTACGCGGAGACCAAGGACCAGATAGCCGGCTTCGACATCCTCGAGTGCGCCGACCTCGACGAGGCCGTCGACGTCGCGTCCAGGCACCCGATGGCGTGGGCCGGGATGATCGAGCTGCGTCCGTTCTGGCCGGACGACGAGGACTAGTGCGACGTTCCTTACCGGAAGTACAGATCCCCCCGGCCCTGGCGCCAGGAAGGCGGGCCCGACGGTCTCGGTTTCCCTGCAGCGCGTTCGCAACCTCCGTTGAGGAACAGAGCACTAGCGGCCAAGACGGACGACGCCGGTGACAGGTCAGGTGGAGGACCGGATCGCCGGGATCTACGCCGACGGATGGAGCCGGATCGTGGCCACCATGATCCGGTTCACCGGCGGCGACTGGGACCTGGCCGAAGAGTGTACGCAGGACGCGTTCACGAAGGCACTCCAAAGGTGGCCGGAATCAGGCGTACCGGACCAGCCACTGGCGTGGCTGACCACCACGGCACGCCACCGCGCGATCGACCGGATGCGTCGCGCGTCGACCGAGGCGGCGAAGCTACGGAAGGTGGCCGCGATGGACCTGGAGCCGTCGCCCTACCTGAGCGACAGCGAGATCCCCGACGAGCGCCTGGAGCTCATGTTCACCTGCTGCCATCCGTCGCTGAGCCTCGACGCCCAGGTGGCGTTGACCCTGCGGAGCCTGGCCGGCATGAGCACCGTGGAGATCGCGCGTGCGTTCCTGGTGCCGGAGCGCACCATGGGTCAGCGCCTCTTTCGAGCGAAACAGAAGGTCGCGCACGCGGGCATCCCGTTTCGGGTGCCGCCCGCGCACCTGTTACCAGACCGCCTTCCCGCCGTACTCCACGTGCTCTATCTGCTGTTCAACGAAGGATACGGAGACCCGCGGAAGGCCCGGCTGTGCCGGGAAGCCATCCGTCTCGCGCGGGTGGTGACGGTGTTGATGCCCGACGAGCCCGAAGCTCATGGCCTGCTCGCGCTGATGTTGCTGCACGATGCCCGGCGGCCGGCGCGCGTGGACGCGGCCGGCGAGCTGGTCACCCTGGCCGAGCAGGACCGCTCGCTGTGGGACCAGGCGCAAATCGCGGAGGGTGCCACGATCTGCGAACAGGCACTACGCCGGCGCCGCGCCGGGCCGTTCCAGCTCCAGGCGGCCATCGCGGCGTGCCACGCGACCGCGCCGGTCGCGGCCCGGACGGACTGGCCACAGATCGTCGGGCTGTACACACAGCTCGCGCGCATCGCACCAAGCCCGATCGTGGATCTGAACCGTGCCGTAGCGATCGGCATGGCCAACGGTCCCGAGGCGGCGCTACCACTGGTCGACGCGATCACCGAGACCGGACAGCTCAACGACTACTACCTGTTGCACGCCACCCGCGCCGACCTGCTGCGACGCGCCGGCCGCACGCAGGAGGCGACCGACAGCTACCGCGCGGCGCTCGACCTCGCACCCACCGACGCCGAGCGTCGTTTCCTGCGCAACCGGCTGCGGCTTCGCTGACGGCATGCTCGGCCCCCGCATCGCCCGCCGGAATCGAGTCCGGTCAGAGGTCGGACCGCCACCGCCGGGTCGTCGAGCGTGGGAGTACGACCAGGCCACGGGAACCGGAGCACCGTCCTCGTTCGTCACTACCCATGTCGACTACACCCGTCAAAGGGAGCCTCATGCGCAGCGCGCTCTTCGGGAACCTGGACTTCCAGCAGGTTCCCGCCAACTTCGCCCTGCAGAACCCCAAGATGCTTCGCGTCCGGCTACCGCACGAGGTGCTCGCCAGGCAGGGCTCGATGGTCGCCTTCCAGGGCCAGATGGAGTTCGACTACGAGGGATCGGGCGGGGTCGGAAAACTGTTCAAGAAGATGGTGACCGGCGAGGGCGCCCCGCTGATGCGGGTCAGGGGGCAGGGCCTGCTGTTCCTGGCCGACAGCGCCGACGACATCCACCTGTTCTACCTGGAGAACGAGGCTCTCACCGTCAACGGCCGCAACCTGCTGGCCTTCGATCCCCAGCTCACCTGGGACATCCAGCGCGTGCAGGGCGCGGGGATCGTCGCGGGCGGCCTGTTCAACATGACGATCAAGGGCACCGGCTGGGTCGCGGTCACCGCGCACGGCACGCCGGTGCTCCTCGATACCTCCCAGATGCCGACCTTCGCCGACGGTCAGTCCGCGGTCTGCTGGAGTGCCGGCCTACACGTGGGCGTCAACCGAACCATGAAGGTCGGCGCGCTGATCGGCCGTGGCAGTGGCGAGGCCATGCAACTCGCCTTCCAGGGCCAGGGATTCGTCCTCGTCCAGGCGAGCGAGGGCCCGCCGGTGGTACAGGCACAGTAGGCCCGCGGGGAGCGGCGGAGCCAGAACGTCCGCTGAGCCGGCAGTGCGTCCGTGATGAGTCGCTATACATGCTGGGGCGGATCTCGTGTGACGCCTTGGGAGCGAGCAGGTCCGGCAGGCCGCCGCCTTCGACGGTCAACTCCTCGCGATCGGACGCGGACAGCGGTGCGAAGGGGGGCGCGGCGGGTCAACGTCGGCATGCGGGCACTCCCGAAGGTTCAGATCAGAGGTACGGGTGGCGGACGCTCGCCACCCGTACCCGGTCGGCCGAGGTCAGCGGAGCCGGCGGAAGAAGCCGCGGATGTCGTCGACCAGCAGGTCGGGCGCGTCGTGCGCGGCGAAGTGGCTGCCGGTGTCGTAGACGTTCCAGGACAGGATGTTCTTGTGGTCACGTTCGGCGAACGGGCGGATCGACTGGAAGTCCCCGGCGAAGTTCGCCAGCCCGAGCGGCACGGTGGTGGGTTCGGCCGGCTTGCCGGTGGGGTGGAAGTCCTCGTAGTAGAGGCGGGCGGATGACGCGGCGGTGTTGGTCAGCCAGTAGATCATCGTGTTGGTCAGCACGTAGTCGGGGTCGAGGTTCGGGCCGAGCAGCTGCGCGTTCCAGCCCAGCTGCCCCACCGGTGAGTCGGCCAGCGCGTGGGCCAGGGTCTGCGGCGCGGTGGACTGCAGCTTGTCGTACGCGCCGCCGTTCTCCAGCCACCACTGCAGGAATTCGACCTTCTTCCGGTCCTCTTCGGACAGGTCGGCCAGCTCGGCCGGGTCGCCGGACGGGAACGAGAAGACCTGGGTGACGTGTACACCGATGACGTGCTCGGGATCGTGACGGCCCACTTCGGGCGAGATGAGCGAGCCGCCGTCGTTGCCGTGCGCGCCGTACCGTTCGTACCCGAGGCGACGCATCAGCTCGGCCCACGCCTTCGCGATCCGGTACCGGTTCCAACCCCGCTCCGTGGTGTGACCGGAGAAGCCGAAACCGGGCACCGACGGGATCACCAGGTGGAACGCGTCGGCGGGGTCGCCGCCGTGGGCTCGCGGGTCGCTCAGCGGGCCGATCACATCCAGGTACTCGACGATCGTGGTCGGCCAGCCGTGCGTGAGCAGCAGCGGCGTGGCGTCCGGCTCGGGCGAGCGGACGTGCAGGAAGTGCACGTTCTGCCCGTCGATGACCGTGGTGAACTGCGGGTACTCGTTGAGCTTCGTCTCCCAGGCGCGCCAGTCGTACCCGTCGCGCCACCGCTGGACGAGGCTCTGCAGGTACTGCAGCGAAACGCCGTAGTCGCTATCGGCGTCGGGCAGCTCGTTGGTCCAGCGGACCCGGGCCAGGCGCTCGGTCAGCTCGTCCAGGTCGGCCTGCGGGATGTCGATGCGGAATTCGCGGATCTCGGTCATGTCATCGACTCTGTCGGACCATTAGGATGAGTTTGTTCCTAATTGTCGGAGAACCTTGAGCAATGTTGGAAACCTCGGCCCGTCTCCTGCGGCTGCTCTCCCTCCTGCAAACCTCACGCGACTGGACCGGTGCCGAACTCGCCGAGCGCCTCGGGGTGAGCGGGCGGACCGTGCGTACCGATGTGGAGCGCCTGCGCAGTCTCGGTTACCCGGTACTGGCCACGCGCGGCGCCGTCGGCGGCTACCGTCTCGGTGCCGGCGCGGCCCTGCCGCCGTTGCTGCTCGACGACGAGGAGGCGGTCGCCGTCACGGTCGGCCTCCGGACCGCGACCGGTGGCGCCGTCGCGGGAATCGAGGAGGCGTCCCTGCGGGCGCTGGCGAAGCTGGAGCAGGTACTGCCGTCCCGGCTGCGGCGCCGGGTCAACACCCTGCAGACCTACACGGTGCCGGTTCCCCGCGACGACGCCGGTCCCAGCGTCGCCCCTTTGATCCTGACCACCCTGGCCGCGGTCTGCCGCGACCGGGAACAGCTCCGGTTCGACTACCACGACCATGCCGGTACGGCCACTTTGCGCATCGTCGAGCCATACCGGCTGGTCAACTGGGGCCGCCGCTGGTACCTGCTGGCGTGGGACGTCGAGCGGGGCGACTGGCGCACCTTCCGCGTCGATCGGATACGGCCCCGTACCCCGACAGGCCCCCGCTTCACACCGCGCGACCTGCCCGACGACGACGTCGCCGGGTACGTGTCACACCGGGCGTCCGCCGCCGCCTGGCGCTACCGGGCACAGGTCACCGTGCACGCGCCGGCCGATGTCGTCGCCGATCGGATCAGCCCGGCGGTCGGCACGGTCGAACGCATCGACGAACGCACCTGCGTCCTGCACACCGGCGCGGACACGGTCGAGACCCTCGGCGTCTACCTGGGCCTGCTCGGCGAGGATTTCCACGTCACCGGGCCACCGGAACTCCTCGCGCACCTGCGCCGTCTCGCCGGCCGATACGCGCGAGCGACTGCCTGACGACCCGTTCCACCTGATCACCACCAAGCCTGGCAAAGGATGGGAGCCTGCGCCAAGTGCCGTCGACCGCGCTCACGCGACGGGCTGATGGTCCACTTTCGGCTCGATGGCCGCAGACAGATCCGTACGGAGCGCGTACGGCACAAAGACGCCCAGCACGACGACGGCGAGCCCCGTGGCCAGGACGAACACCACCCGTACCCCCCATAGCTCCGCCGCGATTCCGGCCAGCGCCGCGCTGGCGGGAATCACGCCCCAACTGAGCACCCGAGACGCGGCGTAGATACGCCCCAGCAACTCCGGCGGCGACAGGTTCTGCCGGATCGTGGCCACCAGGATGCGCCAGATGCTCGACCCTGCCCCAGCGATCACTGCCCCGGCGGCCACGGTCCACACCGGCCCGTCCAGCGCCACCGGCGCCACCAGCAGAACGGTCCCGGCGGCGTCGGCGATCAGCAGCCTGGTCACCCCGAACCGGCGCCGCAACGGCTCCACCACCGCCGCCGCGAGCAACCCGCCCACGGCCATCGCCGTCAGCACCAGGCCGTACTGGGCTGCGGTGAGATCGAGCGGGCCGGGGCTGACGGCGTACACGACGAGCAGGGCCGTCGCGACTGCCCAGGGGATGTTCATCACGGCGGTGAAGAGGGTCAGCGTTCGCACCACCGGCTGCCGCCACAGGTACCGGAAGCCGGCGACCACGCCGCCGCCCGCTGAGGTTCGGGCCTCGGCGGGCGCCCGGCGCAGGGCCATCATGGCGATGCCTGCGACGGCCAGAACGTAGAGGGCCGCGCTCGCACCGGTGGCCAGGGCGAGGGTGAGGCTCGCCAGCAGGCCCGCGAGCGGTGGGCCGGCGAGTTGGTTCGTGACGTTGATGGTCGCCTCGATGCGCGCGTTGGCTCTGTTGCGACCGGCGGGCTCGACGACCATGGGGATGGTCGAGGTCAGCGCGGTGTCGACCAGCGTCTCGGCCACGCCGAGCAGCACCGCCACGGCGAGGAGCAGCGGCAGCGACAGGGTGCCGGTGAAGTGGCTGACGGTGAGGCCGGACAGCACCAGCGCGCGGACCAGGTTGACGCCGCTCAGCAGTGTCCGGCGGTCGACCCGGTCGACGATCCAGCCGGCGTGCAGGCCGAAGACCGGCCAGGCCAGGGTGAGCGCCGCCGTCACGGCCGCCACCCCGCCGGGTGAGGCGTCGGCGGCGATGGCGAGTAGTGGCAGGACGAACAGCGCCATGCCGTCGCCGAGGTTCGCAGCACCGGTGCCGAACCACAGCGCGTTGAACGGCCGACCCAGCGACAAGGGGAGGAGGCGCATTCGTTTCTTACCTTTCAAATAGCTTTGATCGGTCATAGCGTGGCCCGTGCCACTTGACCTGTCAATGGGATTTGATCGGTGAGATACTCGATGCCGTGACTGCCATCGAGCTGGTTGGGAACGCGCTGTGCCTGGACTTCGCCAACACGGTCAACGCTCGTCCGGTGGCTCGGCGAGACTGGCTGGGTACGCCGGAGGAGGCTGTGGCCTGGGCCGCGGCGACGGGGCATCCGATCGAGGAACCGGACGGGCTCGCAGCGACCCTGCCGGATGCCCGCGAGCTGCGTGAGGCGATGTTCCGGGTGTTTCAGCCGCTTGCGCAGGGGGGTCCGGCGCCGCGGCCAGATCTTGATGTCGTCGTCGCGCTGCACGGTGACGGCATTGCCCATGGCCGGCTGGAGGAGGCCGGTGGGAACTTCCGGTTCTCGTGGGGTGGACCGCGTACGGTGCGAATCCTGCTCTGGGAGGTCGCGGCTTCGGCGGTCGAGCTACTCACCCACGGGCCACTGGATCGGCTCGGTGAGTGTCCCTCGTGCTGCTGGTTGTTCCTGGACGTCAGCAAGAATCGTCGCCGCCGGTGGTGCAGCATGACCACCTGCGGCAGCCGCGACAAGTCGCGGCGCTACTACGCGGGACGCTCCTCCTGAGGGCCTCGGTCGTGTTGGGACGTGGCGGTACGCCAAGGACCATAGGCCTCACGCTCGGAAGGTCCGCCGGTAGGCGTCCGGCGGTACGCCGATCGTGCGGTGGAAGTGGCGGCGCAGTGTCGTCGCCGTGCCCATGCCCGCGGCCGAGGCGATGGCCTCGACGCTGTCGTCCGTGGTCTCCAGCAGTTCCTGCGCGCGGCGGATCCGCTGCGTCAGCAGCCACTGCAGTGGGGTGGTGCCGGTTACCGAGCGGAAGTGGCGGGCCAGGTGGCGCGAGCTCATGTTCGCCTGGCGGGCCAGGTCCTCCACGGTGAGCGGCTGGTCCAGCCGCCGCATCACCCAGGTGAGCAGCTCGGCCAGGGGATGGCCGTCCTGGGCGGGCACCGGTGTGGTGACGAACTGAGCCTGGCCACCGGCCCGGTGGGGCGGCACGACCAGGCGGCGGGCGACCACGTTGGCGACCGCCGAGCCGTGGTCGCGGCGGACCAGATGCAGGCACAGGTCCATCGCCGCGGCCTTGCCCGCGGACGTGAGCACGCTGCCGTTGTCGACGTACAGCACATCCGGGTCGACCTGCACCCGCGGATAGCGCGCCGCCAGTTCCTCGGTGTGGGCCCAGTGGGTCGTCGCGCGCAGCCCGTCCAGCAGGCCGGCGGCGGCGAGCACGAACACGCCCGTGCACAGGGAGACCACCCGCGCGCCCGACTCGTGGGCCGCGCGCACCGCCTCGACCAGGTCGGCCGGCGGGTCCTCGTCGACGTCCGCCAAGGCGGGGACGATCACGGTGTCGGCGTGCGCCAGCCGGTCGAGCCCGCAGTCCGGCTCCAGCAGGAACCGGCCGACCCGGGCGGCGTGCGTGCCGCACACCCTGACGTCGTACCAGGGGCCTGGCAGGGCGGCCGGGGCGGAGCCGAACACCTCGTAGGCCAGGGCCAGCTCGAAGTGCAGCATCCCGTCGGTAGCGGCGACCGCGACAGAGCGCGGGACAGGGCTCATGTCGGGAATTGTACGGGTCATGTCGTTTCGGACACTGGCCCCGATAGGCCGACCGGGACAGGATTTCCGCAGTGGATCACTTCGAGCACGAGGGAGCAGACATGGAATCGGGTCGGAACGTGGCGGTGTTCGGCGCCTACGGGCACACCGGGCGGTTCGTGGTCGCGGAGTTGCGCGAGCGCGGATATGTCCCGCTGCTCCTCGGCCGCGACCAGGACAAGCTGCTGGCGCTGGCGCAGGCCCAGCCGGGGCTTGAGGCGCGGCAGGCGTCGGCCGACGATCCGGCCTCGCTCGACCGCGCGCTGAACGGCGCGGCTGCCGTGATCAACTGCGCCGGGCCCTTCGCCACGACCGCCGCCCCGCTGGTCGAGGCGGCGCTGCGGGCCGGCATCCCATATGTCGACGTGGCGGCCGAGATCGAGGCGAACCTTGACACGTTCGCGCACTTCGCAGAGCGTGCCCGCGCCACGGGCACCGTGGTGGTCCCGGCGATGGCCTTCTACGGCGGCCTCGGCGACCTGCTGGTCACCACCGCGCTGGGCGACTGGGCGGCGGCGGACGAGGCGCACATCGCCTACGGCCTGAGCAGTTGGCACCCCACGGCCGGAACACTCGCTTCGGGCACGGTCTCAGGGCAGCGGCGGGGTGGCCGCCGTGTCCGCTACACCGGCGGACGGCTGGAGTACCACGACGACGCCCTGCCGACCCTGGAGTGGCCCTTCCCGGCTCCGCTCGGCCCCCAGAGCGTCATCGGAGAGTTCACCATGGCCGACGTCGTCACCGTTCCCAGTCACCTGGCCGTCCCGGAGGTGCGCACCTACATGACCGCCAAGGCGGCCGCGGACCTGTCCGCCCCTGACGCCTCGGCACCGGCCGCCGTCGACGAGCTCGGCCGATCCGCGCAGACCTTCGTCGTCGACGTCCTGGTCCGCTCGGGCGGCGCGGAACGCCGCGTGGCCGCCGCCGGTCAGGACATCTACGCCATCAGCGCGCCGCTCGCGGTGGAGGCCGTCGACCGCATCCTCACCGGCCGGACCAGGACCATCGGCGTCGCCTCCGCGGGCGCGGTCTTCGACGCCCCGGACTTCCTCCGCGCCCTGTCCGCGCACCTCTCGGTGCACGTCCCGCTCGACACACGCGGCTGACCGACGACCCGTACCGGGATTCAGACCGTGGTCAGTGCGGTCGATGCCGGCCGCGGACACGGCCTGGCATCCCTATCACGTGTGGCTAGGGCCAGACAGGCTCTCCGCGGTGCGTCGTCGTCGACAGCACCTGGCAACCCATGCGGCGGACGGCATCGAACAGTGTGACGCGCGCCCGCCCTTCGTCTTCAGCCGGGAAGGCAACCCGGATCTGGTGACCGTAGGCCGTCTCGTAGGTCAGCAACCAGCCGAGGTCCGTGGCGGCGAAATGGTCTTGTCGACAGTCGTCTCCATCATCGTTCGCGCCCCGATCGGCCGTGGGCGCGAGCGCATCACGGAGAATCCGTAGCCGCTCAAGGTAGGGCAACTCGCCCTCGGACAGCTTGATGTAAACGTGTTCGCGCTCGCGAAACGGCTCGAACCACGGCGACGCCTCGACCCCGTCGGGCAATATCGTCGTGGTGATCCGTCCGCTCAACCAGCCGTGAAGGAACTCCACCGCGCCGACGTCATGTGCGTCGTAGCAGACGTCGCGCGAGTTCCAGACCACGACCCGCCAACTGTCCGGCTCTCCGTCGGTCAGCCAGCAGAGCGAGTCACCGTTGTCGGTGCCGGCCCACTCCAGCAGCCCACCGGGTTCCGGATAGAACGGGTACGGGCATTCGTCGGGATACCTCTCACGGAAAGACCGCTCTCTGTCCAGCAGCCGCTGTGCGTACTGGACCAGCAGGTCGTGGGCGCCAAACGGAGTCAGCGGCGTGATGAAGTCAACAAACTGGCCGTGCCCATATTGCTCGATGAGCGTCTTGAAGTCAGCGGGCAGCCCAAGCCCGAGGGTGGCCTCGACCTCACTCCAGTCGCCGTGCGCGTCGACCGGTTCCGTGGGCGGCGCCACAAGGCGGATCAATTCCTCCATCGCCGTCATGGCCGGCAAGTGTAGTGAGCCGACGATCAGGTTTCTCGCGCCCATCAGCGTCACGTAGGCCGCGAGCTCGGACCGCGGCGGATACCTCGCCGGTGCTGCGTTTCGCACCGGAAGTCGAGAACCCAAGGTCATTGGAAGCAGTTCTGCGAACGGGGTCCGTGTGTCAACGACGTCTGAATCTTCGTCGTTGACACTGCTTGCAAATCGGTCCGACCTCCGGCCGTACGGGCCGCAAGCTGGGCGGCGACCTCCCCGCGAGTGACCGTGACCGACCCCTGTTGACCGCCCTTAATGGCCCGCTAATGGCCCGGCCGGTCGTCTTGGCCCACCTCCACGAGATCACCAGATCGGCTTCATCATGCGGATACGGCGTTGCGAGTCTGCGCAGAGCCCTGAATGATGTGTCACCACACGGACGAAGGCGGCATAGTGGACTTCACAGTCAGATACGAGCCCACTCCCGACGAAGTGGCGCAGGCGCTCGGACAGGGCGTCAGACAGCAGCTCAAGATCGCCTATCTGGCGTTGCCGTCGGTCCTGATCGTGTCAGGGCTTGTCTGCATCCTGGTCGACGCCACATACATGGGCGTCGCCATGCTCATTGGAGCAGTCGTCTTCCCGCTCACGTTGACCTGGTCGATCCGACGTACCGGCAAGCGGCAGCTCGCCTACCTCTGCGTGCCGACCACGCTCCGGGTGACCGACGACGGGTACGAGTGCCGAACCGACCAGTCCACCACCACGATGCGATGGTCGCTGTTCGAACGGGTCGTGACCGGCACCGATTTCTGGTTGTTCTTCATAGGTAGGCAGTTCACGGGCTTCCTCCCCAGGCGTGCCTTCAGCAGCGAGCAACAGGCCGAGCTTGATGGCCTGCTGGCTTCCCGGCAGAACGCAGGGACTACCTGATCGCAAGCCTTTCACTCTCCCGGCGGGCCACGCAGCGGGCACGGTCTGACCTTCTGCCGTAAGTCCGGGAAGACGTCGACCTCGACAACGCCGAGATGACCATCGGCCGGCAGATCCAGCGGGTCGCCGGTCGGCTCCTCCACCATCAGACCAAGACCGACGCCTCGGACGCCATGTTGCCGTACCCATCGACGGGCACGCGATGTCGTGGCACCCGTTCGCGGGGCTGCACCCCGATCGCTGCCTCGGCTGCCGGGGCGATGGCGTCGATGTCGACGAAGAGGTGGCGGGGGCCGCGCAGGGCTGGGCCGGTAAGGTGGCGGGTCGGTGACCAGCCGGGGTTACACCAGTCGGCGGGCCAGCGCGGACAATGCGACCTGCGCCTCGACCCGGGCGAGCGGGGCCCGTAGCAGTAGTGGATGCCGCTGCCGAAGCCGAGGTGCTGGTTGTCGGTGCGGTCGGGGTCGCGGTCGCCGGCGGCGAGCACCAACGCGAGTGGTGCGCCTTTGGGAATGGTGGTGCCGGCAAGGTCGATGTCGGCCGGCGTACTGCGACCGGTCAGCATCTGCACCGGTGGTTCGTAGCGCAGCAACTCCTCGACCATAGGCGACGGGCGTGACCGCGTGCGCGGCCAGCCAGTCGTGCAAGGAGATGGACCGTTGAGCGGGCCCAACTGGCTATGTAGGTGTGGATTGGCACCAGAACAAGGGCAAGGCCGAGTTGTTCGCAGCGATCCGCCGGGATCCCCGATCGGAAGGGATGTCGGCCCGTGTCTTACCAGTCGCGGTGGCCGAGCCTCCACCCCGGCACGGACGGGGAGCCCCCATCGGCACGCACGTACGGCGATCAGGCCCCGGCCCGGTTCAGCCAGGCATCCACCGCCGAACTTTCCGACACCATCAGGTAGTCGGCCCGACTGTCGCCGTTGACGTCGGCGAAGCGGAGCTTGTCGCGGGTGGCGCCGCTGACCCCGGACGCGAACGTCCCCTGGTTGATCCAGCCGCCGGACCCTTCGCCACCGTTGTTCACCCAGGCCAGCACCGCTCCGTTGTCCTGGACCACGAGGTAGTCGTCACGGCCGTCGGCATCGATGTCGGCGAAGCGGAGCTTGTCCCGGGTGGCACCGCCGACACCGGCGGCGAGGACTCCGCGGGCAGACCAAGAAGGGATGCCGTTGTTCCCAGAGGTGTTCCGCCAGGCACGCACGGCGCCGCTGTCGGAGACCGCGAGATAGTCGTCACGACCGTCGCCGTCGTAGTCGGCGAACCGGACCATGTTCCCGGTGACGCCCTGCACCCCGGGCGCGATCACCCCCAGGCTCTGCCAGGAGGGCTTGCCACCGTTCCCGGGCGTGTTCAGCCAGGCGGACACCGATGCGTTGTCCTGCACCACGAGGTAGTCGTCGCGGCCGTCGGCGTTGATGTCGGCGAACTGGACGCGGTCGCCGGGCGCGCCCACTCCCGGCGCGATCACCCCCAGGCTCTGCCAGGAGGGCTTGCCGCCGTTTCCGGGCGTGTTCACCCAGGCGCGTACGGACCCGTCGTCCTCCACGATCAGGTAGTCCTGCCGGGCATCGCCCTCGATCTGCGCGAACCGTACCTTCGCCCCGGATTGACCGGCGAGCACGGCACCCTGGGAAGCCCAGGAGCCAGGGCCGCCGTAGAGCCAGAGGCGCACGCCCCCGTCCTCGGCCACGGCGAGGTAGTCGGCATCGCCGTCGCCGTCGAAGTCGGCCAGGCGCACCGCGTCGCGGGAGCCCCCCTCCACCCCTGTCGCGATCCGGCCCAGGGAGGACCAGGACGGTACGCCACCGTTGCCCGGCGCGTTCCGCCAGGCGGTGATGGAACCGTCGTCGCCCACGACGAGGTAGTCGTCCCGGCCATCCTTGTCGGTGTCGGCGAAGCGCACGTGCGAGCCCGGCGACCCCGTGCCGGCGGCGATCTGCCCCAGGGAGCTCCACGACGGCCGGCCGCCGGCGCCGGGGGTGTTCAGCCAGGCGCGTACGGACCCGTCGTCGGCCAGGACGAGATAGTCCGCGCGGCGGTCGCCGTTGACGTCGGCGAAACGGACCTGGCTGTCGGGCGCGCCGACGCCAGTGGCGATCAGGCCAGCGGAGTACCAGGGCTCCGGACCCCACAGGGACCACGACGGCCGGCCACCGCCGCCGGGCGTGTTCAGCCAGGCCGCCACGGCGCCGTTCTCCGCCACGATCAGATAGTCGTCGCGGCCGTCGCCGTTGACGTCGGCGAAGCGGACCCGACTGCCCGGAACGCCGACCCCGGGGGCGATCTCACCCCAGGAAGTGAAGGTTCCATTGACGCTGATGTGGGCCTGCACGCGCCCTTCGGCGTCCACGGTGAGGAAGTCGTCGCGGCCGTCACCGTTGACGTCGGCGAACTGCACCTGGTCCCGCGAGATGCCGGGGCCCACCCCGGGGGCGATCCGCCCCCAGTTCTCCCACGTCACGGGGACCGCCTGCCCGACACACGGGTTCTGCCCCTCCTGCCCGCCGGACACCGGCACGATCAGCCCACCGGCCGCGGCCTGGTTGACGGCGAGGGTGAACGACTCCCCCATCTTGCGGTACCCCGTGTCGTTGGGGTGGAGCTGGTCGTACAGGTCGGCGGTGGTCACCGCGCTCATGTCGGCCAGGCGCACCCGCTTGCCCTGGTCACGCAGCTGCTGGATCAGCGGGATGATGCGCCGGTTGTACTCCTGGATGCGCGGGCCCACATCGGACTTGGTGGACGGCACCAGGGTCGCGACCACCACCGTCACCCCCGGCGAGAGCGCGAGTATCCGCTCGACCAGCTGGACCAGCCGCTGCGGCGCCGTCTCCACGGCATAGTTCTGGTTCATGTCGTTGGTGCCGGCGTGCAGGGTCACGACATTGGGCCGGTAGTACGGCAGCGCACACTCGGCGACCGCGGCGATCTGGTCGATACGCCACCCGATATGGCCTTCGTGGTCGTTGTCGGGCACGTTGCCGCTTTTCTGGGTGCCCACGAAGTTCATCACGTCGGTGACCGGATCCAACCCCTCCCACAGCTCGGCCCGGTAACTCGACCGCGTCGGGCTGCCCATCCCCTGGGTGATCGAATCACCCAGCGGCATGATGCGCATGTTCGAGGCGGGAGTGGGGTAGCCGAGGCGCCGAGCCGCCTCAACCATCATGGGGTAGATGACCCGGCCCAGAATGACCAGCTGCGCGGCCACCCAGACTCCGGCGGACATCACCGCGTCCCCGAACCACCAAGCGAGGGAGCGGGCGGCGTCGACAACGATTTTGCCCAGCCGAATGAGCATGGGTTGCGCGCGTTCGGCCACCCACGGCGCCAGGGCGTTGCCCCATACGGCGCCGCCGACGGCGGCGACGACCCCGGCGCAGAGCGCTGCTCCCAGGACCTTGATGTCACCCGGGTCCTTACCGCTGAGCACCGAACTCAACAGGGTCCACACGAACGCGTTCGTGAAACCAAAGACGGCCCCGCACACGGGGCCGGCCGCGGCGGCGCCGGGAGCGAAGGCCGCCAGGCAGATCGCACCCGCCGCGAGCCCGGCAAACTGCCCGATGGTCCCGGCGACGGTCGTGATCACCCAATCTTCCATCTCGGCCTGGACATCCTCCTGGGGGATGACGATCGCCAGCTCGCCGTTCGCGTTCACGATGGTGCCGTCGAAGTCGAACCAGCGGATGTCGGGATCCGGGGGGCCCAGGGCGTAGGTCTCGATGGTGTTCCTGATGACGTCGCTCAGGAGCCCCTGATCCAACCCCTTAAGCTCGATCATCCGCTCCACCATCGCGGGATCGATGCCTTCGTTGTCGACGCTGATCACCACATCCTCAGCGGCGACGGCGAGCGCGCCCACCTGTCCTCCCCAGGCGGCACCGCAGCTGATCTTGACTGCGGTCCCGAGAGAGGGCGGACGTGCGCATAACGACGTCGTTCTTCCTTCGGCCGCAGCGGGGCTCGTCCCACCGGTCGCGATCATCACTGCGGCGATCAGGATGATCGTTAAGAACCTCATAGGACTGCCCTTTCGGTGGGGGCGAGGGACACTCCCCACGGCGGGAACGCTGGGGACGTCGGCTAAGTCATGTGGGTTCACTACTGATTCATGTGGTTTCTCATTTGTTTATATGTGTATGTCTTGGATTGTCAAGGTTTCACTTTGGCTGAGCAGGGCTGTGAACGTCGGGAGTTGGCCAAGGCCCGCAACGCCGAACCGCCGGACGGCCCCAACCAGGTGGGGCAGCTGGACTTCTCCGAGTACGAGACCACCAGCGGCGGCATATGGCGGCCGGCCAGGGTCACCGACTACTTCGCTAAAGACCTGCGCGTCCCTGCTCGTGGCCCTCGACGTCCACCCGCGCGTGGCCATGCGGATCCTCGGGCACTCCCAGATCTCGGTGATCATGAACATCTGCAGCGAGGTCTCATCGGAGGAGACGCGCAGGGCCCTCAAGAAGCTCGGCGATCGGCTGGACTCGTAGCTGTATTTTGCGTACAAGACCGAAAAGGCCACTTCCTGATCATGGGAAGTGGCCTTCGACGTGGAGTGGAGCCTAGCGGATTCGAACCACTGACATCCTGCTTGCAAATCGGCCCGAGCTTAAGCCGTAACGGCCTGGACCTGGGCGGCGGACCGTCTATGAGTGACCGTGATTGACCACTGTTTACCCCCCTTAATGGCCCACTAATGGCCCGACGATCATGCCAGTAGCTCTTCCCGTAGGTCTTGCTCGGTCAACTGCTTGGCTAGTCGCCCAGCAGAAAAACCGGTGCAGTATCCCCAAGGCGACGGGATACGATTTGGCGCTCGTACGGAGCCGCTGTACGTTCGCCCGGACGTAGGCAACCCGACCTATCGGAGTGGAAATCGTGACGCGCCGAGTTCGACAGGCGGTTCCGCTGGACGCTGCGCCCCTTGGCGTGATCCAGGCCGCGTCATGGCAGGCGGCCTTCCACGGACTCATGCCCGGGGAGTACCTGGCGAACCTGGACACCGAGGCCTTCCAGAAAACGTGGGCGAACGTCATCGCCGAATCTCAGTGGCCCTCGTCAGGCGCGCTGGTGGCCGAGGAAGCCGACAGGGTCGTGGGCTACTCACGCTTCTATCCCACCGATGACGCCGATGACGACCCGACAGCCGTAGGCATGATCGGATCGATCTACACGCTGCCCGAGGTCTGGGGCACCGGGGTCGGCAAGGCGCTGATGGCGGAAGTCGTCGACAACTTGGCCCGAGCCGGCTATGCCGAGGCCACCCTGTGGGTGCTCGAAGGCAATGACAGGGCCCAGGACTTTTATCGAGGGCAGGGCTGGAGTAAGGACGGTGGCATGGTCGAGGACCGGAGTGACGGGTTCCTCATCACCAAGGTCCGCTACCGTCGTCCGCTGTCGATCTGATCGACCTCGGACCTCTTTGACCGCATGAAGAAGCCATCGGTCCGCAACGGACACGTGAGATCGAGAAGGCCTGACAACGATCAAGGCCCATTTGATCTCCTGCGCTGAGCGCGGCGAAGCGGGGCTGACCCTGGTGGTGAGCTCTGCCGCCGATGCGTTCGGCCTTGGTCACCTGCCCGACCTTTCGCGCCCGGCACTGCTTGGCCTGGCCGTCGCGGTTGTGCCGCCGGGCGGGCGAGCCGGCCTCAGGCGAACAGGCCACGACCACACCCTCGTGGAAACGTCGACGGTTCGGCCGCCAGGGGCTGACCGTCGGGTGCCGCGGGTTGCGGGCGGGCGTACCAGGCGCGGGCGCGGTGTCAGTCGTCGATCGTCTGGTAGAGCATGGTCCAGAAGTCGCGGACAACCTGCGGCGCTCATGATCCGGCTCTACTTCCCCGCCCTATCCCCGGCGACCGGCAGGATCGCCGACCGCCAGGGGGCGGGAGTTGGTGTGGAATGCCTGGCCGGCTCGGCCCCGTCAGCCCGCGGCCTTCCCGCCGCAGAACACCTCCTTGAGGAGCTTGTCCAGCGCCTTCGGGAACACCTGCGCCGGGTCGGTTGCGGCGTCCCCGGTGGTGATCGAGGCGGCCATGGTCTTCTTGCCGTCGGGCGTGCTGTAGATCAGCGCCCCGTAGCCGTTGTTGCTGCCGTTGTGGTTGAAGACGGTGCCGACGCAGCCCGGGCCCAGGTCCTGCACGTACAGCCCGAGGCCGTAGCTGCCGAAGAGGCCGCTGCTCTTGGGGTGCGGCTTGCGCATCTCGGCCAGCAGCGGGGCCGGCAGGAGCTTGCCGCCCTGCAGGGCGGAGAAGAACGTCTGAAGATCCTCGGTGGTCGAGATCATCTCACCGGCGGCGGAGATCCAGGAGGGGTTCTGGCGGGTGACGTCGATCGTCTTCCACTGGCCGGCGTCCTCATACCGGTAGTAGGCGTGGGCGTATGGCCTGGGCATCTCCGGCGAGGTGCCCGGCACCACAGTGCGCCGCATCTTGAGCGGCCCCAGGATCCGCCGCTTCATCTCCGTGGCGTAGGAGTGGCCGGTGACCTTCTCGATCAGCAGCTTGGCCAGCACGTAGTTGGTGTTGGCGTAGCTCCAGTTCGTCCCCGGCGCGAACTTCGCCGGCTTGGACAACGCCAGCCGTACCAGTTCCTCGTCCTGGTAGGTGTGGAACCGCTTGTCCACCCACTCCTGGCCCGCCCAGGGGATCCCCGGCACGATCGTCCCATCGTCGTAGTACTCGCCGGTGAAGTTGAACAACCCGCTGGTGTGCTGCAGCAGCATCCGCACCGTGATCTGCCGGTCCAGCTTGAACTTGGGCAGGTAGTCGGCCACCGGGCTGTCCAGCCCGATCTCGCCGTCGGCCACCAGTTGCAGCACCAGGGTCGCGGTGAAGGTCTTGGTAGTGCTGCCGATCCGGAAGTGGCCGTTGGTCGGCGGTTTGGCGCTCTGGCCCAGCTTGCGCACCCCGGCGCTGCCGACCCACTCGCCCCGCTGATCGTTCACGCGCATCTGCACCCCGGCGTAACCGGCATCGACGAACTCCTGGATGGCCTTCTGCAGCTCCGGGCGGTCCTGCCCGGCAGCGGCCTTCGGCACGGCCACACCCGCGGCGGCCGCGGGTGTGGCCGCCCCGGCCAGCAGCGTGGCCGCCAGCGCCGTGACCGCCACTCGCCGGGAGGCCCGCGGCGTCCGGGCTCCGGTGTTCTCGGTGATGTGGAGGGGTTCACTCACGGTCGTTCCTCGTTTCGCGATAGTACGCATTCAGCTTGACTCGAAAGCTACGTTGCATTCGAAATTCAGTCAATCAGCAGAAACACATTTCCCCAGGTGAGTAACGTTAAATTGATGCAATGACGTTGGCCTCGAATGCAATTCTGAGTTGCAATGAATGATGGCGAAGGCAATACTGGCGGCATGCCAGGAGGACGATTGACCCAGCAGGACCGCGAGCGCATCGCGGCCGGACTCGCCGACGGGCTCTCCTACGCCGAGATCGCCAGGCGGCTCGACCGGCCGACCTCGACGATCACCCGGGAGATCGGGCGCAACGGCGGCCCCGGCGGCTACCGGCCCCAGCAGGCACACCAGGCGACGATCCAGCGGGCGCGGCGCGGCACGCCGGCACCCCCGCACGCAGGCGGACCGCCGGGCGGCACGATGGAAGAGGAGCTCGTCGAGGTAGCGGTCAGAACGGGGCTGCCGAGGATGAGCGCGCGCGTGCACTTCGATCTGTTGCTGTCCGAGGACGGCAGGCGCACCGCGGCCGAGCTGACCCACAGGCTGAAGATCAGCCCGGCCTCCGTCTCCGTCGCCGTGAACTTCCTGGTCGAGCAGGGGTTCGTCCGGCGCGAGCGCGATCCGCAGCGGCGTCGCGACATCTACGTGGTCGACGACGACGCCTGGTACCACTCGATCGTGACCGGCAGGCGGCAGACGCTCGATACGGTGCAGGCCACGATGGCGGCGGCCGAGACCTACGGGCTCGACAGCCCCGTGGGGCAAAGGCTGGCCAAGACAGCGGCGTTCCTGGAGCGGGTCAGCCTGGACATGATCGAGTCGGCCGACCGCTGGCGCGCCCTCCTGACGTGATGGGTCTCAGCCGAACCACCTGAGGAGCCGGCTGACCAGTTCCTGCTGATCGTCACCGCCCGACGCCGCTTCCCGTACCCCGCAAGCCCGGCAGTCGCGCGGGATCGGCCCCCAGGCCGCACGCGCAGCGCGGGAGCGGCGACGCTTGTGCCGCCTTGACGGCCTCGCCCGTGGTCCTGGCGAAGGGATCGGGCACGGGAGCGAAAGCAGGCCGAATGAAGATCAAAGCCCAGGTTGCGGCAACCATGCCTGACCTGGGCTTTTTCCCCTCCGTGAGGGTGGTGGAGCCTAGGAGATTCGAACTCCTGACATCCTGCTCGCAAAGCAAGACGGGCGGGGGCGAGACCATTGGGACATACCCGCCCCCACCTGTGCATACGGTCCACAGTGATCCGTCGTCGTCCAGCCTCGTCCAAGGTCGTTGTCACTCGGCGAGACGGTGGCGGCAGCCTGGAGACGCGTCTGGGGTCGGAAACGTGCAGGATCTCAGCCGTCTAGCGTTGCTTGAGGCGGAGTGCTTCTTTGCGGACCTCGACCTGGAGAGACTGCTCGCGCTCCAGCCACGCCGGGTTCTCCGCTTTCAGCGCATCGATCTCAGCGGTGGTGAGCGGTCCGGTGATCCCACCTCTGATCAGGCCGGCAATGGAGATCCTGAGCTTCGCGGCGATGACCTGCTTGGTGTGCGGGCCGTTGCGGCGCAGGTCAGCGAGCCAGGCGGGTGGCGTCGACTGCAACTCGTTCAGCTCGTCCCTGGAGACGACACTCACCTGGAACTCGGCGGGAGTGGCCGAGAGGGGGACACCCAGCTTCTTGGCCGCGGTCGCGGGCTTCATTGTCTGGATGGTCTTCGGTTTGGGCGAGGTCATGGCGTCAAGAGTAGTCAGCCGGAACAGGTTCCCTTGACATCAGTACCCTGAGGAAGTGACTGATGAAGAGACCGGCAGGATGTTTCGGCTGGCGTACGTGCCCGGGGTGACACCCGCGAAATGGGTCAACGTCTGGACCGAGAGAATGCCCGGCGTGCCGATTACCCTGGCCGCGGTCCCCGCCGCCGAGGTGGTGGGACTGCTGCGGAATGGCGGCGCCGACGCCGGATTCGTCAGGCTGCCGGTCGACCGGGACGGGCTCAGCGTGATTCCTCTCTACGTGGAGACCACGGTGGTCATGGTGCCCAAGGACCACGTGATAGTCGCCGCCGACGAGGTGGCCATCGCCGACCTTGTCGACGACGAGGTGTTCCATCCTCTGGACGACACCATCGAGTGGACGGTCCGGCCCGGGCTGCCCGCGTTCACCCGCCCGGCCACAACGGCGGACGCGGTCGAGCTGGTAGCGGCCGGCACTGGGATTCTCCTGGTTCCGCTGTCGCTGGCACGCCTCCACCACCGCAGGGATCTCACTTACCGGCCGGTGCCGGACGCGCCGCAGTCTCAGGTCGCGCTGGCCTGGCCCACAGACGCGACCACTGACCTGGTGGAAGATTTCATCGGCATCGTCCGCGGCCGGACGGTGAACAGCTCGCGGGGCCGTACCCCCGCCTCCCCTGCGGAGAAACCGGCACAGCGGCAGGCACAAAAACCCGCACAGAATGGCTCCGGTCGCCGGGCCGTGCCGGCCGGCCGTAAAAAGAAGGGCTACCGGCCTCGGTGACCTGCAGGCAGATGCGCCGATCATCTCTGGTACAGAAGAAGCGTTTTTGCCGGTGGAGCCCAGGAGATTCGAACTCCTGACTTCCTGCTCGCAAAGCCGCAAGTCGATCTCGCTTCACCGGCGCCAACGCGCCTCAGCGTACCGATCACGCTCCCCGTGACCTCCCACTGTTCCCCCATGTTTCCCGCCCTATCGGGCACGCCAGGAATGGCGTTCGGCCGAGGTTGCGTTCACCGGCGTCACCGAAGGCGCCTGCCGCCACTTCACCAGCCCGCCTTATATAGGCGCTGTTCAGGGTTTCCTGGACCGAGTTCGGCGGCTCGGCCACGATGAGGGCATGACGGAGAACGGGCCAGCGCAGCCACCGACGGCGGGTGGAGGAGCAGGTTTGCGCCCGAACTGGGCGGCGATGAGCGCTCTGGCGGGTGCGGTGGCCGCCGTGGTCGCGCTGGTCGCCTACCTGATGCCGCCGGCCCCGCCTCCGCAGCCCCCGTCCGACCCGGTGGTCACCACCTCGGCCCCGCGGCCGTCGTCACCGGATCCGGTCACCACCCGGCCCGCACCGCCCGCCCCGAGCCCACCTCCCGAGTCCAGCGCGCCCCAGCCACCGGAGCCAAGCCCCACGCGAGCGGTGCCGGTTGTCTCCCCGCTGGTGTCAGCGGTCCGGCCCGGGGGCTGCGACGAGACGGCGACGGCGCTGACCGCATACCGCCAGAACGCCGGGACCACCCGCAGCAGCCAGGCGGTCGCGGCTCGCCAGACCTACCTCGACCTGATGGGCGCGGTCCTCGACGCGCAAGGAGCGGTGGGGGCGACGATCAGTCGACTGGCCGCCGAATTCCAGGAGCTGAACTTCCGGCTGACCGGCATGACCGGCGGCGATCCCAACCAGGTGATCGCGGATATCAACACGGACCTCGCCGAGCTCAAGAGGCTGTGCGGATCCGGCTGACCTGACGACACGTCACAGCCGGACTGGCGCGCGGCGGCAGCGGAGCAGCGGGGTCCGCTGGGTCCGCTGGGTCCGCGCTTGAGCGCCGTTCCCGCGTGCTCATCGCCTCCGCCGGCGCACACCCGACATCGCGGCCCCGGCCGCGGCAGGCGGCGCACTTCGCGGCCTTCCCGATCAACATCCCGCTAGGCCGTGTCTTCAATGTGACCTTGCTGGTGGATCATGACATGGTGTGATCCGCCGGTATGAATTGACGGATGAGGAGTGGGAGAAGCTGCAGACGCTTCTCCCCTCGGGGCAGATGGGCCACCCACGAGATGATGACCGCCGGGTGCTCAACGGCATCGTGTGGAAGGTTCGTTCCGGGGCGGCCTGGCGGGATGTCCCGGCCCGGTACGGGTCCTGGCAGAGCATCTACACCCGCTTTCGACGCTGGGCGTTGGACGGCACCTTTACCCGCATGCTGCAGGCCCTGCAGGCCGACGCCGATGCCCGGGCCGACATCGATTGGCTGGTGGCGGTCGATTCAACCGTGGTGCGGGCTCATCAGCACGCCGCCGGGGCCAAAAAGGGGGACCTGACCCCGATGAGCCGGCAGATCACGCCCTCGGCCGATCTCGTGGTGGGCTGACCAGTAAAATCCACCTGGCCTGCGACGGACGCGGACGACCGCTGGCGTTCGTGGTGACCGGCGACAACGTCAACGACTGCACCCGCCTGGAACAGGTCCTGCACGCCATCGGCGTTCCCCGCCTGGGCCGTGGCCGACCTCGTAGCCGCCCCGATCATGTGGTGGCCGACAAGGGCTACAGCTCTCGCGCCATCCGCACCTACCTGCGGCGACGCGGTATCAGCCACACCATTCCCGAGCGGGCCGATCAGATCGCCCACCGGGCCAACCGCGGCAGCAAAGGCGGTCGCCGGCCGGCCTTCGACCGCGTTCTGTACAAGCGCCGAAACGTCGTCGAGCGCTGCTTCAACCAGCTCAAGCAATTCCGCGCCCTGGCCACCCGCTATGACAAGACCTCCACCTCCTACACCGCCGTCGTCACCATCGCGTCCTTGCTGCTGTGGCTCTGATCAGCGTTGACGACACCCCCGCCCTTGGTAAGTGCGTCGCCAGGTTCGCCTGTCACGCCTGCGCCTCCGGCGCCTCGACCTCCGCCCCGCCCCTTTCCTGCTCCTGGCTGCCCGCCTCGCGCGTCCCTCCCCAGACGCGGCGGACCCTTTTTCGAACCATTCCATCCCGCGCGTCGTCCAATGCAGCTGATTCCCTCTGTCATTCCTATCGTTGAGGAGCCCTGTGGACGGCGTCTTCATGCAGCGCGCGGGCGTGCTCCGTCACCATCGCCAAGCCGTGCCAGTCGATCCCCTTGTCTTCCGGGCCGGCGGGGACGAGTTGATCGCCCGCAACAGCCGCACCGTCCTGTTCTGGGATGGGCCCAGCGGATCGCCTCTGCCCGACAAGACCATCACGATGCCCGGCTGGGAGGAGATGCCCGGCTACACAGAGCAGGCCGCCTTCCACCCGCGAGGTGATCTGCTGGCCGTGGTCTTCAACTTCCACGGGCCGACGGTGCACATCTGGGACCTGTCCACCGGCAAGCGATTCGGTGTTCCCTTCGTGCCGGACAAGCACCCTCAGGTGATGGCGTTCGATCCCGAGAGCGACCTGTTGGCCCTCGGCTACGGGGACGGCCGGGTGCGGATGTGGAACCCCCGCAAGGGGCGGGCCGCCGGCCCGTTCCTGATCGCGGGCCACAGTATCTGGGACATGACCTTCCCGCCCGGCGGCGGCCCGCTCATCAGTGTGGGCAGCAGTCCGGCGGGCCCCACCGCCCGGCGCTGGGAGGTTCCGACGAGCAACCGCAAGCCGACCACCCTGCCCTTGACCGGCATCCCGAGCAAACCCATCAGCCCGCACTTGCCCGACAGTCTGTACGGGGGCATCATCAGAGCTTGTGCTTTCGATCCAGCCGCCACCCGCTTCGCCGCTGCCATAAGCTGGCCCGCCTTACGGCGTCACGAACGGCTGCCCCACGAGGTCTGGGTATGGGATCTGTTCACCGGTACGGCCTGTGATCCGTTCGCGCTCTTCGATCGTGTCTTCGAGGTGGCCTTCCACCCGCAGAGCGGTGTGCTGGCGGTCGCCGGGATACCTGGTCCGGAAACGGTCTTCGGCCTGGTGCTGTGGGATCCGGCCACCGGTGAGTACGACTACCCCGAGCCTGGCGACCGCTGGCCCCAGGGGTTCCGTAAGGCGACGTTCCATCCCGGCGGCAGCCTGCTCGCCACGGAGAGCTGGCTGCCCAAGAAGCCCTACGAGCCCACCACCTACGACGACATCACTCTGTGGGACATGACGGTAGACAGGAGCTGACACGCGGCCGGTGCCGCCGACCTGAGATCGCACCGGAGGACGGGGGCGTATCGGTCACGACATTGAGCCCCAGGGACAACCCTGCACCGTTCCGTACCGCGGGCCGTGGCTGACCGGCCTCACCTGGCACCGGGCCAACTCATGACAACGCACCACGCCCGCCATGAGCCATATCCACTACACGACTTCGTTCGGCATCCACTCTCCGCAGGACTTTGACGACACTCCCTAGGGGCGACGGCTGCCCCGGACCTTCGATCGCCCCCAACCACGAGCGGTGGCCGGCCACCCTGTGGCGATCGTCGTGCTGTACCTGGCGGCGACGCGTCCGAAGTTCGTACCCGGTCCGGTCGCTGTGGCCCAGGCGCGGCGCTGTCATTGACCTGACTCATCTACTCGGACATCGTGAAGGTCGGCAATCTCAGTCGGAAGGGACGCATGCATGTTCGGCCTGAGCTGGTTTGAGGTTTTGCTCTTTGTGCTAATCGTGATCGCCATCGTTCTTGTGGTACGAGCCCGACGACGATAGCGGGGGGCGGCGCGGCCAGGGCCGAGCCTTTGGGTCCGGTCGGCGGATGCCGCGTACGGTGGCCCCGGAGTCCTGCCGCACGTCGGGACCGGCGCCCACGCCGCATGCCCGGCGGGCGGTGCAGGCGCAGGGGCGGGCGCGGCGCTCAGCGCCGCCGCCCCTTGGTCCGCCCAAGTCCCGGGCTGGCCGGCGGATCATCGGCATTCCCTCGGCGATAGTCCCGGCGCTCTCCGATCACCTGGCGGAGTTCGTGGTCACCGGGCCTTTCCCGGCAAGCGGGGAGGGTTCCTGCGGGGCAACAACTTCCGGCATGAGGCCAGGTGGGCGGACGCACTCAAGGAGATGGGCGTCAAGGGCCTGCACCTCCACGACCTGCGGCACACCGGCAACACGCTGGCCGCGCAGTCGGGGGCAAGCCTGGCCGACCTCAAGACACGGATGGGGCACGACAGCGACCGGGCCGCACTGATCTATCAGCACGCCACACGGGATGCCGATCAGAGGATCGCCGACGCGCTGAGCGCACGGGTGGAAGCCGAACAGAAGAACGATGACGGCGAAACGACCTGAGGGAAGGCTAATGGCCCGGATGCCGCACACCAAGACCCGTTGAGAAGTGTTCTGGCCGGTGGAGCCCAGGAGATTCGAACTCCTGACATCCTGCTCGCGAACGGGAGCCAGTCACGACGTAGAGGGCTCCTTGCCCTGATCACGCAGCAGATACGGACCGGTGGCGTGTGATCGTGTGAGGCGGGGTTGCTGTATCCCGCTGCCGTACAGCACCCCGGCAGATGACCGGCCCGCTCATCCGGTGGCAAGCGCAGTGCCGCCAGGCCCAAGGGACGGAAGCCCCGCGACAGTCAGGATCTTGGCGCGTAGGGGCTGAGCATCCGCGCTGCGGCTTACGGTTTCAGGCTTACTGCTGAAGCGCTTCTATAAGCGTGGCTGCACCCTCTGTGGACTGTTGAGGGCGCAGCCGTGTAGGTGTGAAGGCCGCTCAGTGTGGGTTGGCGGTGGGCTGGGGCGCGACGATGAGCCTTACCGTGTTCTTTTCATGGCCGCCCAACACCTCATGTATGTACCAGGTGTCGGGAACATCTTCCGCCTGGAGGGGGTGCTCGGTCACATCCAAGCCAGAGCCGTCACGAGGAGAGGGCTCAGGAGGAGCCTTGTAGTAGCGCGAGACGGTGGCATGCCGCTGCTGAAGCATGAGCTTGACCTCACCTACCGTCCTGTTCGCCAGCTCCATTCCTTCCAGAATCTCGCCGCGAGCGGTCGGATCTCCCGAGATCTCATACCGTTCGTCAGGCCGAGCAGCCCGCCCAAAAGTGACCTCGAAAGGGCTGCGCAGACCGACAGGAATACTCACTCCGGCCAGGCACCAAATCTTGCCGCAGTCGGCCCCTTCGATTTTCTTGATTCTAGGGCTTCTATTTCCATCCTTGATTTCGAATCCGTCGCTGTGGAACACCACCATCCTTTGGGGAGATGAGACGGAGACCATCGCGCCGACGAGGCTGGGCGATGCGGGTTCCATCTTCAATTCGACGTTCAGGCCATGTGCCGCGAAGTCCTGCCGATATCGCTCGGGGTCGGCATCCGGTTCCACGATCCTGACGTCGATGTAGTCACCATTCTTGGTGAAAGCCAACGCTTTGGCCGGCCCCAGAGTCATAGGACCAATTTCGTCGGGATGCATGACGACCGCTGCTCCCACCAGGAGGGCGGTGATGGGAATGAGGGTGAGCCACCTCCTCCAGGACCAGCGTGGTTTGATCGCCCGGGGTGCCCGTGCCGTGTCAGCGATAACGCTCTGGAGGGTGGCGGACAGCACCAGGGGATCCGCTCGGACACGACTGGCGGGGTCATGCGTCTGGAGCGTGGTCATCAACTGCTTGAGATCATTGGTCATACGGCATTCCCCTGGCAGGAAGGCTGGCGAGCAGCGACGGATTGCGGCTCTTCTCCGAGCAAGCGTCGTAGTCGTTTGCGTACGCGATGCAGTCGCATGGCAGCTGTAGGCCGGGAGCAGCCCACAACCTTCGCAGCCCCGCGGAGGTCGAGTCCTTCCCAAGACATCAAGAGCACCAGTTCCCGATCGTCTTCGCTCAGACTGTTCAGCGCGGCCAGTGCCGCTTGTCGGGCGACGACCGTGGTGGCGTGGTCTGCTTCGACACCGTGGTGCTTCAGGCCCTCACTCGATGGACCGGCGAGTTCATCTCGCCGGTTGTCTCGTCTGATCAGATTCAGCGTGAGATTCCGAGCGGTCGCGTACAGCCAGGGCAGCGGTTGTTCTCGGGGGAATCGCTCGTACTTCTCCCAGGCAATCTTGAACGTCTCGGCGGTTATGTCTGGAGCTTCCGCAGGACCAACCCGTCGCCAGGCGTACCGCAGAACCGACTCGTAATGGTCCTGGAACATGCGGGTGAAGCTTTCTTCATCACTCACACGCGGCCTCTCCTCCACCGTTTCGGTGCGTGTCGTGTCATCTACCTGGTAGATGTCGCGCAGCCGTCAGGTATCACCCATCGGTGATCAAACGCCCTACTGTGAGAGAGGTCATAGCCGCTTCCTCGCATGGCTCTGGGGAGGTCGGCGTGTACAGCTCGTAGCCGGTTTGGAACGCGCCTCACTTGTCTCGCTATCCGTCACGGCGGTTCAAGCGCGTGGGCGGCGCGGCCGCGACCGGCCGGAGAGCCGCAGCGCGGCCAGCGACCGCCCAGCGCGCGCAGACCGCCGCAGGCGGACTGCCTTGACGACTTAGCCTCATCTCCTGGGACTGGACAGTGGCTAGTCGCTCTTGAACCAATAGTACGAATGACGATATATATCAGGTATGGCACTACGCGAGCAGAGTTACCTGATCCTGCTGGCCCTGTCCCAAGGCCCGCTCCATGGCTACGGGGTGATCAAAGCGGTGCGGGAGCTGTCCGAAGAGCGTGTACGCCTCGGCGCGGGCACCCTTTACGGCGCCCTGGATCGACTGGCTGGTGACGGACTGGTGATCGTGGTCAAGGAGGAGGTCGTTTCCGGCCGTCACCGCCGCTACTACAACCTCACCGGACACGGTCGTCAGGTGCTGGCCGAGGAGACCGCCCGCCTGACGCGCCTGGCCGCTACCGCTCAGCGTCGCTTGAGCCTCCAGCCCGGGATGGGGATGTGACGAGTTCCGACGCCGCCTCCACCTACGAGCGCCGCTGCCGGTTGCTGATGCGCCTGGCTTACCCGCCCCGTTTCCGGGAGTTCCGTGGCGCCGAACTCATGGGCACCCTGCTGGATCTGTCCGAACCAGGCAAGAGTAGCCCGACCTTGCGCGACTGCCTGGACATAATCCGCAGCGGCCTCATACTGCGCCTACGCGAGCATCCGCCACCATGGCCCTGGTTGCGATACCAGTTGACGCATTACCGACTGCCCTGGCAGTACCGCTGGTGGGCCAGGGACGATATCCAAGGCCGATTCTTCTTCGAGCGGCGGTTCATCTTAGTCGTGTTTTTCTATGGCTTGCTGTTTCTAGTAATCAGCCAGTCGTCTCCGTCATACGCGCATATGGTGGGAGCACTAGTCGCCTATCTGATATTTCTACCATTCAAGGGTTCGGAGAGACGTAGGCTTCTTGCCAAGTACGAGTTCCATCCAAATGGCACCTCTTACGTTCCGGTTCCACCGAAAGTCCGCCCTGGCGGCAGAGCACATGAGCCCAAACCGGACGATGTCCAGAGAATAAAAAGACTAGGCCAGTAAAACGCTCAACGCCGCCTTCTATCACTGCCGCATCCATATTGAGTTTTTGGTGTTCCCACGCTGAGTGGCGGAGGCACCGAGCGAGCACGCGTTTTTCAGATCATCAGGGCGATGCCATTGTCGGCTAGTTCTTCGGGGGTGGACACCGCGCTCACATCATCGGCCAGCTCGGCGCTGTAGCCGATCTCGTAGCGGTTGGCGGGGGCTTTGACCTCGGTGACCTCGATCGGGTGGCCGTTTGGGTCGGCCATGGTGCGGCGGATGATGAGGATCGCTTCGGCGTAGTCCATGCCCAGGCGGGTGCGTTCGTCTTCGTAGGCGATGCGGGAGGTGGTCAGGGTCATCCCGTGTTCGCGGATGAGGGTCTGGTAGAAGAACGCGGGCCGCTTGCGGTACTGGTGGAAGCGCTTGAGGTCGTCCCAGTCGGGCAGCATGTCGGCGTTGGTGTAGGAGTTGATCTCCAGGCGGGCCGAGGCGCCGTGGATGCGGGCGGTGTGGCCTCGGTGCCACATGCTGCGGCGGTGGATGACCGGATGTCCGCTCCGGACGCCGAGGATGATCGCGATATCTCGGTTGGCGGTGATCTTCTCACCGGTGAACAGCGGGGCCTCGGGGTCGACGTCGCGTAGGGCCAGGTCCCAGCCGAAGGCTTGGATGTCGGGATGGGTGCCGGAGGCGGCCAGGTCGGGCCTGCTCTGGTGGCTGATGAGGATGACCTGGCGCTCGGGCATGGGGCGGACGAAGGAGCCGCATCCGCGCATGACAGTAGACCAGCGCCGACACCCGCGGGTGGTTACCGGCCTCGCTGATAACCGCGCCACCGTAGGAGTGTCCGACGAGCACGGTGGGACCGTCCCGGCGGTCCAGGATCAGCCGGGTGGCTCAGCGTCCCCGTCCAGCGTCAGTGTGGGGTTCTGGACGATGCTGACCCGGTAGCCGTCCTGCTTGAGCAGGTCATAGACGGGCTGCCAGCCCGACCCGTCGACGAAACCACCGTGCACGAGCACAACGTTGGCCGCAGTGGAACTCATGATGCTTCCTCCTCGCGCACTGGTGTGATGCAGACGTGAAGGACAGTAGGCAGCCGTAGGCCATGCTCGATTGCGCCAAATGACTGGCGCCCTCAGGGGATCGCGGGCGGCGCCTCGTCGTCGAGGTCGGCCAGCGCGTCGCGCAGGGCGGCGCGTGAGGTGATGCCGAGCTTCGGGAAGAGCTGATAGAGGTGGGTCCCAACGGTCCGGGGCGACAGGAAGAGCCGTTCGCCGATCTGCTTGTTGGTCAACCCGGCGGCTGCGAGTTCGGCGATCTCACGCTGCTGCGGGGTGAGGGATCCCGGACCGGTGGGGGCGAGGTGGCCGATGCTTTGCCCGGTCGCGCGCAGCTCACTCGCGGCCCGTTGGGCCCATGGCCGGGCCTCCAGCCGCTGGAATGCGTACAGGGCATTGGTGAGGTGCCGACGGGCCTCGATAGCCGCTTTGTTACGCCGTAGCTTCTCTCCGTAGGCGAGGGCGATACGTGCGCGATCGAACGGCCAGTGCTCGCCGTCGGCCACGGAAAGCGCCCGCTCGAACAGGATGACCGCGTCCTCGTCGCCCGCCACCAAGGCAGCCGCGGCGTCCACGGTCATGGCCAGCCGCGGCGACAGCACGGCAACCTCGCAGGCCCGTACCGCCTCGACGTGCGCGACCGCTTCCGCCGTTCGCCCAGTGCGCACCGCCGCCTCGACGACATCCATGATCACCCACAACGCGTGCGGCACATGGCTGGCCAGCTCGCCGGCGGCCGTGATCGTCATCGCGTGCCGGTAGGCCTCCTCGAAATCCCCGCGGCCCAGCGCGTCGAGTATCAGAGCCTGGGCCGCGATACGCCGCACCAGCCCGGCCCGCCGCGGCGTCGCCCACACCGTCATCCGATCGGTCAGCGCCTTGGTGGCCTCATAGTCGCCACGGGCAGCGGTCAGCATCGCCAACAGGTACAGCCCCAGGCATTCCAGCAGCCGATAGTTGTGCAGCCGGCACAGCTCGACGTGCTCCTCGGCCAGAGCCCGCAGCTCATCCCACTCACCGGTGATGAGTTGATCCAGCCCGAGCAACGACCGGGCGTGCAGGGTCAGCGTCACTGCGGCGCCATCACGATGGTCGCGCAGGATGCGCCACAAGGCGGCCCGGCACAAGGTCAGCCGATCCACGAACATCGCGGCCAGCCCCACACGGACGCTCCAGACCGGGTCACCGTGCTCACCCAGATCGGCGATCGCCGCCTCGATCCGGGCGAGCAGCGTGGACGCCGTACGGGCCGGATCGGCGAAGGTACCCACCAATAGGGTGAGCAGCTCCGGAACCGGCGCGGCCAGCTGAGCGAACGCCGCGTGGAACGGCGTCCACAGCTCAGCTCGCCCGCCGAAGTAGCAGACCCAGCCCAGGGTGTAGAACGCTTCGACGAGCGTGTCGTTCTCACTGTCGTAGGGCGTGGGCTGCATCTCAATAGCGCCAACCAGCAGCCGGTGCGCGGTGTCGACGTCTCCCTCGCCGCTGAGCAGCAGGTGATGGGCGGCCGCGACGGCTGAGACCAGCGATCGGACGCTCCCGCTCTCGCCCTGCAGGGCGTCGGCAAGCAGGCGCGGTACCTCCCGCAGGTCGCCGGTCATCACCGCCCCGAAGTACGCCGCCTGGGCGAGCCGACGGCTCCGGTCGGCGCCGACCGGGCTGAGATCGGCAGCCCGCAGCAGAGCGGTGACCGAACCGGCCGCGTCGCCGCGTGCGCGGACCGTGTGAGCCGCCTTCTCCAGCAGCTGCGCCACCCGCTCGTCCGTACCGACCGTGGCGTGGGCCAGATGCCAGGCTCTGCGCTCCGGACTGTCCGACTGCCGCTCGGCGAGCATCGCGTGCGCCCGCATCCGTTCCTCCGCTGTGGACAGGTCGACGACCGCCGAACGCGTCAACGGATGCCGGAACCTCACCCGGCCGGCCCCCTCTTCAACGGAGACCAGCCCCGCCCGCTCAGCCGGGGCCAGCGCCGTCGCGTCGGCGCCGAGCGCCGCCAGCGCGCGCAGGCTGCCCGTGCCGTCCAGCACCAGCAGCAGCAGCACCTGTCGTGCCGACAACGGCAGCCCGCTGATCCGCGACTCGAACGCCGCTTGGAGACGGCCGCTCAACGGCAGCACCTCCGGCAGACGCGCGACACCGGATCGTTGCCGGCCCGACAGCGTGAGGGGAAGCTCAAGCAAAGCCAGCGGGTTCCCCTGCGCCTCCGCCAGGAGACGTCGCCGCACCGCGGGCACGAGCGCGGGGAACCAGTGCGCCGCCAGCGCGTCCGCGGCCTCGTCCGCAAGCGGCCGCACCTCGTGATCGGGCAGGCCGGCACGGTCGAAGAAGCTTTCGTCGCCGGACCGGTAGGCGGCCAGGAAACCGACCCGCCTGCCCGCCACCCGGCGGGCGACGATAGCCAGGACCATGGCGCTGGCCCGATCGAGCCACGGCAGGTCGTCGACGACCACCAGCATGGGCCGGGTCACCGCCGCGTGGGACAAGAGCGCCAAGGCCGCGTTCGCGATCACCAGCAGGCCCGGCGGGGAACCGCCTCGAAGACCCAGTGCGACGCCGAGCGCCCTGCGGTGTACCGGGTTCAACGCGTCGAGATCGCCCACCAGTGGATACAAGGCCTGATGGAGCGTGGAGAAGCTGTGAGCCGCCTCGAACTGCGTGCCTGATGCCCGCAAGACGTGCGTACCGGCTGCCTCGGCGTACGCGCTCGCCGCGTCCAGCAGCACCGTCTTTCCGACACCGAGCTCGCCGAACAACAGCAGCGCTCCGCCATCATGCCGGGCGCGCTCCACCAAGGAGCGGAGTACGCGGAGATCGCCGTCGCGCCCGAATAGACCAACATTGCCGGCGGCGTCGCCGACCATCTTGGGTCGGTCGGCTGGCGAATCGGCCACCTAGGCTCCTCTATCTACCCGGAATGGCACAGCCCGGCGCTTCATCATCTTATGGGACCAGCAGGCGACACGAACTAAATCATCCCGGTTTGGGGCATACGACATGCGCTTACCGGCACCCCCAATTGACCGTCCTCATGAAGCGCAGCCAACCGTTGCCCAAGTCACCTCTTCATAGATGATCACTTATGAAGAGGTGACTCGTCCCCGTGATCGTTTTGGCCGGTTGGGCTGCGAACCACTGCAGGAGGAAGCGCAGTGCCTCATGGGATGGTGAATTGGGGTCTGCGGTGTAGGCGATAGCACAGGCCCGCTCGTAATCCCCCTCGCAACCGGTCCATTCGCCCAACGCACTCGTCTCTACGACGGCCAAGGGCCCTCCCACCGACTCTGCCCAGATCATTCGCGCGAATCTCCCCGGCCGACCAAATCGCTTGTGAGTGCGCAGATGAGATCACACGCCAGCCGGGGCGGCGAGTACGGCAGGTGGTCGGTATGACTGGCCTGGCGTACTTCCTCGACGGGCTGCGCTGCTCCATCTGCGGCACGCTCAACGTCCGGTGGCTCGACCCCGTACGTGGGGCCGGACGACGGGCCGCTGTGGAACAGCAACTTCAACCGCCGTTTCTGGACCAAGGCGCTCACGAAGACCGGTGTCCCGAAGGTCCACTTTCACGATCTCCAACACACGGGGAACACCCTGGCGGCCAGCACGGGCGCATCACTGCGAGAGCTCATGGACCGCATGGGCCACTCCAGCACACGCGCCGCGATCATCTACCAGCACGCGACCGACGAGCGACGGCACCAGGTGACCGAGCAGCTCGACAGCCTCGCACGAGGACAACTCAAAAGTGGATCGGGCATGCAACGAGGCCGAATAACGATCAAAGCCCAGGTGGGGAAAACGGTCCCTGACCTGGGCTTCCGAGTGGGTGGAGCCTAGGAGATTCGAACTCCTGACATCCTGCTTGTAAACGGGAGCCGGTCACCGGATCGGCCATGTCTCGGCCTGTTCCGGCGTGTGGTGGCGCCTGTCGATGTAAGTGCCTGTGCGGCCCGGTTGCTGTACTTCGCTGCCGTACTGACGATCAAAGGTGGACGTTACCCAAAGACTATCTATCGCTGCAGGTCAGCGGCATGATCGCGCGTCACGTCGAGCTTTCAGATTCAGTACAGCAGCCGCGTCGTCAAGCTTCGGCGTTCTGGGCAGTCATCAAGGCTTCGTAGAGGTGCCACCCATCGACTCGAGTAGCCAGGGCGCCGCTGGGCGCATCCGCCCTGGTCAGGTGGGGTTATCCCTACCGCGTGTTGGCCTGCTGGCATGGTCACCTCGGCGAAGCCGGACATATAGCTTCATAACGTCACAAACAACCGATTAAGGGCTTCACTCGTGTCTGGTACCACCTCATTCCGCCGTATCGTCTCCCGCTCCGCTGTCGTCGCGCTGGCCGGCGCGGCCTGCCTCGCGGTCACCGCCGGGAGCGCCGGAGCGATCATCAACGGCTCCAAGTCCACCGAGTCCTACCCCTTCATGGCGACCATCCCGACCACGGCCCCGCTCATGGGCCTGACGGACGGTAACTGCGGCGCGGCCCTGATCAACCCGCAGTGGGTCGTGACCGCCGCGCACTGCCTCGACATGGAGATCGGCTCGATCTCGAAGGGGACGGTGCGCATCGGCAGCGACAAGCGCAAGTCCGGCGGAACCGTCCGCAAGATCGCGCAGGCGTTCCTGCACCCGGACTACGCCCAGAACTCACCCAACAAGAACGACATCGCGCTGGTCCGCCTGGACCGCCCAGTCAGCATCAAGCCCATCAAGATCGCCGAGCAGGCGGGCAAGCCCGGCACGCCGACCCGGATCATCGGCTTCGGCATCACCAAGTTCAGCACCAACCCGGCTGAGTGGAAGATGGCCAAGAAGCTGCGCCAGCTCGACACCCGGCGTGGCGCGGTCTCCGAGTGCGGCCCCGGCTTCGCCGATGACACCCGCCTGTGCACCGTCAGCCAGAAGCCCAAGGCCATGGCCTGCAACGGCGACTCCGGCGGCCCCCAGATCCAGCGCGGCCGCAACAACAGGTGGGAGCTGATCGGCGTCACCTCCGGCCCAGGCGCCAAGAGCCCCTCCTGCGAGCAGGGCCCCGGCCTCTACACCAACGTGCCCGCCTACAGCGACTGGATCAACAAGACCATCCGCGCGAACAGCTGAGCCGCAGCACAGCAGACCCGGTGACGGACCGGGCTCACCAGCGGGACCACCGACCACGGCGGAACCGGCAGGCTGGTGTTCTGCACGAAGAACGGGGCCGCGCTGAGCGCCGGCAACGTCCGGCGGGACTTCCGGAAGATCCTCAAAGAGGCCGGACTGGTCGACACGGAGTGGACGCCCAGGGAGATGCGGCACAGCTTCGTCTCGCTGCTCTCGGACTCCGGCGTTCCCATCGAGCACATCTCCCGGCTGGTCGGCCATGCCAACACCGTGGTCACCGAGACGGTCTACCGTCTCCAGATCCGGCCCGTCATGCAGGAAGGCACGACGGCGATGGACGGTCTCTTCGGAGGCGGGCGGGAAGCTTAGTCACCCAGATAGTCACTCAAGCCCGGTTTTCATGATCACAGACTGAGTGTTTTGGCTGGTGGAGCCTAGGAGATTCGAACTCCTGACATCCTGCTTGCAAAGACATACGCCGATCTTGCTCGATCTGCGAAGACACAGATCACGGCACTGATCGCGTTCCCCGTGACTCCCCGCTGTTCCCCCTCGTTTCCCGTCCTATCGGGCACGCGACGGGCACGGCGGTACTCTCGTTGAGACGGTCTCCGGCATTGCGCCGCGCCTCCCCGCATGGGTACGGCTTGCCGTAGGTGATCGGGCACGACGCCGGGAATGCTGGATAGCACCGGAGGCCGTCACCGCCCTGTGCCCCAAGGAAGCATGCCGACCCAAGAAACCTGCGGATTAAAAGACCGACCTTGCGCTGTTCCGGACAGTTCAATGCAGATCAGAGGGTATGTGCGGCCCATCCTGAACAACTTTGAACGACCCTGTATTGCAACCCGAAGTGCAACCCTGGTGCCCGGCCCGTCGATCGCCCCCAGCCATCTACGGCGGCCAAGCACAGCATGGCGATCGTAGGGAGCCGCGTCGGAGAATCTGAGCTACCCGTTCAAATCTTCCTGTGAGTTCGGCGGCAGGCTCAGCACCTCGTCGACCGCTTGGCTGATGATTTCGGGTTGCTCGAACGGAATCTGGTGACTGGCCCGTTCGGCGACCGTCATCTGCCCATGCGGGGACTGGTCGGCCAGAGCGTGATGGTCGGCGTTGAGATGCTCTAGATGCGCTTTGGGCATCCGCGGCCGTCGGCCTGCCGTGATCACGCGGATGGGCACGGGCGGCAATCCGCTCTCCTGACGCGCCTGGGCGACCTCGCGCATGACGTTCTGCATCCCGGACAGGGTGACGGCCAATTCGCGCAGCGGCTGCGCGTTGGTGCCGCCGAATATCGCACGCAGGCGCAGTAGCCGTGGGGCAAGAAGGAACGACAGGTCGCGTACGAGCGCTGAGCCTGGCGGGGTTCCGCTGGCGGTTGGATCCACGAAGACCAGTCCCGCCACGTCACTGGGATAGCGGGTGGCATAGAACTGGGTGACGAGCCCGCCGTAGGACCAGCCTACGAACACCGCTGGCAGTTCAAGATGCAGGGCGTGAAGAAGTCGGCGCAGGTCGTCGGCCATCTCGGTGACGGTACGGGCCTGCGATCCGCCGGAGCGGCCAACGCCGGCCCGGTCGTAGGTCACCACGGTGGCCCGCTCGGCTAACGTGCGCTCCAGGTCCTCTCCCCAGCCGCCTATGCCCTGGCCCGAGCCGCCGCAGTCGAGAAGCACGGTAGGACCTTTCCCGCGGACCTGTGCGCAGAGCGCGTGATCGCCTACATCGACCATCATCGGCGTCGGGACATCGTTGTTTCCAGGTCTCTCATCCCATTCCATGACGTCAATTTAGATTGACAATCATATTGATGTCAACTGAGGTTGACGCGTGACCGAAGGCCTCAGCATGGGCAGGCATGATCGCACTCGTGCGAGTGCCGCGGATGGGTCGTAGCTGGTCAACGCCTCTGACGATCAGACGGTGCGATCGTGGAGCAGCTGTAGAGCAACGACACGACTCGGCACCCGCTACGGCGAACCGCCTTTGGCATCCCGGTGACAAGCCAGCCCAGAGCGCAGACCCTTCAGGGCCGAGCACCGGGGCTGCCCTACCAGGATCCCCTAATGAGTCGATCGCCCCGACCACATACGGCTGCGACCGCACCACAGATGGCGGCCAGTGCGGCATGCGGGCCAGACAGCGAGCGTCTGCCGGGGCAGGGGCGCCCCGGCAGACGCTGGTCACGGTGTCAGCTTGCCGCCAGGGCCACTGTGGGGGCCAGACGGGAGGCCCTGATCGCCGGGTAGATCCCGGCGATCGCACCGACGGCCAGCGTGGCGGCGAAGGCGCCGGCTAGCACCCAGGTGGGCACCGTGGGCGGCCAGCCCTGCGACAGCGCGTACCCGGTAGTCACCAGGGTACCGAGCGCGAGCCCTGCCACCCCGCCGAACACCGACAGCAGCAGCGACTCCGTCAGGAACTGGATCCTGATCTGCCCCCGTGTGGCGCCGAGCGCCCGGCGCAGCCCGATCTCCTTGCGGCGCTCCAGCACCGAGATCACCATCGTGTTGGCCACGCCCACGCCGCCGACGAGCAGTGCGACCGCGCCGAGTCCGAGCAGCAGGTTGGTGAAGGTACCCGCGGCGGCAGCGCGGGCGACCAGCGCGTCCGACGGGCGGGAGACCGCGATCTCGTGCGGCCGCTCCGGGCTGACCGTCCGGGCGAGCATACCCCTGACCTGCTCCACCATCTCCTCGCTCGATCGCTCGTAGACGGTGGTGGGATGGCCGTCGAAGCCGAGCCGCTCCCGCGCCGCCGGGAACCCGATCAGCGCGGCCCGGTCGATCTCCGGCGCGAGCGGCAGCGAGGCGAGAATCCCGGTCACGGTGAACCACCGCTCGCCCACCCACACCTGCGTTCCGGTACGGCTGACACCGAGCCGCTGGGCGGCGACCGTGCCGAGGACGACCGCGGGCTGGTGAGCGATCGCCTCGTCGAGCCACCGTCCGGTGCCCACGCGTCCGTCGAGCGTGTTCAGCAGGTCCAGGGAGGTGGCCTGGACGGTCAGTCCGCCCGTGTCCTCCTTGGGGATGCGGTCGGTCCTGCGGATGTTCACGGCAACGGTGCCGGTGGCGCTGGCGTCGGTGACACCGGAGATCCTGCGGACCATGAGCGCGGCATCCGGGTGCAGCTTGACCGGGTCGCCCGAGAACGACTGGCCGGGTTCCACCCGCAGCAGGTTGGTGCCGAGCCGGTCGAGCTGACGCAGCAGCTGTTCCTGACCGGAGGCCGAAATACCGATCACCGAGATCATCGTCGCGATGCCGATGGCGATGCCGAGCGCGGACATCACCACGCGTGAGGTTCTGGCCCGCAGTCCCGCGGCGCCGACCCTGGCGACGTCGCGCGGCCGCAGGCGAGCGGGTACGAGCGAGTTCATGACTCCTCCCTGATGGTGCCGTCCTGGATGCGGACCCGTCTCGGGCACCACTGGGCGATGTCCATGTCGTGGGTGATCATGACGATGGTGGTGCCCGCGGTGTGGAGCTCACGCAGGATGGCGAGCACCTGCTGGCCCGAGGCGGAGTCGAGGTTGCCGGTGGGTTCGTCGGCCAGCAGCAGCGGCGGGTCACCGACGACGGCTCGGGCGATGGCCACGCGCTGCTGCTCGCCTCCGGACAGCTGGTGCGGGCGGTGGCCCAGCCGGTGGCCGAGGCCGACGCGTTCCAGCGCGGCCCGAGCGCGTTCGCGGCGTTCGGCCAGTGGGCGTCCTGCGTAGAGGAGGCCGTCGGCCACGTTATCGACGGTCGAGACCTCGGCGGCCAGGTGGAACTGCTGGAAGACGAAGCCCAGGTGGAGCGCGCGCAGAGCGGACAGCTGGCGGTCGGTCAGCCTGCCGACGTCGTGCCCGGCGACGCGGATGGTGCCGGATGTGGGGCGGTCCAGGGTGCCGAGGAGGTTGAGCAGCGTCGACTTGCCCGACCCGGATGGGCCGATGATGGCCAGCAGTTCGCCCTTGGCGACCTTCAGGTTCACGCCGCGCAGCGCTTCAACGGTGTCGTTGTGGCGTTTGCTGACGTTCTCGACCTCAATGATCATTCGGCAGGAACCCCGACCTTCATGCCCGCTTCCAGCCCGGGGCCGGAGATCTCGACGCGGCCTCCGCCGTACACACCGGTCTTGATGGGTACGACACGCCCGCCGATCTCCAGGCCGTAACCACCGCCGGCGGTGGCCAGCAGCGCCTCGACGGGAACACTGAGGACGTTGCGCCTGCTGGTGCTCTCCAGCAGCACGGTGACGGGCGTCTGGTCGGCGATCCCGCTCCTGACCTTGGCGAGCCGGACGCCGACGTCGATGGTGGCGATGCCCTCGCGTGGCTTGGCCACGTCGCCGACCATGACCACCTTCCCGGCCACCGTGCCGCCGTCGGGCAGCTCCACCTTCACCTTGGCACCCTTCCTGGCCATCGCTTGGTCGGCGACGTCCAGGTCGAGGTGGACGAGGCGGTCGGTGCCGGTCACGGTGAACACCTGGCGGCCGGGTGAGACGCTGTCGCCGACGGCCACGTCCGCCTTCGCGATTCTGACCTTCGACGGCAGGAACACGACCTGTTCGGCGTTCACGACTCCGGTCTGCGGGAGGCCGGCTCGTTTCTGCCATGCCCGTACGGCACGCGCGGTAGCCCACGAGAACCGGTCGTCGACGGTGACGTCCTCGCCGTGGCCGAGCGCTTTCAGGGCCGTCTCCAGCTGGCGGACGTCGGGCCCGTCCTTGACGCCCTGGCGGAGCGGCCGGTAGAGCGGCAGCCTGCCGTACATCAGCACGACGGGCTCGCGGTCCACGCGGTAGAGCACCTGGCCCTGGCGCAGGGTCCGGCCAGGGAGGGCGAGTGCCGTGACGGTCCCGGCTGTCTGGCCACGCACGACCCGCTCCCCCGAAAAGATGATCTTTCCAGAGAGCGAGACCGCATCGGTCAGGTCGCCGCGGACGATCTCCGCCGTGGCCTGTGGCGGCGAGGGGGCGGCGTCCCGGTCGCCTGTGCCGCCCATGGACAGGGCCGCGACGGCCCCCGTCGTCGCGGCGGCGGCGGCCACGACCAGGCCGATGAGTACCCGTTTCATCGTTCTCCCTCCATCAAGGCAGCAGGTTCATCGAGGCAGCAGGTGAACGCACTCGCTCTGCGCCTTCTCGAAGGCATTGCGATCCTTGTTGTCGACGGAGACGCGGTACTGGCCGGTCTTGGGGTCGGGGTCCTGAACCTTCATGCCGTGCTCGCGCATGCACTTGGCGAACTTGGTCACGGCGTCGACATAGGCGGCGTCCACCTTCTTGGCCGTTCCTCCGGCCTCCTTCCATCTGGCGCAGGTCTGCTGTGTCTTGTCGAAAGCGACGGCGTCCTTGACCGGGTAGCCCTCGCTGCCGATGGTGTCCGGGTAGTCGCCGATGCCGTTGTCACGCATGCACTGGGCGAACTTCACCTCGGCGTCGGAGGCGGGGAGCGACTGCTGGGCTTGGGGCGCGGCCTGCTGGCCGGAACACGCGGTGGCCAGGGCGAGCAGAAGCAAGGCGGTGAGCTTCTTCATAGGTCTCCTAGATTCGGTCAGCAGTGAATGCGAATCGAGTAGACCCGGATCGTCTTAACAGGGCGGTTACGCAATCCTGTTATGCCGGTGTTATGCCGCGCTTGGAAGGTTTAGCGCGCTCAGATGAAGGAGGGCCTCTCTTGCGCGTGCTGATCGTCGAGGACGAACAGATGCTCGCGGACTCGATCGCCGAAGGGTTGCGTGCCGAGGCACTCGCCGTGGACGTCGCCTACGACGGGGAGACCGCGCTCGAACAGCTCGGCGTCAACGACTACGACGTGCTCGTCCTGGACCGTGACCTGCCCGGCGTGCACGGCGACGACGTCGCCAGGACCGTGGTCGGGTCGGAGCTCGCGGTGCGAGTGCTCATGCTCACCGCCGCCTCGGACGTGTCGTCCAGGGTCTCGGGGCTGTCGCTGGGCGCCGACGACTACCTCACCAAGCCGTTCGCCTTCGAGGAGTTGCTGGCCCGCATCCACGCACTGGGCCGGCGCGCGCACCGCGCCGACCCGCCGCAGCTGGAACGCTCCGGAATCCGGCTCGACCAGGCCCGCTGCGAGGTCTACCGTGACGGGCGCTACGTCGCGCTGGCCCGCAAGGAGTTCGCCTTGCTCGCCGAGCTGCTGAAGGCCGGCGGCACCGTCGTCTCCGCCGAGGAACTGCTGGAGAAGGCGTGGGACGAGAACGCCGACCCCTTCACCAACACTGTGCGGGTGACGATGATGCGCCTGCGCCGCAAACTGGGCGAGCCGCAGGTCATCGAGACCGTCCAGGGAATGGGGTACCGGATTTCGTGAAGCTGTCCGTCCGCCTGCGGCTCACGCTGCTCTACAGCGGAATCTTCTTCGTCGTCGGCCTGCTGCTGCTGGGCATCAGCTACATGATCGTCCGTGGCATCCTGGACGACACCCGCCTCAGGCTGCAGGCCGCCCCCGAGTTCGTACCCAACCACGCCATCCTGGAGCCGAGCGGGAAGCTGGTGCTGGTCAACGTCTCCAGGCGGGACATGCTCAACGCCCAGCAGAACTACGAGCAGGCGACGATGTCCCGCTTCCTCATCCAGACCGGGCTGGTCGTCACCCTGCTGGGGGCGCTCGCCACGACCGCGGGCTGGGTGCTGAGCGGGCGCGTCCTCAAGCCCCTCTACCAGGTCACCGACACCGCCCGGCGGGTCGCCAACGGCCACAACCTCAACGAGCGCATCGCCTACAACGGCCCCCACCACGACGTGAAGGACCTGGCCGACACCTTCGACCTGATGCTCGCCCGCCTGGCCAACGCCTTCGACGTGCAGAAGCGGTTCGTCGCCAACGCCTCCCACGAGCTGCGCACACCCCTGACGATCAACCGGACGCTGGTGGACGTGGCCTTGCGCAGGCCCGACGCCACCCCTGATGCCCGGCGGCTCGGCGAATCACTGCTGGTCGTCAACACCCGGCACGAGCGCCTCATCGACGGCCTGCTCGCGCTGGCCGAGAGCGACAGACCCGTCCTGGAACGCCATCAGTCCGTGAACCTGGCCGAGGTCGCCTCCCACGTCGTCGACCATGCCGGCGAGGAGTCCGACGCCAAGGCCATCGTCCTGCACCAGGCGCTGGCATCCGCGCCGACCAAGGGCGACCCCATCCTGCTCGAACGGCTGGTGCAGAACCTCGTGGAGAACGCCATCAGGCACAACGTCCAGGGCGGCGAGGTCTGGGTGACCACCAGGCTCAGCGACGGCGAAGCGGAGCTGTCCGTGACCAACACCGGCCCGATCGTGCCCGCCTACGACCTGGAAGCGATCTTCGAGCCATTCCGCCGCCTGCGGACCGACCGGGTGCGCTCCGACCGGGTGCGCTCCGACCGCGGCACCGGGCTGGGCCTGTCCATCGTGCGCGCCACGGCCCAAGCCCACAAGGGCACGGTGATGGCCGAATCGCGCGAGGAAGGCGGGCTGACGGTGACCGTGCGCCTGCCCCCATCGGCCTTGTCGCCCCTGTTGTGACGCTGTTGCCGACATAACCTGCGACGTACCGAGTGAACAGGGTTCCGACGGCGGAAAACTCGTCTCCACAGTTCCTTCTCCCACAGGGATCCTTGTGGGATGGCTGAAAATTGATGCCCCTCGCCCGGAAAGCACGGGTCTGCCTGGACGTGGCGGGCGGGAAGGTCAGGCTCACGCTAGCCACTCGACTACGTGCAGTCGGTCCGATTTCGCGATCACCCCGGAGCTGAGTCCCCGCCGGATGCATGCTCTTGCCCGGTGTGGGAGTTCCATGGAAGATTGCGCCGCGTGGATGAGTTCAAGCGCTCGATCTGGTTCCGCGTGGCGGCAGCGATCTGGTGCTTCCAGATCGGGTGGCTCGGAGCCGGAATAGGCTTCGTGTTCACTACGCCCAGAATGGCCTAGCCGATATGGCGTCTTCTGTCGTTCTTCGTGCTCGCATTCGTCGCGCTCATGGTCGTTGGCACCGGTAGAGCCCGGCACCGCGCGTTGTCGAAGGAATATTCACGGTAGAGAGCAGTTGGTTGGCCGCGCGGCTCCCGCGCGAGACCGGCCCCCAGGCCGCATGCTCGCGCGGGGAGGGCCGCGCGCGGTGGCGGAGCCGCCGCCTTGACCGACGAGCGGCAGCGGGAGGTGGCCCGGAAGCTCGACGGCCTCACCCGTGGGGCACTGGCGAAGGGATCGGGCACGCAACGGGCACGGGAGCGAAAGAAGGCCGAATGAAGATCAAAGCCCAGGTTGCGGCAACCATGCCTGACCTGGGCTTTTTCGTGTCCGTGAGGGTGGTGGAGCCTAGGAGGTTCGAACTCCTGACATCCTGCTCGCAAACGGGAGCCGGTCACGACGTAGAGGCCTCCTCTCCCTGCTCAAGCGGTGGTAGGAGACTGGTGGCGTCTAATCGGGTGAGGCGACGTTGCTGTATCCGGCTGCTGTACTGCACGCCGCGGGAACGCCCGGCGTCATTGGACGATTCGCCAGCCAAACCCACCGCCTTAACCGCACGGGTCGGCCTCTCGTCGCTTCGAGCTATCGCAGACCTGATGCCACCTCGATATGCCGAACGACCAGCAGGAGATCGCACGAGTGCAGACGTTGCTCAAGCCGGTTCACTCGGGCACCGAGAAGGTCGCGCTGCGCTTCCGTGAGAATGCCGCCGGAGTCCAGGCGCTCGCTGACGCATCTGCTGCTCTCGAGAAAACTGGGTCTGCGGAAGGCATCAGACGAGGTAAGCGTTGGCGACCAAGGCGCTCAAAGCCCTGCGCGCAGATCGCGCCCTCGCCCGCCAGCGCGCCTGGGAACTGGCAGCAACGATGGCGCCAGGCAGCGACGGCGAGTTGCCCCCCTCGATCTCAACACCACCATCGTCATCACCCACTCCGACAAACAACACGCCGCCCCGACCTGGAAACACACCTTCGACTTCCACCCCATGACGGTCTTCGCCGACCACGGCCCCGGCGGCTCCGGCGAGCCACTGGCCATCGCGGAGCCCGACCTGACCACGATGACCTTCACGCAGTCATAAGCGACCGGACCCACGGGACGGTGAACCGTGCGTGTCCGGGCAAGGATTGCCGCCGCGGATAAGGGCCGGTCATGAGAACTCATGGGAACTTGCGTCCGGCCGATCGGGTATGGGGAAGGAGACAGGGCGAGGGATTGGGATCGATACCGCGCCCTGTTGGGGGGTCACATGGTGCCACCTGACGCCGGTGGTCGAGTGGACGCAGAAGCGGTCAATGGATACTGGCCAAGGCTGGGGCGCGCTTGATGGTGTTCGCGGCGGCGATCACGGCGGCCATGCTCGCGGCGAGGACGGAGCGTTCCTGGCCGGCGGACCAGCCGATGGTGTCCTCGGTGCGGTATTCGAGCAGGGTCAGTGCATCGCTGTCGTTGCCGGCGCCGACGCTGGTCTGGTGCAGGCTGAGCACGTCGATCCGGATGCCGTGGGCGTCGAGCGCTGCAGTGAGTGCTTCGACGGGACCGATGTCTGTGCGTGTGCTGGTCTGTTCGGTTCCGTCGATGCGGAGGCTGACACGGGTGCGGGTCTGCCCGACTGTCTCCGAAGTGTCGTACCCGACCAGGACGACGGGATCGGTGGGCGCGGGCCGGTGGAGGTAGAGACTGCGGAAGGAATCCCATAGCTCGGCGGCGGTGACCTCACCGCCGGTGGTGTCAGTGTGCTGCTGAACGTGGCGGGCGAAGTCGATCTGCAATCTGCGGGGCAGCTCGACGCCGTACTCAGTTTCCAGCAGGTAGGCGATGCCGCCCTTGCCAGATTGGGAGTTGACGCGGATCACCGCGTCGTAGTCGCGGCCTATGTCGGCCGGATCGATCGGCAGGTATGGTACCCGCCATTCCAGCTCTCGTTCAGGTCGGCCCTCGGTGGCGGCGCGGGCGCGGTGTTCGGCGAAACCCTTGCGGATCGCGTCCTGGTGAGTGCCGCTGAACGCGGTGTGCACCAGGTCACCGACGTAGGGGTGGCGCGGGTGTACCTCGATGCGGTTGCAGTGCTCGACAGTGCGGCGAATCTCGTCGATGTCGGAGAAGTCGATCATCGGATCGATGCCTTGGGCGTGCATGTTCAGTGCGAGCGTGGCGATGTCCACGTTCCCGGTGCGCTCGCCGTTACCGAAGATGCAGCCCTCGACCCGCTCGGCGCCGGCGAGCACGGCCAATTCGGCGCAGGCGATGCCGGTGCCCCGGTCGTTGTGCGGATGGATGGAGAGGATCACGCTGTCGCGGCGGGAGAGGTTCTTGTGCATGTACTCGATCTGATCGGCGTACACGTTCGGGGTGGCGACCTCGACCGTGGCGGGCAGGTTCAAAATCACCGGCCGCGCCGGGGTGGCATCCCACAGCCCGGTCATCGCGTCGCAGATGTCGAGCACATAGTCGGGTTCGGTGAGATTGAACACCTCGGGCGAGAATTCGAAACGGACGTTCGGCAGGTCGCCCGCGAACTCCAGCACGTCACGGCCGCCGCTGAGGATGAGCTGTTTCAGGTCATCCGGTTCGTAGCCGAGCACCATGCTGCGCCAGGTCGGTGCGGTCGCGGTGTACATGTGGATCACCACGGGGTTGGTGATCCCGCGGATGGAGGCGACGGTGCGGTCGATCAGGTCGCGCCGGGCCGGGGTGAACACGACGATCGTCACGTCGTCGGGGGCGATGTCGGTCTCGGCGATCAGCCGCACGAAGTCGTAGTCGGTTTGCGACGCCGAGGGATAACCGACCTCGATCTCCTTGTAGCCCATCGCCACCATGAGCTCGAAGAAGCGGCGCTTGCGGGACGGGTCCATCGGCTCGGCGAGCGCCTGGTTGCCGTCGCGCAGATCGACCGGCACCCACAACGGAGCGGTCGTGAGGCGGCGGGTCGGCCAGTCCCGCTCGGCGAGGGGCACGTCCACACGGGAGTACACGTCGGCGTAACGGTGCGAGGGCATCTGCGAGTGCCGCTGCCGGTTCCAGGACGGTGCCTGCTCGGGCACCGGGCCGGCGGGCGTGGAGATGCGGGGGAACGATGTCGTGGTCATGTCGAGGGTTTCCTTCTTCTTCGGTCCTGGCGACCGGCACAGGGTTCGGCTCCACGGCAGGGAGCCGGTCTGGCTAGGCCCCGCCGTGGCGGCGAAGAAGAAGGAGCTCGACAGAGAACATGAGTAGACTCTAACACAACTCCTCAGACAAGCAGAGCAGAGAGAGGGTCGTAAATATGGCGCAGGTGAGGCGGGCACCATTGGCGGATCAGGCCGCCGAGCTGCTGCTGGAGCGGATCAGGTCCGGTGAGTGGGGTCTGGGCGAGAAGCTGCCCGGCGAGACCAGCCTGGCGCCGCAGCTCGGCGTCGGTCGCTCCACCGTCCGCGAGGCGATCCGTCAGCTCGCCGGTCGTGGCGTGCTCGCCTCACGCCAAGGCGCCGGTGTGTTCGTCACCGCGCTCGACGCGCCAGAGGACTGGGACGTGGTGCTTCGCCGAGCCGGGATCGTGTCCGTCATCGAAGCGCGCATCGCCATCGAGACAGAAGCCGCCGCCCTCGCCGCCGCGCGGCGCACCCCCGCAGACCTGCGTGCCATCCGCCGCGCACTTGCGCAGCGAGCCGAGCACCGATCCGACATCGAAAGCCACGTCGATGCCGACACCGCTTTCCACCGCGCTATCGTCGCCGCCGCCCACAACCCGGTCCTTATCGAGCTGTTCGACAGCTTCACCCCGCGACTGCGCGAAGCGATGATCGACATGCTCCGTATCCGTAAAGAGTTCGGCAGCGACGCCGACCACGCCGCCCACACCGAACTGGCCGACGCGATCGCCGACCGGGAAGAGACCGCCGCCGCAGAACGCAGCCGTACCCACCTGCTGACCCTCAGAGAGGGGCTCACGTAGCAGCTCCATGGCCTGGAAGCCTGACCACGGGCGGGCAGGTCTTGTCCGGCTGTCCTGCGTCCTGACTGATCGCCGCATCGAGCACCACAAGGCGATCATCCCTGAGAACACACATTGACATGAGCAAGGAAGGAGCACACTTGACCGCCGCCGAGATACTGCGCTTGGACAGCGTGGACTTCGTCCGCGAATCGCGGCAGATTCTCACCGACATCAACCTCACTGTCCACGCGGGCGAGCACTGGGCGCTCATCGGCCCCAACGGGGCAGGCAAGAGCACGATCCTGAGTATGTGCGGCGCCGAAAAACACCCCACCCGCGGCTCCGTCCACGTTCTCGGGCACCAGCTCGGCCGCGTCGAGATACGCAAGCTGCGCGAGTCCATCGGACACGTCAACCCCCGCCATCCACTGCGCTCCGCGCTCACCGTGCGGCAGGTCGTCCTCACCGGGGCGACCGGTACAACCGAACTCATGAACCGCTGGGAAGCAGAACCCGGCATCCTGGCCCGCGCCGAATACCTCATCGAGATGCTCGGCCTCAAAGAGCTGGACGGTGCGACTTGGCCCACCATGTCGCAGGGCGAACGCGGCAGAACCCTCATCGCCAGGGCTCTACTGCCTGATCCGCCGTTGCTGCTACTCGACGAGCCGTCGACCGGCCTGGACGTGGCCGCACGGGAACAGTTCCTCGAAACAGTCGATCACCTGCACCGCTCGCAACCAGACCTCGCGACCGTGCTCGTCACCCACCACCTTGAAGAACTGCCTGAGACAACTACGCACGCCGTGCTCATCAAAGAAGGCCGGGTCCTCGCCTCCGGCCCTGCACACGATGTACTCACCACCGAGCTGGTAACCGAAAGCTTCAATTACCCAATCCAGATCGAATACCGCGACCGGCGCTGGCAAGCCCGCGCCGACCGGATGCTCAACTGGCAGTTACTGGAGGCATGAACTGACCGCTGACGCATCTCCGATGGCCACACCAGCCACGACGCGATCCTCTGCTCATCGGGAGAACAGCAGCGACAGCGCCGGGGCCAATACGAACACTCACACGGTGATACCGTGCGGGACTACGGGTTGAGCGAGCCTCGGGGCAGGCTGTTCTCGGGACTCTGTTCCCGTGAGGAACTTTGAGTGAAGCCTAGGAGATTCGAACTCCTGACATCCTGCTTGCAAATCGGCCTGATCTTCAGGGACAACGGCCCCGCCCGGGGCGAGAGGCAGTCCGCGAGTGACCGTGAGTACCCCTGTTGACCGCCCTTAATGGCCCGCTAATGGCCCGGTGATCGGTCTCGTCGGCCTACGGCGGACACCACTGCCAAGCTCGCTTCCAGCAGCGGAGCAATCGATCATGTACTCGTCACGGGACAAGCCGACCCGACGAGATTCTCGGCCACGGCATCCGATACTCCATGTCGGGGCTGAAGTGCCATCTGCACCGTGTCGAACCTGAGGACCCTTCGGCCAACGCGTCAACTGACCTTCAGTTGACGCGTTGGCCGAAATCTGCAACAAGTTTGAGCGTGCCATCGAGCGCGGCAACGTAACGGTCCAAGACCTCACGAGTGGATACATCGCCGTTCTCGATCTGTGACACACGAGCCACGGATATACCCATACGATCGGCGACCTGAGTCTGGGTAAGCCCACGGCGCTTGCGCATCTCCGCGAGCCGCCACCCCTGCGTCTCCTGACGCAGGTTCTGTACATCACGTCGGCCCGTGAAGGGCTCGATCTTTCCGACGACGACCCCGTGCACGCCATCGATCAGTTGGGCGCCGTGGGCATGCCGTCGACGGCGTTCGCCGGATGAGTGGGGCCGCGATGGTTCGCCCCAACGTGGCAGCCGGTACTCCACAGTGAGGAACTCGCGCATCAAGAGGCGTACCGAGTCGTCGGATAAATTGGGGGTCCGAGGCGTATTTCGATGCGGCAGTGCTTCCGAATGGCGACTATTTGTCAGACCCGTTCGGTACGGTCGCGACCATGACCAACGTTACCTATGCCGCTGCCTGGGTGCCCGATGACGACCCCCAGACAGTGAGTGCAGGACCTTCATGAGCTATCCAGAACCCCGCTACCTCGGCGACACGGGCGAGATCAACGCCACCTACCGCACCGCGGACCACGAGCCCGAGCTGCGGTCCTCCGGTGGCACCGTGACGCACTACCTCGCCACCGGGGCCTCGACGAACGGGCAGTTCGGGATGTACCGGTGGGAGATGGGCCCGGTGCCGAGCGGCCCGAGCCCGCACTTCCACCGCTCGATCTCCGAGTCGTTCTACGTCCTCGCCGGCACAATCCGCATCTACGACGGCACCCGGTGGATCGACACCGTCCCTGGCGACTTCGTGCACGTCCCTGAGGGCGGCATCCACGGCTTCCGGAACGAGTCCGGTGAACCGGCCAGCATGCTGCTGCACTTCTCACCCGGCGCGCCCCGCGAGGGCTACTTCGAAGGGCTGGTCGAGTTCGCCGTGTCCGGGCGCCCCAGCGAGGAGGAACTCGCCGAGTTCTACCTCCGCCACGACACGTTCTGGGTATAGGCCCATCCTTTCCAGCGAACAGTAAATCAAGGTGAAGAGCATGAACGACGACGTCACCCAGTACATCAACAAGACGCAGCCGTGGCAGATCGACGTGTGCGAGAAACTACGTGCGATGATCGGCGAGACCATTCCAGGTGTCGAGGAACGGCTCCAGTACGGCAAGCCGCACTACCTCAAGAACGGGCACTACGCGGCCGTCATCGCGGTAGCCAAGGCCAAGATCTCGTTCATGGTGTTCAACGCGACGGACATCCCTGAGGTCAAGGGATTCCTCCGGGCAATGGGCGCCGGTGAACGCAAGACCGTCGACATCAAGGAAGGAGATAACGTCGACTACGACGCACTTGCCGGCATCCTGGAAAAGACCACGGCCACCTTGTAGTTGCGAGGGTGTCTGCCGCGGCAGGGCCACGGCCCCGGCATCAGGGCTGACGGAGTTCTCGAATGTTGAGACGACCAGAAGGGGATTCGCAGGTCACGGGTTGATCGCGTACGGCATGGCGAAGTCCTGACATGCAACAAGGCCCCGTAGAACGGCGGTTCTCACGCCAATCCGATCTACCTGAGCCTCGTTGTCCGTGCAGTTTGCCATGCCGCCCGTCGTGTCCGCCATCAGCGCCACCACCAGCGCCGCTGACCAGCACGGATCTCTCACACCAGCCGATGAGGTCGTGGACATGGCCGGTCTGCGCCAGGCATGGGCCCAGGTCCCAGATCCTCGTGATCGACGCGGACGGCGCTATCCACTGGCCTTGATGTTGGCCCTGGTCCAGGCGGCGATCGTGTCCGGCGCGGTCTCCTCCGCCGCGATCCGGCACTGGATCGCCCGCGCTCCGCAAGAGGTCCTGGCCCAGCTCGGCGCCCAGCGGGATCGGCGGACCGGCCTGTTCCAAGCCCCGCACTCCGATACCGTGTGCCGAACGATCGCGCAGGTCAACGCCGCATATGTGGACGCTGCCTACGCCATGCACCGGACCGGCCAACTGCGCGAGTTGTACGACGATCCCGACGAACCGATCCCCATGACCGTCGACGGCAAGACCCAGCGCGGCACCGCCACCCCCGGCACACCCGCCCGACATCGACTCGGCGCACAGTTGGCCGACGACGCCCTCATGGTCGCGACGATCGACGTCAGTTCCAAATCCAACGAGATCACTGCCTTCGCCCCGCTGCTGGACCAAATCGGCTGCCTGAAGAACGTCATGATCAGCGCCGACAGGCTCCATACGCAGCGGGAGCACGCCCGCTACCTGCACCGGCGTGAGGCCTTCTACGTCTTCCCGGTCGGCGGCAACCAGCCGGCCCTGTTCGACCAGCTCGACGCTCTGGCCTGGAAGGACGTGCCGATCGGATGGACCACCTACGACCGCGGCCACGGCCGCACCGAGATCCGCACCATCCAGGTCATGCCCGCCCCGGCCACAACCCGCTTCCTGCACGTCAAGCAAGTCTTCCTCCTCGAACGCCACGTCTACGACCTGCGCTGGAAGCCGTTGTCGAGCGTCGCGGTGCTGGGCGTCACCAACCTGCCCGCGACGCTGGCCGGCCCACGACGCCTGGCCGAGTTGGTCAGGGGCGAATGGTCGATCGAAAACAAAGATCATTACGTGAGGGATGTCACCCTCGGGGAGGACCGATGCAGGGTCCGTACCGCCTCGGCCCCGTCGATCCTGGCCACCATGCGCAGCTACGCGATCGGCGCGCTACGCCTGCTCGGCTTCACCAACATCGCCGATGGCACCCGGTGGGCGCGTGATGACTTCCACAACCCGCTGATCGCCCTGAGTCTCACGATGTGAGAACTCCTTCAGCCCTGACGAAGTGGACGCGGCCGATGTGCCGGTTTCCAAAAGTTAATGGCCCGAACGCCGCTCCTCTTGATCGGCGATCAACTACCTCGCTCGCTGAACCAGGGTGAGGAACGAACCCTGGATCGTCGATCGCCCCCGACCACGTACGGCGTCCGACCACGGAGTGGCGATCGTAGGGCTGTAGCTGTGCGGCGGCGTGACCATGGGCGGGCCGCGAGGTACGGGCGGCTTGGCTGCGAAAAGAGGATGCGGCAGCAGGATGCCGATGTCAGGGTGGTCGCTCTGTGCCCGATATGAAAGGAACTGAGGGACCATGCCTAGCGCCATCACTTTGATCCGCTCCGCTTCTCTGTCCGACGTCGCCGAGTATGCTTACGCAGCCACGGCGCCTGCCGAGTCGCGACTCGTCTTCCTCGCTGGAGCGTGTCCCCTGAACGAGGACGGCTCGACGGCAGCGATTGGGGACTACGCGGGCCAAGCAGCGAAAGCCATCGAGAACATGCAGGCGGCTCTCACCGCCTCTGGCGCATCATTGCAGGACGTCATCAGCACAAGGGTTCTCGTCGCGTCCACACGGCGGGAGGATTTGGTGGCTGCCTGGAAGGTAGTCCGGGACTCATTCGGTGACCATGACGTACCGAGCACCTTGATGGGAGTCACCGTGCTTGGTTACGACGACCAGCTCGTTGAGATCGAAGCCGTCGCCGCCGTACTTGATTCCTGAGCGGTAAGGCCTCATCTGGGCGGTGGCGTGACCATGGGCGGGGCAGCATGGTCCGGGCGGCGCGGCTGGCGTACGGCGACGGCCCGGAGTCCTGCCCGCGCGCCGGGACCGGCCCCCAGGCCGCATGCCCGGCGCGCAGGCGCAGGCGCAGGGCCGGGCGACGGCGCTCAGCGCCGCCGCCCCTTGACCGACGAACGGCAGCGGGAGGTGGCCCGGAAGCTCGACAGTCTCGCCCGTGGGGCACTGACGAAGGGATCGGGCACGCAACGGGCACGGGAGCGAAAGAAGGCCGAATGAAGATCAAATCCCAGGTTACGACAACCATGCCTAACCTGGGCTTCTTCGTGTCCGTGAGGGTGGTGGAGCCTAGGAGATTCGAACTCCTGACATCCTGCTTGCAAAGCAGGCGCTCTGCCAACTGAGCTAAGGCCCCGAGATTCAAGCCGGCGCCTGGAGACGACCTGCTTCAGTCGTACACCGTAGCAACAGGAACCGCTCCTACGCCAATTGGATCCGTGCGCGGCGTCGTGTCGGATGGCTCCGCGAGGACGGGTTTCGAGCGAGACGAGGATCAGTGGGCGGCGGTGGCCAGGGGGGACTCGGCGGGCGTGCCGTCAAGGAGAAGTCCGGGGAGATCCGCGATGGAGTCGAGGATGTGAGTGGCTCCCCCGTTGAGGAGGCGTTCCCTGCTGTGGACGCCGGTCAGGACGCCGCCGACCACCGCCGCGCCGGCACGGCGGCCGCAGAGCATCTCGCTCTCGGAGTCCCCGACGACGGCGACCTGGCGTACGTCCTCGATACCGAGTCGCATGACCGCGGCGAGCACCAGGTCGGGCATCGGACGGCCACGGCCGGTGTCCTCGGGGCACAGGGCCAGATCGAGCCTGTCGGACCAGCTCAGGGCAGCCAGCACGCGGCCGAGCGTGACACGGCTGAAGCCGGTGGTGAGGCAGATCTTGACATCGGCACCGCGGAGCTTGTCGAGCGCCTCGACGATTCCGGGCAGTGGAACCAGGCCCGCGCGTCCGATGGCGCCCTCGTAGGAGCGCTCGAAGGTCAGATTGGCCGCCTGGGCCTGGGCCTCGTTGTCCGGGAAGATCCCCCGGAAGACATCGATCTTGGAGCATCCCCGGGACCGGTGCACGTGCACCATGGCACGAGCGTACGCACCGGTCCCGGGCACGATGCCCTGCGTGGCGATCGCCTCGGCGAACGCCCGCTCGACCATGGCGACGTCACCGATCGTGGTGCCTGGCAGATCCAGGCAGACAAGCCTGATGGGCTTTACTCCATCTTGGGCAAGGACCATGAAAGCACCCGAATCGGTAGCCGCGTCTGTCAGTTCTCGCTGCCGGTGGCCTCGGTCCACAGGTCGAGCTCGGCGCGGTCGGCCTGCACCTTGCGCCAGACCAGCAGCCCCCCGAGGGCGACGAGCGCCAGAACGAGCAACTTCTTCACGGTGTGACCCCACTTCTTGAGAAGTCTCACCTGCCGGGGTGAGACAACGCCCGGTTCGAACGGTTCCCTGCAGCCTAGCAAGGGATCGGGCCATGACCCGGTCCGCATGACAAGCGTCACAGCCGATCTACGCTAACCGGGTAATTGTCACTATCATCCCGCACGACTCGCGATCTGATGATCACAATCTGCCATGAATCCTGTTGCAAAACCGCCCGCGTTCTTACGATAACCCCCGGAGCGGGCCGCTCCATCCGCCCGAAAGTTCCGGTCACCGGCCGCCAGGAAGGTTTCTGCCCGGACATCGCGGTGACCAGCATGTCCGCTCACTCCGGCGCGATTACCGGGGGGCGCGAATGTCCCAAACCCCCTCGCTATGGATCGGTCAGGCGCCCTGAACAAGATCGGCGTAGTCGGGGTGACGATCTATCCATTCCCTGACGAACCAGCAGAGAGGTGCGACCTTGGCCTCTTCGGCGCGGGCCTCGTCCAACGCGGTGCGGACGAGTGCGGATCCCACCCCGTTGCCCTCGTACTCCGGCTCGACCTTGGTGTGGGGATAGACGATGACCCCGTCACGCCGGACGAGCTCCAGCCGCCCCGCGTGCCTGCCGTCCACCGTCGCCACGAAGGAATCGCCACCGGGGGAGAGCTTGACATCCACCTGCATGGAGGTTCTCCTTTGCCAGACCGCCGTACGACGGTTCCCTCTTCAGCCGATTCCGCGAGACGTTCATTCCCATGTGTGCGGATCTTCGGCGGACGCGATGGCCGACTGGTTTATGCGCACTGAAACATGAAACCGGCAAACCATACCAAAAGGCGCCCAGCTGAAGGATGATGAGAGCAGGTACCGGCACCGCCGATGCCTCATGGCGATCAGCCGACACACCTGCGCCGTCACGACAGACGTTGACTGACCCTCATGCCCCACCCAGAAGGTGATCACAATGGTAGGTGAGGTCAGCCACGGCTCACTGCGCGTTCTCTTCACCGATCTGCCGGTCGGCCTACGCTGCGAGGGAGAGATCGACCTCTGTACGCGGCACGTCCTGGTGCAGGCCCTCGCCATGGCGGCGGAGCGCACCCGCGGCGATCTGTATGCCGATCTCCAGGGTGTCGACTTCGTCGACGTGGGCGGTCTGCGGGTGCTGGCGGAGATCGCGTTCAGGATGGCGGGCGACCGCAGGCTGGTCGTCAGGGGTCTCCAGCCGCACGCGTGGCGGATCGCCGAGCTCTGCGGCTGGGCGGAGGTGCTCGACAGCAGGTCCGGAAAACGTATCCGTCAGCGGGATAACAACTGATCACTTCTCGGCTGTAGCGTAAAAGTGCTCTAGAGAAATTCGGAAGATCTCAAGCTGAGCACCGGCCGGCTCCAGACTTGAGGTAACCGCGACCCGGCGGCGGCATCCGGCCGCCTTTCCTCCCCCTCGACCGTCCACAGAGGTGTATCCGTGAGCGCTGCCGTCCGCGTGACCGATGTGTCCGACCCCTCGGTAAAGGAGATGGTCCTGCTGAGCCTGGCCGGCGAACTCGACTACACCAATGCCGAGCGGTTCCGTCACGACCTTCACCAGGCCATCGGCCAGGACCGGGGTGACCTTGTCATAGACCTGACCGATCTGACCTTCTGCGACTCCACGGGAATCCAGCAACTCCTGAACACCCGCAAGATCGTCCAGGACCGCGGAGGCAGCATCGTCCTGGCCAATCCGCACCCCCGCCTGAAGCGAATCCTCCACCTGACCGGACTCGCCCAGGCCTTCGGCATCCAGCCCACCGTCGCCGACGCCGTCAAGGCACTGCGACCACAGCAGTCCACCCCGGATATTCACGGCGGATGACCGTCGTAAGTTGGCAACGATCGGGCAGGTGTCTAGCATCGTGTAACTCATCTGCAACGCCCTGATTCTGGAGCAAGTCGGCTCGTCCCCCGGTGACTGCCAGACAAGGCGACGTCAAGGGGGTGTCGTGATCGGCGACCACGGCCAGCACTGGCCGATCGACGAGGATCTCAGCGCGTTGCGAGAACGTCTCCACCATCACGCCACCCAGGCCGGCCTGCGGGGCGAACGCCTGAACGACCTCCTCCTCGCCACCAACGAGGCGGTCATCAACGTCCTGGAGCACGGCGGTGGCAAGGGCACCGTGGACGTCTGGCAGGACGAGAGCCACCTGACCATCGACGTCACCGACACCGTGGGGCTCCTGGCCACCGAGCACATCCCGGCGAAACGCCCTACGGGCACCGTTCGAGGTTTCGGTCTGTGGCTGATGACCCAGCTGTGCGACGAGTTCACCATCGAGCAGATCGCCGGAGGCTCCCGGGTCCGCCTGCGGATGGATCTGCGCTCCCCATCGGCACGGATCGGGGCGCTCAGTCACGAAGACCCCGGCCAGGAAGAGGTCCGGGCCGCGTTCTGAGCCTCGATCGTCATGGGCCCCAAGTCCCGTGACGCGAGGGTCCACCGGAAACCCGCCACGGCCCCTCGTCAGGGTCCGGCCGATCACCGCCGGGCCTTTTCTCATCTCTCCGGAAGATGTGCGTGTCCGGAACGATCCCCAGGAATGGTCACCCGGCACTACCGGAGTGTGCTGGGCTGAACCCTGGTTCGACCTGTACCTCCGGCAGACGGATCTGGACCTGCTGACAGCCCTGATCCCGGGCCGCCGACCAACCGGGCATCACCGCCCGCAAAGGGGTCACCGATGCGTTGGGGGGCGCACCGGGACCGTCAGTCATCCTGAGCGTTCCGGCCGAACCGGAGGGGCCGGCTCGTACGCAATCCTTGACCACCCGCTGGCAGAAGGGCGATGTTCCGGCCCGATGTCCGCGATACGCTCGTTTAGCCAGGTCAGCGCATTACCGCGCTGTTTTCCCTGACCGTTCTTCGCGGAACCGTGGCGGCTGCCGACGGCATGTGAGGACGTGCCGCGGCATCGCCCCGGGCCGGGTTCACGGTAGGCCCGACCCACGGAAAACCGTCCTGGCTCCCCTCGCGCCTTACTCAACCGTGTTCGGGCTCGGAAGGAACGGTCCTTATGAGGGTTGTCGTCGACCTGGCGCGCTGCCAGGGGTATGCGCAGTGCGCCTTCCTGGCCCCGGACGCGTTCCGGATGCAGGGTGAGGAGGCACTCGCGTTCCACTCCAGCCCCGACGACGCGCAGCGGGACCAGGTCCTGCGTGCGGCCGCCGCCTGCCCGGTCCAGGCGATCCTGGTCGAGACACCTGGACCGTCATGAGCAGCGAGCAGAGCCTGAAGGCGTTCAGGCGTGACGGCCGCATCGTGATCGTCGGCGCCTCCCTCGCGGGGCTGAGAGCCGCGGAGGCGCTGCGCGACGAGGGCTTCACCGGATCGCTGACCCTCATCGGGGACGAGGCGTGCGAGCCCTACGACCGGCCCCCGCTCTCCAAGCAGGTCCTGACCGGCTGGGTACCCGCGGACGGCACCGCGCTACCCCGGCGCCGCGAGATCGGCGCGGAGTGGCTGCTCGGCGTGGCCGCCTCGGGGCTGGACCTCGCCGGCAAGCGGGTGCGGCTCGCGGACGGGCGGGAGGTTCCCTACGACAGGTTGCTGATCACCACCGGGGTACGTGCCAGATCCTGGCCCGACGAGGCCGAGGCCGCACTGGACGGCGTGTTCGTGGTCCGCACCCGCGACGACTCCGGTCGCCTGCGGGAGCGGCTGGAGGCCGGACCCGGCCGGGTGCTCGTCATCGGGGCCGGATTCGCCGGTTCCGAGATCGCCTCCGTCTGCCGCGAGCGCGGTATACCGGTGACCGTCGCCGAGGTCGCCGAGGCCCCGCTGGTGGGAGCACTCGGCAGCATGATCGGCTCGATCGCCGCGGACCTCCAGCGTGCGCACGGCGTCGACCTGCGCTGCGGTGTCAGGGTCACCCGGCTGGAGGGCGACGGGCGGGTGCGCCGCGCTCACTTCTCCGATGGAGAGGCGATCGACGCCGACGTGGTGGTGGTCGCGCTCGGCGGTGTGCGCAACACCGAGTGGCTGCAGGACTCGGGGCTGGCCGCCGGCCGCTGGGGGGTGGCCTGCGACTCGGGGTGCCGGGCGTTCGACATCAACGGCCTGGTCACCGATGACGTCTTCGTCGCCGGGGACGTGGCACGCTGCCCGCACCCGGTCTACGAGTACCGATTCCTGTCGCTGGAGCACTGGGCCAACGCGGTGGAGCAGGCCCAGGTCGCGGCGCACAACATGGTCAGCCCTCCGACCGACCGCTGGCCGCACCTGTCCATGCCGACGTTCTGGTCCATGCAGTTCGGCGTCAACATCAAGTCCGTCGGTGTTCCGATCATGGCGGACGAGATCACCGTCACCCAGGGGGCGGTGAAGGAGCGCCGGTTTGTCGCGGCCTACGGGTACCGCGGCAGGGTCATCGCGGCCGTCAGCTTCGACAACGCCAAATGGCTCGACCACTACCGGCAGCTGATCGAGACGGCGGCCCCCTTCCCGCCCTCCTGCCCCACCCCCGACCAGCCCGCCGACATGAAGCCGGTCCCCGCCCGCTTCCCGGATCCCCTCATCATCACCCACGGAGCCACCGTCATGGTCACCGGCCACGAGCCGAGCGAGCGGCGCGTGGCGTTCGCACGGCCGGGCCGTTGAACCCGGGCAAACCTTAGGAGAAGCGGTCATGACAGTCGCTCAGGCGCCCAGCACTCTCCAGCGGATCCTCGACTACTCCAGCCGGGCCGACCCGTACCCGCTCTACGCGGAGCTGCGCAGGAGGCCGGTGGCCCGGCAGGAGGACGGCGACTACGTTGTCAGCACCTACCGGGAGATCAGCACGTTGCTGCACGACCCGCACCTCAGCTCCGACGCGCACAGCCTCGAACACCCGGGGCCCGCCCTCGCCGAGCGCGGGGACCCACCGGCGTTCATCGGCCTCGACCCGCCGCAGCACGACCGGCTGCGCCGCATGGCGATGCGGCACTTCGGCCCCCCGCACTCACCCACGCTGATAGACGGCATGCGACCCGACCTGACCGCCATCGTCACCGGCCTGATCGAGAACCTGGCGGGCAGGGACCAGATCGACGTCGTGGACGACTTCGCCTACCCCTTCCCGGTCACCGTGATCTGCCACCTGCTCGGTGTGCCCCGCGAGGACGAGCCGCGATTCCACCGGTGGGTCGAGGCGATCGTCGCGCTGCTCGACTTCGACCCCGCGACGGATTCTCAGGAACGCCTGCGGGAGGGCGTGCAGGCCCGCAAGGACCTCAGGCACTATCTCGCCGAGCTCCTGGAGAGCCGCCGCGGCCGGCCACCGGGCGACGACCTGCTGTCCCGGCTGGCGAGCGACGAGGGCCCCGACGGGCGCATGACGGACGAGGAGATCGTCAGCACCGCCAACCTGCTGCTCATCGCGGGTCACGAGACGACGGTCAATCTGATCACCAACGGCGTGCTGACCCTGCTGCGCCACCCCGATGTGCTGGAGCGCCTGCGCCGTGAGCCCGAGATGATCATCCGGACGGTCGAGGAACTGCTGCGCTACGAACCTCCGGTGCACATCGTCCCCTGGCGGGCCGCCTACAGCGACCTCACCGTCGCGGGCGTCACCATCCCGAAGGGCTCGCAGATCACGCTCATGCTCGCCTCCGGCAACCGCGACCCCGCGTACTTCCGTGACCCCGACCGGTTCGACCCCGACCGGCAGGACAACCGGCACCTCGGTTTCGGCAGTGGCATCCATCTGTGCTTCGGCGCCCCCCTGGCCCGGTTGGAGACGCAGATCGCACTGAACGGGCTGGTACGTCACCTGGAGAATCCCCGGCTCGTCGCCGACCCGCCCCCGTACCGGCAGAGCGCGGTCCTGCGCGGCCCGCGCCACCTGCTGGTCAGGCAGGGATGACGCATGGTCACCGGCTCCACATCCCGATCCTCACCGGCACCCCGGATGAGGCGTGCAGTACGGGGGCGCCGTCCGGGGCGGTGAGCCCGCCCGCCTGGAGAAGGTCCTCCTCCAGGCGGATCAGCCGGGCGTGGCGCAGCGGCCAGTCCGGGTGCTCGATCTCGGCGTGGGCCGTCCGGCCCGCGACCGTGGTGAACAACCGGTAGCGGGCGGTCAGGAAGTGCGCCAACTCGTCACGCTCCGGCTCCGCGAGCGGCGGACCGACCTCCACGTCCGCGTCGCATCGCGCGCCCGCCGGCCCGGCCCGGCGGCGGCAGCGGTAACCGCGCCGCTCACCGTTCGCGCGGACGGACATGCCGGACCAGAAGTAGGGCAGCCGGTAGACGACCCGCGCGCCGAGCACGGCGAGCAGGCGCCCGGCGTCCAGCGACAGGAACCAGACGCCGTCGCGCCCCCGGTCATCTCGTACGTACGTGCGCACGTTGGTCTCGGGGAATCGCGACAGCCACGGCAGGGCCGGCGAGTGCGGCGCCCGTACGTCCTCCATCAGGAAGGTGGTGAGGCCGACCCAGGCGGCGCCGTCGAAGGTGTCCACCGTGAGTCCGGCCGGCAGCAGCCGCTGGATCTCGGCGGGTGGGTACCGCCAGTGCATGAAGGTCATCTCGGACCAGCGGTGGTACATGACCGGCCGGGCCACGCGCAGGGACGGCGGAGCCTGCATGGTCTGCTCCTTGTCGGGTGACGACGGTGCTCACGTGACGGCGGCGTCCGGGACGGTGAGGTTCCTGAGCCAGGTCTCGTCGCCCGTCATGTGCCGGTCTTCCCGGTTGAGACCCGCCCATGCGCTGCCGACCGAGGCGGGCTCACGGCGGGTGGGTTCCTCCGCCCCGGCATCCGCTCGCTTATCTTGGCCCTGGCGCCGCACACCTGCCTCACGCCATGACCGCAGGCGAGGAAGACTCGCCTCGACTCTCGACAGGGAACAACTCATGATCTTCATCGCCGTCAAGTTCACGGTCCGTCCCGAGCGGGCCGAGGAGTGGCTCTCGCTCGTCGACGACTTCACCCAGGCCACTCGCAGCGAGCCCGGGAACGTCTTCTTCGAATGGTCCAGGAGCGTCGAGGTGCCCGGCCAGTTCGTCCTGCTGGAGGCGTTCGCCTCGCCCGCGGCGGGCGAGGCGCACGTGAACTCGGAGCACTTCAGGACCGCCATGGCCTGGATGCCCGAGCTGATCACGAAGACACCGGAGATCATCAACGTCGAGGTGCCCGGCGAGGGCTGGTCGCAGATGGCGGAACTGTCACCGGCCCAGAGCTGACCAGAGATGATCACCGATCGTTGACGGCCTCCAGTCACCGAAACAGGTGCGGGTGGTCTGCCCGGCGAAGGCGGCCAGGCTGAGGGTGTCGGCGTACAGCGTGTCCTGATGACCGAGGAAACGGCACGCCTCAAAGAACGAACGGTCGCCCATCACCTTCACCGCGACGGCCTGCGTCGCGGTGATCTCCGGGTGGGAGGGCGGCGGTCCCGGCCGGCATCTGACGTCGGCCGAACAACGGACTCTGGGGCGGGTCACACAGGTGAACAGCTTCCGCGGACAAGACCATCTGCAAGTTAGAGAGGCTTGATGACGCTGTCAACAGCGGAAGTTCGGACCTATCCGCCCCATCTCCAACCGATATGGGCTGATTTCCCGTAAGATCCCGATCTTGTCATGACCTCAAAGATCGGGGGATCTGGGATGTTGACCCGTAGGGACACGTTCAGGCTGCTCGCGGGCGCCGCGGCGGCCGGAGCCGCCGCCACGCAGGCTCGTCCGGGATTCGCCGCGACCACGTCAGGCCAGACGATCGCCCCCGTCTGGACGGTCACCGGGAAGAGCGCCTCGGGGCTGGCGTCCTTCGACAGCACCCTGAAAAGTTTCATGCAGGCACGTGCCATCCCGCACGCGTCCCTGGCCGTGGTGCGCAAGGGCAAGCTGATGCTGGCCCGTGGCTACAACTGGACCGCGGACACCACGTTCCAGGCGGGCCCCACCTCGCTGTTCCGCGTCGCCAGCCTCAGCAAGCCGGTCACCGCGACCGCGGTGACGAAGCTCGTCCAGGACGGGAAACTGAGCCTGTCCGCCCGGGTGGCGCCACTGCTCGGCCTGAGCACCGCCGCCGACGCCCGGCTCGGCGCCGTCACCGTGCTCCACCTGCTGCAGCACCTGGGCGGCTGGGACAGCGCGATCTCCTCGGACCCGATGTTCCAGGACCGGGCCGTCGCGAAGCTGCTCGGAGTGTCCCTGCCCGTGAGCCAGGCCAACGTCATCGAGTGGTCGAGCAGGCGCCCGCTCGACCACGCCCCCGGAACGAGGTACGCCTACTCGAACTACGGCTACCTGCTGCTTGAGAAGATCATCGAAAAGGTCGGCGGCCTGTCGTACGCCGACTATGTACAGCAGAAGGTCCTCGGCGCCGTCAAGATCAAGCGGATGGCGCTCGGCAGATCCGCGAAGAGCCAGAGGCGGTCGACGGAGGCTCCGTACTTCTCCGGGAGGACCGGGGCGACGGTGCTCGACGCCTCCGGCACCGTGGTGCCCGCCCCTTACGGGAGCTTCAACATCGAGAACATGGCCGCGCACGGCGGCTGGCTCTCCTCCGCCGTCGACCTGGCGAAGTTCAGCACGATCTTCGACGGTGCGGGACCGCTCACCGCGGCGTCCATCGCCAGGACGTTCGCCAAGCCGTCCATCGGGGTCAACGCGGACGGCTGGTACTACGGTCTGGGCTGGCAGGTGCGCCCGGTCACCGGCGGCATCAACACCTGGCACACCGGGTCGCTGCCCGGCACCTCGACCCTCATGGTCCGCAGGTACGACGGGCTGAGCTGGGTGGTGCTGTTCGACCAGCGTGACGACCCCTCGGGCCTCGGCTACGGCGACATCGACTCCCTGCTGCACAAGGCCGCGAACGCGGTCACCACCTGGCCGACCACCAACCTGTTCTCCACCTACGGCCTCTGAGCCCTGTGCCGCCTCCCCGGGCGAGCCCGTATCCCAGGGAGGCGGCCCGCACCATGACGACCGCATGGCGTTCTGTGGATCTTCCCGTCCGTCGCGAGGCGTCCTTCGGTCGCGTCACCGGCCCGCCCGCTCGGTACGCCTAGTCCGGCAGGCGCCTGTTCCGTCCGCGCCGCCGGGAGAATCGCCATCCGGTGAAGGTGAGGCCGGCGCCCGTCACGGCCACCCCCGCGTAGATCCAGATCGGAATCGGCTGGCCGCCGCCGCTGCCGGAGGCGTCCGGTGCAGGAGTGGCGACGGCCGTCGAGGGCGGGGTCGCCGGGGCTGGGGTCGCCGTACCGAGAGCGGTGACGAGTTCCGCGGCGAGCGACTCCCCGCTCGGCAGGCCGTCCCCGGCACGCAACGCGGCATCACCCGGGCTGACCAGCAGGTTACCGGCACAGAGCGAGGTGTTCAGTGCCACCCCCGGATCGGCCGTGAGCAGGCCCGACTGGCCGGCGGCGGCGAACACCAGGTACCGCGACCCGGTGACGAAGTTGTATCCGCACGCGGCGCTGTCGGCGTTGGTGGCCACCTCGAACTCGGCGCTCGCCTTCCCCTTGTAGATCTGGTCGGCCCGGAAGGTGTAGACGACCGGCGGTGGGGGACCGAGCGGGTCTCCTTCGACCCGGCGGGCGGCCACCACCGTCCCGGTGAAGACGGCCGCCGCCCCCTTCACCTGCTCGGCCGGTTCGAGAAGAGCGCAGGAGCAGGCACATGCCGTACCGGGAGCGATCACGAGGATCCCGGTCAGCAGAAGCAGAACGACGAGTAGCCGATGTCTCATGCCCTCATGACGTACCCCTCCCCGCGATGGTTCGCCATGGGGTCATGTTTGGAAATTTCCCTGCTTCTGGGGAGACGGACCCGGCATCATGACGAAATGTCTTCTGACTCCCGGACCTCGCGTGACGTGAACGACCTGCGGCGGCCCCCGTACGACGCGGTGCTGTGCGATTTCGACGGAGTGCTGCGCCTGCACGACGGTGCCGAGCGGGCGCGGCTGGAGAGTGCCTTCGGGCTGGAGCCGGGGACGGTGGCCAGGGTCGCGCTCTCGCCCGAGCTGCTGGGACCCGCCGTACTCGGGAAGATCACCTGCGCGGAGTGGGAGGCGTCGATCGTCACGGCGCTCACCGCGCTGCCTCTCTCCGCCGATCACGCCCGGCAGCTCGGTGCGGCGTTCGTCAACACCGGGTTCCGGGTGGACGAGGTCGTCCGGGGGCTGCTGGAACGGGCACAGGCCAAGGTTCCCGTCGTGCTGGTCACGAACGCGACCACCCGGCTGGAGGACGACCTCGACCTACTCGGCCTGCGCTACGCCTTCGACGCCGTGGTCAGCAGCGCCCGGATCGGGGTGGCGAAGCCCGATCGGCGGATCTACGAGATCGCCGCCGAACACGCCGGTGTGCCGATGGACCGGTGCCTTTTCACCGACGACCGGCTGGAGAACGTCGAGGCCGCTCGGAAACTGGGGATGACGGCCGTGCACTTCCGGAGCCCCGACGATCTCCATAAGGCTCTTGCCCCGCTGCTCGACGGCGGCCACGGGCCGGTCTCCCCGTCGTAGTCGAGCGCCGCTACGGCTGCGTCAGCGCCTCGGTGGGCGACAGGCGGGAGGCGCGGATCGCCGGGTACAGACCGGCCAGCACGCCGATGACCAGCGTGGCGCCCATCCCGCCGAGCACCGCCCACGCCGGGATCACCACGGGCCACGACACCGAGGTGACGTATCCCGCCGTGACCGCCATACCCAGCAGCGCGCCCGCGATCCCGCCCAGCGCCGACAGCAGCAGCGACTCGGCGAGGAACTGGGTGCGGATCTGCCCCTTGGTCGCCCCCAGGGAGCGGCGCAGGCCGATCTCGCCGCGCCGTTCCAGCACCGAGATGACCATGGTGTTGGCCACCCCGACCCCGCCGACCAGCAGCGCCACCCCGCCCACGCCGAGCAGCAGCCCGGTGAAGGCCGCGTCGGCGGCCTGCTTGGCGGCCAGCGCGTCGGAGGGACGCGACACGTCGACCTCGTTGGGGGCCTCCGGGTTGGCGGTGGCGCCGAGCACCTGAGCCACCGCCTCCACCTCCGCGTCCCGCGAGCGGGTGTAGACGACGGTCGGGCGGCCGTCGAAGCCCAGCCTGGACTCGGCCACCGGCCAGCCGACCAGTGCCGCGGTGTCCAGTTCGGGCGCCAGCGGCGCCGGGGCCAGGATGCCGACAACGGTGAACCACACCCCGCCGACCATTACCTGGGTGTCGGGCCCCGCGTGGCCGATCCCGAGGCGTTGCGCGGTGACCGCGCCCAGCACCGTCGCCGGATAGGAGGCGGTGGCGGCGTTGAGCCAGGTACCGCTACGGATCTCGGCCCCGACGGTGGCGGGCAGCCCGGTCCGCGTGGCGTAGGTCGCGATCCCGTTCGTCTCCGCCTTGGGGATCTTTCCGGTGCGGTAGACGTCGGCGTCGGCCACCCGCCCGATGGCCGAGACCGACTCCACCGGAGCGATCCTGCCCACCATCGCCTCGGCTTCGGCCGGCAGCCTGGCCTGCTCGCCGGTCATCGTCGTGCCGGGCGAGACGGTCAGCAGGTTGGTGCCCAGCTCGGACAGGGTGCGGTCCAGATCGGCACGTGAGGAGGAGGAGATGCCGACCACGGCGACCATCGCGGAGATGCCGATGGCGATCCCCAGCGCGGACAGGAACGCCCGCATCGGCCGGGTGCGCAGGCCCACCACGCCCACCTTGAGCACATCGCGCGGCCACATCCTGGCCGGTCGCAGCGCCGGTCGCGGTGTCGACCGCAGCATCTCGGCGGTCATCGGCCCACCTCCGAGACCGCGGCCTCGGGCCGCGCGCTGTCGAAGGTCACGCGGCCGTCGCGCATCCGCACCCGGCGGGGCAGTGACTCGGCGATCTCCCGGTCGTGCGTGATGATCACCACGGTGGTGCCTCCCGCGTGCAGGCCGCGCATCAGCTCCATCACCCCGGCCCCCGAGGCGGAGTCGAGGTTGCCGGTCGGCTCGTCGGCCAGCAGGAGCGGAGGGTCGCCCGCCACCGCCCGCGCCACCGCGACGCGCTGGCGCTCGCCACCGGACAGCTCGTGCGGCTCATGGTCCATCCGGTGGCCCAGCCCGACCCGCTCCAGCGCCGACGCCGCCCTGCGCCGCCGCTCGCTCGGCCGCAGGCCGGAGTAGAGCAGCCCATCGGCCACGTTGTCCAGCGCCGTGACGCGCGCGGCGAGGTGGAACTGCTGGAAGACGAAGCCGATCCGGGTGGCCCGCAGTGCCGACAACCCGGCGTCACCGAGCCTGCCCACCTCGTAGCCGTCGATGCGCACGCTGCCCGTGGTGGGTCGGTCCAGGGTGCCGAGCACGTTGAGCATGGTGGACTTGCCCGAGCCCGAGGGACCCACGATGGCGACGAGCTCGCCGGCGCCGATGTCCAGTGAGACGCCGGCCAGCGCGGTGACGCCGCCGGGATAGACCTTCGTCACGTCGCTCAGCGAGATCACTTCGGCATCCCCACCACGGCTCCCTCGGTGATCCCGTCACCGGAGATCTCCACCTGGCCGGCCGCGAACAGGCCCGTCGTGACCGGGACGTAGGAGGACGTCGAGCCGTTGACGACCTCGACGCCGAAGCCGCCCTCCCGCAGCGCCAGCAGCGCGGCGACCGGGACGGTCAGCACGTCCTTGCGCCTGCCCGCGGTGAAGGTGACATCGACCGAGGCCATGGCGTAGGCGGCGGCCGCCTTCTGCGCCTTCCCACCGCGCAGCTCGACGACCACCTCCACGCTGGTCGTGGGGCTCTGCCCCTGGCCGCCCGGCTTGATCACGGTGGACACCTCCTTGACGCGGCCGCCGATGGTGGTGTCGTCGGGGAGCGTGACGGTGACCTTGCCGCCCTTTTTGGCCAGTCGCTGCTCGGAGGCGCCGAGCTCGACGGTGACGGCCTTGGCCGTGCCGGAATAGGTCAGCACCTTGCGTCCCGGGCCTGTCGGGTCGCCCTCTCCCGCCTGGAGACTGTCGACGCGGATCGCGCCGGGGGCGAACATCACCCGGCCGAGTTCGACCTCGCCGCTCTCCTCCAGCCCCCGGTCCTCCTGCCACTGCCTGACGGCCTCGGCGGTGGAGTAGGTGTACTCGTCGTCGACCGTGAAGCCGGTGTAGCCCAGCGCCTTCAGACTCCTCTCCAGTTGCTTGACGTCGGGGCCCTCGTCGCCGATCCGCATCGTCCGGTAGGCGGGCAGCGTGCCGTACATCAGCACGACCGGCCTGTCGTCCACCTGGTACAGCGCTCTGCCACGGGTGACACGGTCGCCGGTGCCCGGCAGGTGGGTGAGGGTGCCGGGCAACCGGTTGGTGGCGGTGCTGGTGGTGCCGTAGCCGAGCGCGCCGTCGGCGGTGTGCGTGTCGGTGAGCGTCTGCCTGGTCACCGGGACGGTCTTGGGCGGCAGCCGAGTGGCGGGGGCGTCGGCCGCGGTGCCGTCGCCCATGCCCAGCACGCCGGCGGCGGCCGCGCCGCCCACGGCCATGGCGGCGATCGCCAGGACGATCTTTCCCCCGCGGCGCGCGCGGCGTCGTGGGCGGGTCTCCTCGGCGGTCACTGCGGGCCGCCGGCCGTCATGATGTCCTGGCACTTCTGCTGGGCGGCGGGGAAGTCGGGGTCCTCACCGATCTCGGGGGTGATCATGATGCCGCGCTGGCCCGGCTTGGGATCGGGGAAGCTCTCCAGGCCGTTCTCGCGCATGCAGGCCGCGTAGGCGCGGCCTCGCTCCTCCGCCTTGGGGTCGGCGGCCCTGGACCTGTCGCCCTGCGGGTTGAACTCCTGACATGCCTGCATGGCCTTGTCCACCGTGGCCCTGTCGACGCCGCTGTTCTTGTCGAACTTGAGCTGGATGCGGCCACCCTCCGGGTCCTCCATGGGCACGCCGTTCTCCCGCATGCACTGGGCGAACCTCACGCCCTTCTCCTCCTGGCTCAGGGTCGGGGCGGCGCTGCCGCCCGCCTGCTTGGCCCCGCCGTCAGCCGAGGCCACCGTGCCGGTTTCGGGCGCGGCACCGCATCCGGTCACGGTCAGGGCCAGTAGCAGTGCCGCCAGCGCGTGGTGCGTCCGCAGTCGCATGGTGTCGTCTCCTCAAGTCGCGGCCGGAGCGTTTCCGGCCCTTCGGGAGGTGATGCAAGCGGGTGCGGTGTTTCCCCGGCGTTTCCAGGAACGATCGCTAACGTGGAGGAAACACCGGGGCGGCCACCATGGAGGCATGCGAGTTCTGGTGGTGGAGGACGAGCCGTTGCTCGCCGAGGCGATCGCGGAGTGGCTGCGCGAGGAGACCCACGCGGTCGACGTCGCCCTCGACGGAGCGGCGGCGCTGGAGCGAGCGGGCGTCAACGACTACGACGTGGTCGTGCTGGACAGGGACCTGCCGGCCGTACACGGCGACGAGGTCTGCCGGGAACTGGTCGAGGCGGGGACCGGCGCGCGGGTGCTGATGCTGACCGCGGCCGCCGAGATCACCGACCGGGTCGAGGGCCTGTCGCTGGGCGCCGACGACTACCTCAGCAAGCCGTTCGCCTTCCCCGAACTGGCCGCCCGCGTGCTGGCGCTCGGGCGCCGGTGCCGCCCCGCCACGCCGCCGGTGCTGCGCCGCGCGGGCATCACCCTGGACCCCGCACGCCGCGAGGTGTTCCGCGACAGCCGCTACGTGCCGCTGGCCAAGAAGGAGTTCGCCGTGCTGGCCGAGCTGCTGCGCGCCGACGGCGCGGTGGTTCCCGCCGAGTACCTGCTGGAGAAGGCGTGGGACGAGTACGCCGACCCGTTCACCGGTGCCGTCAGGCTCACCATCCTCAAGCTGCGCCGCAAGCTCGCCGACCCCCCGGTCATCGAGACCGTCACCGGAGTGGGGTATCGCATCCCGTGAGGTCCCGGACACTGCTGCCGCGCCGCATCACGCTGCGGGCCCGGCTGACCCTGATCTACGGCGGGCTGTTCCTGGTGGCCGGGATCGTGCTGCTCGGTGCCACCTACACACTCTTCAGCCAGCAGCTCACCTCCAGGACGAAGGTCATCACCATCGGACGCTCGACGCCCGCCACCGACGTCATGTACGGCCCGCCGTCGGCCACCCGGCTCGACGCGGAGCAGGCGGAGCAGTGGATGAGGCAGCAGCAGAGCACCCTGCACGAGGCCGCCACCACCTCGATGCTCACTCTGGGCGGTATCGCGCTGGTGGTCGTCGGCGGTGCCGCGGCGGGTTTCGGCTGGCTGGTCACCGGCCGGGTCCTGGCACCCCTGCACCAGGTGACCGAGACCGCCAGGCGGATCGCCGCGGCCCCCGCCGCCGACCGGGGACTGCACGAGCGGATCGCCCTGCGCGGACCCGACGACGAGGTCAAGGATCTGGCCGACACCTTCGACGTCATGGTCGAGCGGCTGGACCGCTCCTTCGACGGGCAGCGGCGCTTCGTCGCCAACGCCTCCCACGAGCTGCGCACCCCGCTCACCCTGGGCCGGGCGCTGGTCGAGCTGGCCATGCACCGCAAGTCGGCCTCCGAGGACGTCAAGCAGCTTGGCGAGAACCTGCTGGAGATCAACACCAGGCACGAGCGGCTCATCGTCGGGCTGCTGCTGCTGGCCGGATCGGAGAACGAGATCACCGAGCGGCTTCCCGTCGATCTGGCCGATGTGCTCAGCCATGTCGTGGCGCAGTGCGCGCCCGAGGCCGGGCAGGCCGGGATCGAGATCACCGAGCACGCCGGGGAGGCGCTCACGCTGGGGGATGCCCTGCTGCTTGAGCGGATGGTGCACAACCTGGTGGAGAACGGAGTGCGGCACAACGCCAAGGAGGGCGGTTGGGTACGGGCGACCAGCCGTGTCAGAGCCGACGGCAGGGCCGAGGTCGAGGTGAGCAACAGCGGGCCGGCGGTGCCGCCGTACGAGCTTCCCGCGCTGTTCGAGCCGTTCCGGCGGCTGGGCGCCGAGCGCATGGTCACCGCCAAGGGTGCGGGGCTGGGCCTGTCCATCGTGCGCTCGGTGGCCCGCGCGCACGGGGGTGAGGTCGCCGCCCGCCCGCGGGCCGGTGGCGGCCTGGTGGTGACCGTCACCCTGCCGGGGCAGTGAGCACCTCATCGCGGACGGGTCTCATGACATGTCGTCGGTGACAGCGTGCCTTTCTTTTTCAATGATCGGCTCGATATCGAGGTCGTAGTTGCAGAGGATGATCCCGGTCCAGTCAATGTCGAGGTAGATGGACCAATTGGTCCCTCCGCCCCCGATGCCGCCGCCATGCCCGATCATCCGCTGGCCATTGAAGATGGGAGTAAGCACCCCGTACCCCTGAAATGCCTCCTGGCGGGCAGAATCAACGGGGCTGCTTTTCGACCGAGGGGGCACCGGGATCCTCCCGCCCAGGTACAGCTCGGTGTAGGCGCGGTCGAGCAGCCTGCCACCTTGCAACGCGAGTGCGAAGCGGACCAGGTCCGGCGCCGTGGAGAACCCGCTTCCGCCCCCGGAGCCGATGAACGCGCGCGCCGCGTTACTCCCCGGCGCGCCGCCCAGGACGGCGCCCTTGTCCAGGTTGCGGACGGCGTCGACGCGGGTGCCGTCGGACTGGTACATGTACGGATGGGCGATGCGCTTGTCGCTCAGCCATTCCGGCCTGGTGTAGTAGGCGGAGCGGGTCATCCCGGCCGGGACGAAGATGTGGTCGTGGACGTAGTCCCAGAAGGTCTTCCCGGATACCTTCGCCACGATCTCGCCGAGAACCTCCATGCCCATGCTGCTGTAGGTGTGCCTGGTGCCGGGGGCGAACTCCAGCTTCTGCTCGCGCATCGCCTTCCGGAGGTCGGCCATCCGCTCTTCGGCGCTGTTGGAGATCTTCCCGTTCGGCGCGCCGTCCCCGGGACGGGTGGGATCGCCCATGCCTGCGGTGTGGGTGAGCAGGTGGTGCACGGTGACGGTGTCGGCGATCTCATCGGGGAAGCCGTCCAGATACGTGCCGAGCTTCTCGTGAAACTTGATCTTGCGCTCCTGGGCGAGCTGGACGATCGCCAGAGCGGTGAACGGCTTGGAGGCGGAGGCGAGATTGTAGATGGTGTCGATCTGGTTGGGGATCTTCCTTTCCCTGTCGGCCATCCCGTAGGACCGGGCCAGTACGGTACGACCACGGTGGGCCAGCAGGATGGTTCCGGAGAACTTGTCCTCGGCCGCCAGTTGTGCGACGAACCGGTCGTACGCACCGCCGGGCCGCACATCCTTCGGTATCCGGCCAGGCCGGGACGGGCTTGCGTAGGCCTTCCCGGGCACCGCCAACACCCCACCGGTGGCGAGGGAGGCGGCACCCAGCAAACCAAGCGTGGAACGCCGAGACGGTCGGGCCCCAGTCATACGCATGATCTCCTTCCAAGACCGGACGGAACGTGTGAACCCCAGCCGAGGTCACTTGCCGGCACGGCCTGCGAATCCGTACACGTCCCGCCATGTCGTCTGTCGTTGTCGCCGGAGCAGCCCCGGCCGTACAGGAGGAGAGGTAACTCGATCAGTTGTTTCCTCGGCGTTGGCCGTTCGCCGATTCTCCGGGGCCGCCGGTGTCTGCCCCGCCCTGCCGCAGGGGAGCGTCACCGGGCGAGCGCCGTTTCCTCGGGTGCCGGGATCCGGTCCGGCGTGCGACTCACCGGCCACCCCTCGGCGCGCGCGAGTTCCGCGTATCGGGCGGCGTTGCGCACCGCGGCGCCGCCAGGATCGTTGTTGAAGTACACATGGACATCGCAGCGCTCGTCCCATTCCCGGCCCAGGCGGCGCAGCCAGGAACGGAGCGCGCCGTCGCCGTACGCGGGCCAAGGGTGTGCTCGGCCCTCGTGGAAGCGCAGGTAGGCCCAGTCGGTGGTCCGCCACAGGGGTGTCTGCGGGCGGCCGAGCCGGTCGGCCCAGCACAGGGCCGCACCGTGGGCTGACAGCACCTCGCGGACGGAATCGCTCCACCATGACACGTGCCGGAACTCGACGGTGACCCGCACATGGGCGGGAAAGCAGCGAAGGCACGCGGCGAGCCTGCCGGGATCGGCCGGCAACGTCGGCGGAAGCTGCAGGAGGATCGGCCCGAGCTTGGCTCCCAACCCCTCGGCCGCCGCCAGCAGGCGCTCGACGGGCTCCTCGGGATCCTTCAGCCGTCTGACATGGGTGAGGAAGCGGCTCGCCTTGATCGCCATGACGAACGTGTCCGGGGTGCGGTCCCGCCACTTCTCGAACGTCTCGCGCGCCGGCAGCCGGTAGAAGGTGTTGTTGTTCTCGGTCGTCTCGAAGCACTCGGCATACCGCTCCAGCCACAGCCGCTGGGGCAGGCCGGGCGGGTAGAGCCCCCCGCGCCAGTCGGCATACTGCCAGCCAGACGTCCCCACCAGCATCATGACAGCTCAGCCCCGTCGATTCCGGCCCTCCACCAGCAGAACCTGCCCGCCACCGCGGCCCCCACACGGGCCGCCGCCCACCTTCTCCGCCGGCGATCCCCTCAGCGTCCTCCGTCACTCTCTCCGTAGGCTTGCTCGACCCGCGCCACAGGTTCCCCTGATCCGCTCATGACGCGAAGGTCTCGTCGATCCGCACGAACGTCTTCGAGGCCAGGAACGGCTTGATGTGCTCGGTGAGTCCTGGGAGTCGAAGGTCATCGTGACCATCAGGTGCGCGTTGCCGGAGGTCAGGCCGACGTCGATGGAGACCTTCGCGCTCAGCAGCCCGGGAATGCGGGAAATCGCCATGGCCGACCGGTGGGAGCGCGGTCCTTCAGGCCGTGGTCCGGCGCGCGATGAGCGTTTCGACACCGTCGAGAAGGAGGTCGAGGCCGAAGGTGAAGTCGTCGTCGCCGACCCATTCGGCGGCGTCTCCGAAGGCATTGGCGTGGATCGCGGCGAACAGTTCGGGATACCCCTCCGGGTCGATGACCTCGGCGAGGACCTCGCTGTACTCCGCCATTCCCGCGACCCCGGCGTCACCACCGACCTCCCGCTCGCTGCTCATCCCGTGCACGAACGTAGCCTCGCTGAGGGCGTACCCGCCGAGGGTGCTCGCGATGTTGACCCTCTCGCCCGCGTCCAACCCCGTGTCGGCGAGTGCGGCCAGCGCCCGGTCGAGCCAGCGTAGGCTCCGCGGACCCATGGGCGGGGTGAGGCGGGCGACGAGCAGCATCCACGGCCTGGCGAGGAAGAAGTCACGGTTGGCGCGGGTCCATGTCACGAGGTAGTCCCGCCACGGCAGCCCGCCGAGTTCGGGGGGGTCGGGGACCGCGGCGTCGGCCATGGCCGTCAGCAACTCCTCCTTGCTGCCGACATAGCGATACAGGGACATCGTCGCCACCCCCACGCGGGAGGCGACGCTGCTCATCCGGACGCCCGGCAACCCCTCGGTGTCGGCGATCTCGATCGCGGCGGCGATGATCCTGGCCGCGTCGAGGCTCGGTCGCGGCCCGTGGCGTGACACGGTCTCACGCCCCCACATCCGCGCCACGACGGGGGGCAGCACACGCTCCTCTGCCATGACGCCTCCGTTCCTCCCCGCCCGGTTGCCCGCTGCGATCCGAATTCGATGATCCGTTGGTAACGTGACCCAAGTTTAGAACCACGCACTCTGTACAACATATGCTGTACCTCACACGTAGATTAGTCACGCAAGCGGACCCCGACATCGATCAACCTCCGCGGGCGTAGCGGTTCAGCGCGACGGCGCCGCCCACGACCCGCCGGCACAAGAACGATCACCACGGGCGGCGGCCTGCCCCGCTTGGGGCCTTGATGATCCGCCTCTGATCGTCCCGGAGCCGTTTCCCGAGTGGGAAGACGGGTGCCGTGCTAGCGTCACGCTCCGTGCTGGAGAACGTGTACGTGGGTAGTGCGGACGTGGATGCGGCCGATGACCGCGGTTGGCTGCTCGGACATTTCAAGCCGACCGATGACGTCCGGCACAGCGGTGATGTCGAGATCAAATGGGGCGTCCATCCGCGTGGCGACGAGCGTGCGCAATGGGTCACCGGCGAGAAGCGTACGGCGCTGCTCATGTTGATCAGCGGCCGTTTCCGGGTGGAACTGCCAGGACGTAGCGTGCTGTTGGCCAAGCGAGGTGACTACGTCGTGTGGGGTCATGGTGTCGATCACTCCTGGTACGCGGAGGAGGAATCGGTGGTGCTCACCGTCCGCTGGCCGTCCGTTCAGGGTTACGCGGTCCCCGACCGGGAAATCGGATAGCCGATCAGACCGGAGCGGCGTGGCCGACGGCGAATGGAGACGGCCACCCGCGCCGTGTTCACATCATTTCGAGAGGCTTTTTCTCTTCAAGGTCAGAGACCGACACCCCGAAGTGGACTTCGCCGAGACGCTGCCGCTGCCGACCGAAGAGCAGCGGCGCCGGCTGGACGGGGCACTGGCGATCGAGCGTGGCGAGCATCCCCGACGGGCGTGCCCACTGCCGTGACCGATCCCCGTCCGGGCGGACGGTGGGGAAAACCGGTGGCCGGTCCGCCTCGGCGGGTGCCAGGATGCGGCCATGATCGATCCTCGGCTGACCGGCCGGGTGGCACTGGTCACCGGCGCGAACCAGGGCATCGGCGCGGCGACCGCCATCGCGCTGGCCGCGTGCGGAGCGGCGGTGCTGCTCACCTACAAACGACTGGACCCGGCCGAGCACGTCGACGATCCGGCCTTCCCCGACGCCTACGGCAGGCTGCGGGCACAGAGCGCCGACGAGGTCGTGGCCCGGATCCGGGCCGACGGCGGCCGGGCCGAGGCCATCGAGGCCGACCTGGCAGAGCCGGACGTCGCAAGCCTGCTGTTCGACCGGGCACAGGCGGCCTTCGGGCCGGTGGAGATCCTGATCAACAACGCCAGTGGCTGGCTGGCCGACACCTTCCTGCCCAACGCGCGCGACCGCTTCGGGCGCGCGCTGCGCCCCGTCGACGCCGACTCCCATGACCGGCAGTTCGCGGTGGACGTGCGCGCCCCTGCCCTGCTGATCGCCGAGTTCGCCCGCCGCCACGTAGGCCGCGGCGCCACCTGGGGCCGGATCATCGGTCTCACCTCCGGAAGCTCCGGCGGCTTCCCCGAGGAGGTCTCGTACGGCGCGGCCAAGGCGGCCCAGGAGAACTACACGATGTCCGCCGCCGCCGAACTCGGTCGCCACGGCGTCACCGCGAACATGGTCCACCCACCCGCCACCGACACCGGCTGGATCACCCCGGTCGTCGAGGAGGCGGTCCGCGCGAACAGCCCGCTGCGGCACGTCGGCCGGCCGGAGGAGGTCGCCGAGGTCATCGTCTTCCTGGCCTCGCACCAGGCCCGTTACATCACCGGGCAGCTCATCCACATGTCCTGAGCGCGCCCTCACCGGTCAGCCCTCTCGCGGTCGGGTCCGGCCGACTCCCGCGGGTCGCCGGTGACAGGCTCCGGACATCACCCGGTTCGACGTCGGTGGCGGGTACATCGATGCCCTCCATGCGATCGGCGGAGATCCACCAAAGTGTTGATCTTCGGCAGTGCGGCGTCTGCGCGACCGGTTTGCAGGTAACCGGGCGGCGGTGCGGCCCCCGGTGCGGAGTACGGCGCGCTAGTAGTCGGCACTGCTTGGTGGTGGTCCGAGAGCTGAGACGGTTGGGGTTGGGCGTTGGGCACCGCGAGCTCGCGGTGCCCAACGTCTACCCCTGAGACGGCGGTCTTCGTGCCGTCCGCCCACCGCTTACCCCGTTATCAGGCGGCGACGGGCTCGGTGGCCTCGGCGTCGTCGGCCATCGCGGGGACGGAATTCTTCGGGCCGCGCAGGGCGATGTAGACGAACAGAGCGCCCATGACGGCGACACCGGCCCACATGGCCTGCTGCCAGCCGTCGACGAAGGACTGCTGGGCGGCGTGAACCAGGTTCTGCGCGTGCGAGCCGGTGCTGCCGGCCACCTCAACGGCGTTGGCGATGCCTTCCCGGGCCGTGTTCGCGGCCTCCGGAGGGATGCCGTGCAGCCTGTCGTCGATGGCGCTGCGGTAGCCGGCGGATAGGAGCGCGCCGAGCAGGGCGACGCCGAGGGCGGTGCCGAATTCGCGGGTGACGTCGTTGAGGGCGGAGGCGACGCCCTGCTTCTCGCGCGACAGGGAGCCGGTGATGGCCTCGGTGGAGGGGGTCATCGACAGGCCCATGCCGATGCCCATGGCGAGCATGCCGGGCAGGATGGTCAGGTAGCCCCCGTCGGCGGAGACGAAGAGGGCCATGAGAGCCAGTCCGACGCCGGCCAGCGCGATGCCCGCGGCCATGGTCGAGCGGGAGCCGATGCGTGCGGCCAGCTTGGGGGCCAGGCCGGAGGTCGTCATCATCATCACGGCCATGGGCATCTGCGCCAGCGTGGACAGCAGCCCCGACCAGCCGAGCACGGCCTGGAAGAACGGGAAGAGGACCACGGCGATGCCCGCCTGGACGCCGAAGACCACCAGCAGCGTGATCGAGCCGCCGGCCAGGCCACGCTCACGGAACAGCCGCACGTCCAGCAGCGATGCGTCCCGGCGGTGCAGTTGCCAGGCCACGAAGCCGAGGGCGGCGATGAGACCGACAGCGAGACTGATCAGAGTCACGGGCGCGGTCCAGCCACGCTCGGGCCCCTCCTGCAGGACGAAGATGAGTCCAACCACGGCGACGGTCGATACCAGCGCGCCGATGGTGTCGAAGCCGTGGCCGGACCTCTCGCGGGAGTTGGGGACCGACTTCATCGTCATGGCCAGGGCCACGATGATCAGGACGACGGGCAGCACGAACAGCGAGCGCCAGTCGGCGACGTCGACGAGGAGCGCGGAAAGGAACATGCCCAGGATGCCGCCGCCTCCCGCGACGCCGGTCCACACGCCGATCGCCGTGCCACGTTTCTCCTCGGGGAAGGTGGAGGTGATGACGGCGAGGGTGATGGGCATGATCATCGCGGCGCCGATACCGCCGGCCACCCGCGCGGCCAGCATCACCTCGGCCGTCGGAGCCAGGCCCGCCGCGACGCCGGCGACGCCGAAGACACCCAGCCCGGCGATCAGCATGGGCTTGCGGCCCAGGCGGTCACCGATCGCGCCGAGCGGCAGCAGCAGCGCGGCCAGGGCCAGGGTGTAGATGTTGATGATCCACAAAATGGTGTTCTGCGAGGCGCCGAACTCGACGGCCATGTGCGTCTGGGCGACGTTCAGCCCGGACACCGACGCGATGACGGCCATCAGCGCGATGGAGACGGTAATCAGAATGGTGCGCAGCTGACGTGCATCCGGTGCGCCTCCGCCGCTTCCGTCAGCGGCCGCCACCTGTGGAGGCTGGTTCGTACTCATGGATTCCTCTCAAAATGGGCATGCAGCGTCAGCGCCGGAGCAGGTCCGGTCGCCGAAGTGGATGGAGTAGGGGTCCGGCCACCTCGCGCGGCTGAGCGCGGGTGCGCGGTGGGCCGGTAGGAGCCCTAACGTCAGGTGGTGGTGCCGGTCTGGGCGGCGGCGAGGGCCACGTCGGTGTCGGCGGTGGCCAGGAGGGCGTTGATGTGGGAGCCGGCCAGAGCGCCCGCCGCGGCGGAGGCGCCCACCTGGGCGGTCAGGTCGGTGGCGTTGCCGGCCACCCACACGCCCGGCACCTCGGTGGTGCCGGCCATGCCGGAGGCGAAGCGGCGGCCCATGTCGCCGGGCAGGTCCTCCATCGGCAGCTTCAGGCCGTCCAGGCCCTCGGTGCGGGCCTGCATCTGCGTGGCGAGCGCGAGGACGCGGCGGGCCACGACCGTGCCATCGGTCAGGCGCACGCCCGCGATGCCGCCGTCCTCGCTCGTCATGACTTCCTGCACCGGGGTGTCGATGATGCGGATATTGCGGGCGGCGAAGCGTGCTCGGGTGTCGTCGTCGAGATCGGTGCCGTGGGTGAAGTAGATGAGGTCGTCGGTCAGCTGGCGGAACAGCAGCGCGTGGTGGATCGAGGCGGGACCGGTGGCGAGGATGCCGATCGGTTCGTCGCGTACCTCCCAGCCGTGGCAGTACGGGCAGTGCACCACAGCGTGCCCCCAGTGCTCGGCGAGGCCGGGCACGTCCGGCAGCACGTCCCGCAGGCCGGTGGCCACCAGCACGCGGCGCGCCGTCACCGTGCCGCCGTCGGTCAGGCTGACCATGAAACGCAGATCACCGTCGACGGCCGGGGCGGCCGGTTCGGCAGAGGTCACCTCTCCGAAGACGACCCTGCCGCCGTACTGGCGCACCTGCTCCCGGCCCCGCTTGAGCAGCTCGGTGGGCGGCGTGCCGTCCAGCACGATGAAGCCGTGCATGGCCTTGGCAGGCGCGTTGCGGGGCGTCCCGCTGTCGATCACGACGACCGAACGGCGGGAGCGGGCCAGCATCAGGGCACCGTTCAAGCCCGCGGCGCCGCCGCCGATCACCACAACGTCCACGGTCTCACCGGGCAGTGCGTCGCTCGCGTACGCGGAAGTCCGCACAGACATGTCGCGCCCTTTCATCGTGCGTGGCCCAACCGTTCCGGGCCTTCTGCACACGACGTTAAACCCACCTTGCATCATGGGCATATGATGTTGCCCATGACGCAAGAAATTGGCGACCTGGACAGCCTCGTACGCAAACGCATCCGCGCCCTGCGGGTCGCGCAGGGCTGGTCCCTGGAAGAACTGGCCACCCGCGCCAACCTCAGCCAGTCCTCACTGAGCCGCATCGAGAACGGTCAGCGCCGCCTCGCCCTGGACCAGCTCGTCACCCTCGCCCGCGCCCTGGACACCACCCTCGACCAGCTCGTCGAGACCGCCGCCGACGACGTCGTCACCAGCCCGATGATCGACGGCGCCCACGGCCTGATGCGCTGGCCCGTCAAGGGCGACCCCGGCATGAGCGTCGTACGCCAGCGCATGACCGAGCCGCCGCCCGACAACCCCTCCCGCATGCGTGCCCACCCCGGCCGGGAATGGCTGGTCGTACTCTCCGGCACCGCGATCCTCATGCTGGGACATCGCCGCTTCCGCATCGAGACCAACCAGGCCGCCGAATTTCCCACCATGATGCCGCACGCCATCGGCGCCGAAGGCGGACCGTGTGAGATCCTGGGCATCTTCGACCGCGACGCCCGCCGCGGCCACCAGCGCGACACCGGCAACGGCGACTGCGACACCCCTGACATCTGCGAATGACGGCAACGCGCACCCTCGGTACGGGTGCGCCTTGCGCGTCGGGCACCATCACGCGCCGATATCTTGCGCATCCCGGGAGCCATCGTGCCGGGTAAGCAAACCCGCCTTACGGTGACGGCATGACCCACGCACACCCGCACGCCCCCCACCACTCCGCCCAGCACGGCCACCACCAGCAGGACGACGCCGGCCAGGCGGAGATCCTCGACCTGGACGCGGAAGTCCTCGGCGAGCACATCGCATCCATCACCGCATGGCTGCCCCTGAAGACCAGCCCGCGCCATATCGTGGACCTGGGCTCCGGCACCGGAGCGGGCACCTTCGCCCTCCTCGACCGCTTCCCCGAGGCACACGTCACAGCCGTCGACGCCTCGCCCGGACACCTGCAGCGCCTGCGGAAGAAGGCATGCGCCCAGGATGCGGATGACCGCGTGCGCACCGTGCAGGCCGACCTCGACGCCGCCGACTGGCCCGACCTCGGCACGCCGGACCTGGTCTGGGCCTCGGCCTCGATGCACCACATGGCCGACCCTGGCCGCGCACTGCGCAACGTCCACGACATGCTCGCGCCCGGCGGCCTGTTCGCCGTCGTCGAGCTGGCCGGATTCCCCCGCTTCCTGCCCGAGAACGCCCCGGAGGACCGGCCCGGCCTGGAAGACCGCTGCCACGCTGCGACCGAGCACTTCCACGCCGAACACGTGCCCCACCGCGGCGCCGACTGGGGGCCGATGCTGATCGCCGCCGGGTTCACCCTCGAAGGCGAGCGCACCATCGCCGTGAACATCGAAGGCTCCCACAGCGAGGCCATCGGCCGCTACGCACTCAGCAGTCTGCTACGCATCCGCGATGCCGCCGCACAAGCGCTTCCGGCCGCAGATCTCGCCGCGCTCGACCGGCTGCTCGACACGGACAGCCCGCACAGCATCCTGCACCGCGACGACCTCTCGGTACGCACCGAACGCACCGTCTGGGCCGCACGCCTCAGCTGATCTGCAATCTCCACGCAGGTTGCCCGCCAGGCAGCATCAGCACCCAACTCCTTGCCTTATACGCAACACATGATGCCTGCAAGGCATGAGCCTTGTAGGTTGGGTGTTGAGCCCGCGCAGCCTCTCTGCGCAGACACCGTCGCGAACCATCCACCTCGGCGCGCTCGCGACGGAGGAAAGGAGCACTTCGATGACTGCACTACGGTCCCCCTCTGGTCGGCAGGCCACAGCCGGCACCAGCACCGCAGACGGCGTTCCCGCCGAATACCAGGCGTGGCGCAAGGACCGGTGGGAAGAGGTCGCCGGCCCGAACGGCAAGGCCAAGGTCATCACCAGCGGCAAGATCACTGACCGTGACACCCACACCCTCCCCGGCGTCCCTGGGAAGTGGAGCACCGATGAAGCCGGCGCACTGACCGTGACGGCCACGGCCGCGGACGGCGTGACGATCGACGGCACGACGGTCGATGGAACAGCGCAAGTACCCTCGGGCTGCTCACTGCGATTCCCCGACGATCGCGTCGGCTTCGCCGGTGGTGCCGACGGCTTCTACGGCCTGGTGGTCATGGACAACGGGGCCGTCGAGCGCTCCGGTCTCAGCGGTATCGACACCTTCCCCTACGACTCCTCGTGGGTGTTCGAAGGCCAGTACCGGGCAGTTCCCGAGGGCCGCCGCATCGAGGTGCGGCGGCTGACCGTCCCGCGCAGCACCGAGGCCATGCTGGCCCCGGTCGACCTGGCCGTGACCATCAACGGCACCGAATACGTACTGGCTGTCCTCCAGGAACAGCCCGGCCAGCGCCTGGTGGTGTTCACCGACGAGACCAACGGCAACGAGACACCCGAGATCGGCCGCTGGCTCTCGCTGCCCCTGCTCGAGCCCGGCAGCACTCTGCCGGTCGACTTCAACCAGGCAACCCTTTCCTACCACCACCTGAACCCGGCCGTCTTCGTCTGCCCCCTCTCACCGCCCGGCAACCACCTGCCCATGCGCGTCGAGGCCGGCGAACGCTCCCTGATCCACGACAGGACAGACCAGAACCGACCCCCCACCATCGTCGGCAACCCGCACGTACAGAAAGAAGCAACACCATGAGCCAGACCCTCAAGGACAAGGCCGTCACCTACCTCCGCGCCCTGGAGACGGCTGACTGGGACACCGCCCGCGCCATGTGCGCCGACACCGCGACCGTCTGGCACAACGACGGCAAGGGCGAGGAGACCATCGAAGCGAACATCGAGGGGATGAAGGGGAAGATCCACACCATGGAATCGATGCGCTACGACATCACCCGCCAACTCTCCCAGTCCGGCGAAGTCCTCCAGCAGCACGTCGTGCACGTGGCCGCCAAGAACGGCATGCGCGGCGAGGTGCACGCCGCGGTGTACTTCCGCTTCGACGACGCCGGCCTGATCACCCGCATCGAGGAATACGCGAACTTCATCCCCGCCGGCCAGGACAGCTGAGGCCGCAACGGACTCGCTGCAGCCGTCACGACGGCGCGGAAGCCGATGCGCCGTTCGCTCCCCATCCAGGCAGAACGGCGCATGGCTCCGCGGCCTACCCGCGGAGGAGCCGAGGAGTTCGCTTGCCCTTGGTCAAGACAGCGGCTCATATCTACCGCAGGTTGACGCGGCAGTAGCCGTAAAGCCCTGCGACCGATAGCAGGACACCGGCTCGGATTCCGGTAACCCGCACGCCCCGCTGCCATGAACTGCGGAAGGCGTGCGGGTTCACCCGTTTCTCACCCGAAACACCGCGAACACCCGCGCTTCCCAGCGGGGCGGGCAGAAGATCCGCGAAGAGGAGGCGGGCAAGAACCGGGGGACGCCGGGCTTGTGTTCACCGCCAAGTCGGGGCGGCCGATCGAGCCGCGTAACCTCGCCCGGATCGTGGCGGCGAACAAACTGCGGCCGATCCACGTTCACGACCTGCGCCCCCGCGTCGCCGCTCAAGAAGCCGGGGGTCGCGCCACGTGACGCAATGGAGATCCTCGGCACAGCCGGATCCCGGTCACGATGGAGATCTACACGCACGAAGACGACGAGAGCCGCCAAGACGCCCTCAAGAAGGTCAACGGACTGTTCGAGTGAGGCCGTTGCAGCAAAAAACCCCGAAGCTTGATCGCTTCGGGGTGTTCATCGAGGTGGGGCTACCAGGACTTGAACCTGGGACCTCTTCCTTATCAGGGAAGCGCTCTAACCGTCTGAGCTATAGCCCCTCAGCGCGCACGAACGGCCCCGCACCCGCTTCGCGGAGGCGAACCCGTCCGTTCGAACTGGGAAAAGCTTACCCTGTTCCGGCACCTGCTTGCGCCATGTCCCCGACCGCGGAAGGACGGGGACACGACTCAAGATCGGTTACTCGGCCTCGCTGAAAGTGACCTCCACGCCTCCGACCAGGTCGGAGGCGACGTTGTAGATCACCGCACCGAGAGTGGAGAGTGCGGTGATCAGCACGACGTTCACCGCGCCGATCAGGGCGGTGTAGCCCAGGATGCGGACCGGCTCGAACCAGGAGGCGACGTCGACGCCACTGGTGGCCTTGCCGTCGGCGGTCGTCAGCTGGTTGACCGTCTGGATGATGTTGTCGAACACCCCCAGCCCCGACAGCACCATGTACAGCACCGCGACCGCGATGAACAGCACCACGAAGCAGACCAGTGACACCACGAAGCTGAACTTCATGGCCGACCACGGCTCGACCCTGCGCAGCACCAGGTGCGCCTTACGGGGCGACCTGGGAGCGGGGATGTCCGAGGGCTTCCTGCCAGGCGCGTCCAGCGGCGGTTGGGGCGACGACAGGCTCCCGGGCGACCAGGGCTGCTGCCCCGCCGGTGGACGGTTCTGCTGCCCCGCCGCCGGCGGAGGCGATGAGGGTGACTGTAACGGCGGCGCGGATGGAGGTGGAGATCCTGGACGGATCCGCACCGTGGTCTCGGCCTGCTTGCCATCCTCTGTGGTCGTCACTTTTTTCCTGCCCTTGGGGTCGTCGGCTACCGATTCATCGGTTTCCGGCGCGGGCGCGCTACCGTTAACCGGTGACGAGGCCGCCTCAACGCCTTTCGTTTCGGCGGTCTTGTCTATTTTCTCCGTCACCTGGTCGCGTGTCGACGAGGAGGCGGGGCGCGAGCCCGGCTCGCCCTGAGAACTCACGGGTTATCTCCTTCCCCGTTCCCCTCGGTCTCCACCGGTACCTCGGCGTTTTCCTCGGTCTCCAACGACTCCGCGTTGCGGGCCAGAGCCACGACGCTGTCCCCCTCTGCGAGATTCATCAGTCGAACCCCCATCGTCTGGCGGCCCGACTGCTTGATCTCCCCGGCACTCGTCCGGATAACCCCTCCGGCGGACGTGATCGCGAAAACCTCGTCCTCGGGCCTGACCATGACCGCGCCAACCAGCTTGCCACGGGCGCTAACGATCTTGGCGGTCAGGACGCCCTTTCCACCCCTTCCCTGGATCGGGTACTGATCCACGGGGGTGCGCTTGGCGTATCCGCCCTCGGTGGCGATGAGCACGTTGTCGCCGTCGGCGATCCGGTTCATCGCCAGGAGCTCGTCGCCCTCAAGGAAGCGCATGCCGATCACACCGCTGGTCGCCCTGCCCATCGGGCGCATGGCCTCGTCGGAGGCCGTGAAGCGGATGGACTGGGCACCGCGGGAGACGAGCAGGAGGTCGTCCTCCTCCGACACGAGCCTGGCGGCGATCACCTCGTCATCTTCGCGCAGGTTGATCGCGATAAGGCCACCCGTGCGCGGCGAGTCGTACTCGGACAGGCGCGTCTTCTTCACCAGGCCGCTGCGGGTGGCCAGCACCAGGTAAGGGGCGACGTCGTAGTCACGCAGGTCCAGGACCTCCATGACGACCTCGTCCGGCTGCATGGCCAGCAGGTTCGCCAGGTGCTGCCCGCGCGCGTCGCGGCCCGAGTCGGGGAGCTCGTACGCCTTGACCCGGTAGACGCGGCCCTTGTTCGTGAAGAACAGCAGCCAGTGGTGTGTCGTGGTGACGAAGAAGTGGTCGACGATGTCGTCCTGGCGCAGCTGCGCACCCCGCACACCCTTGCCGCCGCGCTTCTGCGCCCGGTAAAGATCTGTGTTGGTTCGCTTGGCGTAGCCGCCGCGGGTGATCGTGACGACCATGTCCTCCTCGGCGAGGAGGTCCTCGATGGACATGTCGCCCTCGTAGGCGATGATCTCGGTCCTGCGCTCGTCGCCGTACCGCGCGGTGAGCTCGGAGAGCTCGTCCTGGACGATCGTGCGCTGCCGCTCGGGCGAGGCGAGGATCGCCTGATACTCGTTGATCTGCGCCATCAGCGCGTCGTACTCGTCGGTGATCTGCTGGCGCTCCAGAGCGGCCAGCTTGCGCAGCTGCATGTCGAGGATGGCCTGCGCCTGGATCTCGTCGATCTCCAGGAGCGTCATCAGGCCGCCCTGCGCGGCGGACGCCGAGGGCGACCGCCGGATCAGCGCGATGACCTCGTCCATCCGGTCGAGTGCCTTGAGCAGCGCGCGCAGGATGTGCGCCCGCTCCTCGGCCTTGCGCAGCAGGTAGCGGGTCCGGCGGACCACGACCTCGATCTGGTGGGACACGTAGTAGCGGACGAACTGGTCGAGCCTGAGCGTGCGCGGCACGCCGTCGACCAGGGCCAGCATGTTGGCGCCGAAGGTGGTCTGCAGCTGGGTGTGCTTGTAGAGGTTGTTCAGCACGACCTTGGCGACCGCGTCGCGCTTGAGCACGATCACCAGGCGCTGGCCGACGCGCGAGGAGCTCTCGTCGCGGACGTCGGCGATGCCGGTGATCCGGCCGTCCTTCACCGACTCGGCGATGGTCAGTGCGAGGTTGTCCGGGTTGACCTGGTAGGGCAACTCGGTGACGACCAGGCACTGGCGCCCCTTGGCGTCCTCCTCGACCTCGACGACCGCCCGCATGGTGATCGAACCGCGGCCGGTCCGGTACGTGTCGTCGATGCCGCGCCGGCCGACGATCAGCGCGCCGGTGGGGAAGTCGGGCCCCTTGACCCGGGCGATCAGCGCTTCGAGGAGTTCCTCGTCCGTCGCCTCCGGATTCTGCAGGGACCAGACGATGCCCGCGGCCACCTCCCGCAGGTTGTGCGGCGGGATGTTGGTGGCCATGCCGACCGCGATGCCCGCCGCCCCGTTGACCAGCAGGTTGGGGAAGCGCGAGGGCAGGACCGTCGGCTCCTGGGAGCGCCCGTCGTAGTTGGGGATGAGATCGACGGTGTCCTTGTCGATGTCGCGCAGCATCTCCATCGCGATGGGCGCGAGCTTGCACTCGGTGTAGCGCATCGCGGCGGGCGGGTCGTTTCCCGGCGAGCCGAAGTTGCCCTGCCCGTCGACCAGCGGGTAGCGCAGCGCCCAGTGCTGGGCCATCCGCACCACGGTGGCGTAGATCGACGCGTCGCCGTGCGGGTGGTAGGAGCCCATGACGTCACCGACGACGCGGGAGCACTTGAAGTAGCCGCGGTCGGGCCGGTAGCCGCCGTCGTACATGGCGTACAGCACCCGGCGATGCACCGGCTTCATACCGTCGCGGACGTCCGGCAGCGCGCGCGAGACGATGACCGACATCGCGTAGTCCATGTAGCTGCGCTGCATCTCGGACTGGATGTCGACCGGCTCGACGCGGTCTACCGGAGGGCCGGGCGGAGTGTTGACTTCCGTCACAGGTCAAGATCCTTTTCTGGTACGGCTACCGCTACACGTCAAGGAAACGGACGTCCCGGGCGTTCCTGATGATGAAGGAGCGGCGCGCCTCGACGTCCTCACCCATGAGCACGCTGAACAGCTCGTCGGCCTGGGCCGCATCGTCAAGAGTGACCTGCAGGAGCAGGCGGGTGTCGGGGTTCATGGTCGTATCCCAGAGCTGGGCGGCGTTCATCTCGCCCAGACCCTTGAAGCGCTGCACGTTGTCACGGGGCCGGGGGTCCGGCTTGCCCGCGTCGATGCCGGCCTGGATGACCGCGTCGCGCTCGCGGTCGGAGTAGGCGTAGGAGGCGTCGTCGCCCCTCCTGTCCCACTTGATCTTGTAGAGCGGCGGCTGGGAGAGGTAGACGTGCCCCGCCTCGATCAGCGGCCGCATGAAGCGGAACAGCAGGGTCAGCAGCAGGGTCGTGATGTGCTGGCCGTCGACGTCGGCGTCCGCCATCAGGATGAGCTTGTGGTAGCGGAGCTTGGTGATGTCGAACTCGTCGTGCACACCGGTGCCCATGGCCGTGATCAGCGCCTGGACCTCCTGGTTCTGCAGGACCTTGTCGATCCGGGCCTTCTCCACGTTGAGGATCTTGCCGCGGATCGGGAGGATCGCCTGGAACTTGGAGTCGCGCCCGCCCTTGGCCGAGCCGCCCGCCGAGTCACCCTCGACGATGTACAGCTCGCACTTCTCCGGATCGCTCCACTGGCAGTCGGCCAGCTTGCCCGGCAGACCGGAGCCCGACTCCAGCAGCGACTTGCGCCGGGTCAGGTCACGGGCCTGGCGGGCCGCGAGGCGGGCGCGGGAGGCCTGCAGGGACTTCGTGATGATGTCCTTGGCCTCACCGGGGTTGCGCTCGAACCAGTCGCGCAGGTGGTCGTTGCAGGCCTTCTGGACGAACGACTTGGCCTCGGTGTTGCCCAGCTTGGTCTTGGTCTGGCCCTCGAACTGCGGGTCGGCCAGCTTCACCGAGATGATCGCGGTGAGGCCCTCGCGAATGTCCTCACCCGCGAGGTTGTCGTCCTTGCCCTCCTTGAGGAACTTCTGCTCGCGCGCGTAGCGGTTGACGATGGACGTCAGCGCCGCGCGGAAGCCCTCCTCGTGGGTGCCGCCCTCCGCGGTGTTGATCGTGTTGGCGAAGGTGTAGACCGACTCGCTGTACGAGTTGTTCCACTGCATCGCGATCTCGACCGCGATGCCGTCTCCGTGCTCCTCGAAGTCGATCACCGATACGTGGGTGGGTTCCTTCTTGGAGTTGAGGTGCTTGACGAAGTCGGACAGACCGCCCTCGTAGTGGTAGGTGACCTCTTTGGGGTCATCCTCGATGAACTCGGGGCGCTCGTCCCTGATGGAGATCGTCAGGCCCTTGTTGAGGAAGGCCATCTCCTGGAAGCGGCGCGCGAGAGTCTCGAAGTGCCAGGTCGTGGTCTCGAAGATGGTCCCGTCGGCCCAGAAGGTGATCGAGGTGCCGGTCTCGTCGGTCTCCTCGCCCTTGATCAGGGAGGTGGTGGGCCGGGTGCCGACGTAGGTCTGCCGCCAGTGGTGGCCGTCGGTGCGGATCTCCACCTCAAGCCTGCTGGACAGCGCGTTGACGACGGAGACGCCCACGCCGTGCAGTCCTCCGGAAACCGCGTACGACTTGTCGTCGAACTTGCCGCCCGCGTGCAGCACGGTCAGCACGACCTCGACCGCGGGACGGTTCTCGCCGGGAACGTTGCCGACCGGGATGCCACGGCCGTTGTCGACGACCCGCACGCCGTTGTCGGCGAGCAGGGTGATCTCGATCCGGTCGGCGTGCCCGGCCAGGGCCTCGTCGACGGAGTTGTCGACGACCTCGTAGACGAGGTGATGGAGACCGCGCTCACCGGTGGAGCCGATGTACATGCCGGGGCGCTTACGGACCGCCTCAAGTCCTTCGAGAACAGTGATTGAGCTAGCGTCGTAGGACAAGTGCGAAATCCTCCTGCCGCGGACACGCGGCAGGGAGACAAACGTGTAGCCCCGCCGTGCCCGTCACCGTCGTGAATGCCCCGATGCGTCCACCCAGGGGAGCCGGCACACACGCCGGGGGTGACACGCAAACGGACGTGTCCGGAATTCGATTTCATTCTAGCGGCTCAGAGCACATCATGTGGCATTGACGGCCCCTGGAATGGCCTGTCGCGTGACGATCATCGTCTTGAACATCCCCCTACGGGGGCGGGGTTCGTCGCGCCAGAAAGGCTACTGATCCGTTTCTGAGCGCCGAGTCAGCCGTATGTGTCGCCCGGGCCGCGGCTTCCGGTGACGCGCAGACCGCCGCTGGAGCGGGGGCCGTTCTGCGGTCCACGGACCTTGACCCGTTGCACCGTTCCGTCCCCTAGCTCCTCGTTCAACCTTCTTACGAGGGTCCTTGCCAGCAGACGCACCTGGGTGGCCCAGGCGGTGGAGTCCGCGACGACCACGACCTCGCCCTCCGCGAAGGTCTCCGGCCTGGTGTGGGCCGCCATGTCCGGGCCGACGATCTCGTGCCAGCGGCCGAAGACCCCGCCGATCGCGGCGGGCTGCTGCCAGCCCCGATCGGCGAGCAGGTCGGCGATGGCCCTGCCGAAGAGCTGGGGATCACCCGCGTCCCTGCGCGGCCCGGACGCCCTGCGGCGCGGCTCCCTGCGGGGGAGCTGCCCTCGCCTGGCGGCGTCCGACTTGGCCTGGGCCAGCTTCTCCCTGGCCATCGCCGCCCCCTTGGCGGCCGCGCTCCTCGCCGACCCGGGAGCCGTGGCGTCCGCCCCGCCACCGCTCGATCCAGGCTCTGCGTCATCGGGCACGGACCACGCCTCCCTCTGTCACGTCGAACCGGCCTCCGGCCAGCTCCTTCGGCACGTCGTCGGGGACCGCGGCGGTGATCAGCACCTGTTCGGCGGGGGCGACCATCTCGGCCAGGCGACGTCGGCGCCTGTTGTCCAGCTCGGCGAAGACGTCGTCCAGGATCAGGACCGGGTCGCCGCCGTCGGCCCTGAGCAGGTCGTAGGCGGCCAGTCTGAGCGCCAGCGCGTACGACCACGACTCACCGTGGCTGGCGTAGCCGCGCGCGGGCAGCTCCCCCAGCCCGAGGAACAGGTCGTCGCGGTGCGGGCCGAGCAGGGTGACGCCACGTTCGAGCTCGGCGGCGCGAACCTCCAGCAGGCCAGCCCGCAGCCGCTCCGCCAGCTCGGCGCGGTCGGTGCCGGCGTCCGCGGGCAGGGTGCCGCGGTACTCCAGCCTCGCGGGGGCGGAGTCGGGCGCGAGAGAGGCGTACGAGGCGGCGACCAGGGGGCGCAGCGTCTCCACCAGTTCCAGCCTGGCCGCGAGCAGTTCGGCACCGTGCGTGGCCAGGTGGGCGTCCCAGACCTCAAGGGTGCTCAGTGGGTCCCCCGCCCCGGCCTCGGCGAACGCCGCGTCGCTCTCGGCCCGCCGGGTGCTCCGGCCGCGCCCCCGCCGGGCCTGCGCGGCCGTACGCAGCAGGGCACCGCGCTGCTTGAGCACCCTGTCGTAGTCGGCGCGCACCCCCGCGAACCTGGGTGCCCTGGCCACCAGGAGATCGTCGAGGAACCGGCGCCGCTCGGAGGGGTCGCCCTTGACCATGGAGAGGTCCTCAGGAGCGAACAGGACGGTGCGCAGCAGGCCGACGACATCGCGCGTGCGAGAGACGGGCGAGCGGTTCAGCCTGGCCCTGTTGGCCCTGCCCGGGTTGATCTCCAACTCGATCAGCGCGCGCCGGTCGTCGCGGACCACCACCGAGCGTACGACCGCCCGCGCCGCGCCCTGCCGGACCAGCGGCCCGTCGCCGGCGACCCGGTGGCTGGCCTGCGTCGCCACGTAACCCAGCGCCTCGACCAGGTTGGTCTTTCCCATGCCGTTGGGCCCGACGAAGGCCGTGACCCCCGGCTCCATGCCGAGATCGACGGTTTCGTAGGACCGGAAGTCGGTCAGGGAGAGATGGGCGACATGCACCCCAGGAAGATTAGTCGGCCCCGCCCATCACCGTGGCCTCCGGCGCCCGCACGGCTCGCGCCCCGTGGAAAAGGTATGGCGCGAGCCCTGCGACGGAGGTCGCGAACGTACGGCCGCGGCTGCCGGAGCGGCCCTGCCGAGCCGGGAGCGGTGGTGGGTCCGCGCCTTGGATGGGGAACGCCGCGCTAGCCGGCCGCCTCGACCGGGGGGGTGACGTCGGCGCCGGGGGAGTCGGCGCCCTTGGCCGCCGAGCCCGCCCTGGAGGTGACCGCGTGGCCGCCGAACTGGTTGCGCAGGGCCGCGACGACCTTCATGGCCGGCGAGTCGTCCTGGCGGGAGGCGAACCTGGCGTACAGGGCGGCGGTGATGACCGGCAGCGGGACCGCGAGGTCGACGGCCGCCTGAACCGTCCAGCGGCCCTCGCCGGAGTCCTGCGCGTAGCCCTCGAGCTGCTCCAGAGCGGGGTCCTCCTCAAGTGCGCGGACCATCAGGTCGAGCAGCCAGGAGCGGATGACGGTGCCCTGCCGCCAGCTCTTGAAGGCGCCGGGCACGTCGGTCACGATGTCGGCGGCCTCCAGCAGCTCCCAGCCCTCGGCGAAGGCCTGCATCATGCCGTACTCGATGCCGTTGTGGACCATCTTGGCGAAGTGACCGGCACCGATCCTGCCCGCGTGGACGAAGCCGTCCTCGCCCTCGGGCTTGAGGGTCTCGAAGATCGGCATCGCCCGTTCGACGTCGGCCCTGTCGCCGCCGACCATGAGCGCGTAGCCGTTCTCCAGCCCCCAGACTCCACCGCTCACGCCGCAGTCGACGAACCCGATGCCCTTCGCGGCGAGCGCGGCGCCGTGCCGCTGGTCGTCGACGTAGTGCGAGTTGCCTCCGTCGATGAGGAGGTCGCCGGGGGCCAGTACCTCGCCGAGCGCCTCGATCGTCGCCCGGGTCGGTTCCCCCGAGGGCACCATGACCCATACCGTTCGCGGCGTCTGGAGCCGCTCCGCGAGCTCCTCCAGGCCGGAGACGTCGCTGACCGCGGGATCGCGGTCGTAACCGACGACCTCGTGGCCGCCGCGGCGCAGGCGCTCAGCCATCCTGCCGCCCATCTTGCCCAGCCCGACCATGCCGATCTGCATACGAGCCCCCCCTTCAGGGTTCCATCGTTCACCTACGTCAGACGTGCCCGCGCAAGCCTTACCAGCTCGGGGTTCCCGCCTGCCGGATCACCCGTGGGGCCGTGGAGGACGTCCTCCAGGCCGATGCGCGTGGCCAGCCCCGACTGCCCCGCGAAGTCCAGGAGAGTCCAGGTCGGCTCCTCCTCCCCGTGGAGCAGCCGCGGTCCCGGTACACCGAGCTCGGCGAGGCGGTCCAGGATCGCGCGCGCCCGGCGGACGGCCGTGTCCGCGGGGCCACCGAGGATCTCGACGAGCACCCGGGCGCACTCCAGTCCGCTCGCGGCGAGCGCGTCGGCGTCGTCTGTGGACCAGACCCCGGCCTCCACGTCCACTCCGAGCCGCCGCAGATCATGCCACAGGTCCCGGAAGCCGGGTTCCGAGAGATTCACGGACGCGAAGTCCGGCAGGTCGCCGGGGGCGAGCGCGGACCAGCCTCGGACGGCCGCGTGCCGCGCGTCCACATCCCCGCCGGTTATCCACAACCCCGTGCTCACTCCCACGGGAAGCCCGGGGCACGCCTCGCGCACCGCGCGCACCGCCGCCCCGATGTGGACGGCGCTGAGCGACTCGCTGCCGCCCTCGTCGCGCGGATGCATGTGAACAGCGTCCGCACCCGCCTCACGGGCCTCACGGGCCGCCTCAGCGAGCTCCAGAGGGGCCAGGGGGAGGGCCGGGTGGTCGCCGGGCCTCCGGGCACCGTTCAGGCACGCCTTGAGCCACGGCGCGCCTGAACGGGGCACCCCGGCCATCAGCTGGAGAGCCGGATGGGCATGATCAGGTAGCGGTAGTCGGGAACCTCTCCGTCGTCCACAGGCTTGCCACCGGTGAGGATGGCCGGCTTGGTGGACGTGGTCATCTGCAGGCGGGCCACGTCGGAGTCGATCGCGCCAAGACCCTCCAGCAGGAACTGGTGGTTGAAGGCGATGTTGATGTCCTCGCCCTCGAACTCGACGGGGAGCACCTCGACGGCCTGCGCCTCGTCGCCGCTGCCCGCCTCCAGGACGACCTCGTCGCCGCGGAAGGCGAGCCGTACCGGCGTGTTGCGCTCGGCGACCAGGGCCACGCGCTTGACGGCCTCGACGAAGGCCGCCGTCGGCAGCTGCGCGCGGGCGGAGAACTCGGTGGGCAGCAGCGAGCGGTACTTGGGGAACTCGGGGTCGAGCAGCCTGGTGGTGGTGCGGCGCCCCGCGCTGGAGAAGCCGATCATGCCCTCACCGGTGCCCCCCGCGGAGCTCATCGCGATCTCGACCTCGGCACCGGTGCCCCCCAGGGCCTTGGCCGTGTCCGCGAGGGTCCTGCCCGGGATCATCGCGATCGCCGAGAAGTCAGGCTGGTCCGGCTGCCACTTCAGCTCCCGCACGGCGAGGCGGTAACGGTCGGTCGCCGCGAGGGTGACGGTGTCCCCCTCGATCTCCACGCGCACGCCGGTGAGCATCGGCAGGGTGTCGTCCTTGCCCGCGGCCACGGCGACCTGGCCGACGGCGGAGGCGAACACGTCGCTGCCCACCCGACCGGCGGCCGGTGGCATGGTCGGCAGCGAGGGATAGTCCTCCACAGGCATGGTCAGGAGGGTGAACCGGGCGCTGCCACAGGTGACGACCGCCTTGGCGCCCTCCACGACGAAGTCCACGGGCTGCGCGGGCAGCGCCCTGGTGATCTCGGCGAGCAGCCTGCCCGAGACGAGCACCACGCCCGCCTCGCCCGTCTGCAGTTCGAGGGTCACCTCGGCGGAGACCTCGTAGTCGAAGCCCGAGAGCTTGAGTTGCCCGTCCTCAGTGACCTCAAGGCGCATGCCGGCCAGCACCGGCACGGAGGGACGCGCCGGCAGGCTGCGCGCCGTCCATGCGACCGCCTCAGCGAGCACGTCTCGGTCGACCCGGAACATCACGTGGATCTGCCTCCTGTGTATCGAGCGCCGTCCGCTCGGTGCCTGGGGTTCAAGTGTTCACTGTCTGGAGCCTGAGCTCTCCCGGAACCCCTCTTATGGCTCTTGGGTTTCCTAGTAGAGATACAAGTGGCCATCGTATTAGGGGGTGTGGATACTGTGGAAAGCCATTGTTTCCGCAGGTCAAGTGCGGTTTTTTCATCCACCGGGGCTGTGGGCGCCCACTGTGGACAACTCTTGGGGCTGGGGAGAACCGCGGAGTACCCACAGGCCGTCCCCAGATTCGGTGCGCTCTGTCCACCGGTTATCCACGAGGTTTCCCCAGGTTATCCACCGGGTATGAGGTCGGTTTGTCCTTGTGGAAAACTCTCTTCACAGGGCGTCCCCAGGTTGTCCACGGGTTACCCACAGGTTGTCCCCAACTTCTCCCCAGAGTCATCCACAGTCCCAGAACAGGGTTCGGACCGGCTCGTTTACTGATGATCATGGGGGGACGCCCCGGAGCCTTCCCCGCCCTCGCGAATCGTTGATCCACAAGGTTTTCCACAGCCTGTGCATCACGGGGTGAAAAACCTCAGCCATTGCGGGACTGCTGCTTGATCCTGGTGGTGAGTTCGTTGACCTGGTTGTAGATCGAGCGGCGCTCGGCCATCAGGGAGCGGATCTTCCGGTCGGCGTGCATGACCGTGGTGTGGTCGCGGCCGCCGAACTGCTGGCCGATCTTCGGGAGCGACATGTCGGTCAGCTCCCGGCACAGGTACATGGCGATCTGGCGGGCGGTGACCAGGACGCGCGAACGCGACCCGCCGCACAGGTCGTCGATCGACAGGCCGAAGTAGGCGGCGGTGGAGGCCATGATCGTGGCGACCGTTATCTCGGACCCGGCGTCCTCGGTGATCAGATCCTTGAGCACGACCTCGGTGAGCTGCAGATCGACCGACTGCCGGTTGAGGCTGGCGAACGCGGTCACCCTTATCAGGGCACCCTCCAGCTCGCGGATGTTGGTGGAGATGCGGCTGGCGATGTACTCCAGCACCTCGGGCGGCGCGGCCAGGCCCTCCTGGATCGCCTTCTTGCGCAGAATCGCGATGCGCGTCTCCAGCTCGGGCGGCTGGACGTCGGTGATCAGGCCCCACTCGAACCGGTTGCGGAGCCGGTCCTCCAGCGTGACCAGCTGTTTCGGCGCCCGGTCGCTGGAGATGACGATCTGTTTGTTGGAGTTGTGCAGGGTGTTGAAGGTGTGGAAGAACTCCTCCTGCGTCTGCTCCTTGCCCTCCAGGAACTGGATGTCGTCCACCAGCAGGATGTCCACGGCCCGGTAGCGGCCCCGGAAGTTGTCGGCCTTGTGGTCGCGGATGGAGTTGATGAAGTCGTTGGTGAACTCCTCGGAGCTCACGTACCGCACCCGCGCGCCGTCGTACAGGCTCTGGGCGTAGTGGCCGATCGCGTGCAGCAGGTGGGTCTTGCCCAGCCCCGAGTCGCCGTAGATGAACAGCGGGTTGTACGCCTTGGCGGGCGCCTCGGCCACCGCGACCGCGGCCGCGTGGGCGAAACGGTTGCTGGAGCCGATGACGAAGGTCTCGAAGGTGTACTTCGGGTTCAGCCGGGCGGGCTCGCCCTGCGTCCGGCTCCCGCGGCTGTCCCACCTGTTCGGTACGCCGCCCGCACCGGGCACCGCGGGCGCGCCGCGGTCGAAGGAGTCGGGCTCGGGACGCGGCGAGGGCGCGGTGTAGCCACCGCGGTTGTATCCGGGGCTCGCTTCCCCCGGCGAGGGAGCCTGGGACGGCTCCGAGGGGCGGTACGGCTGGGAGGATTCCTCGCCCTGCTGGTACGGGTAGGAGAACGGCTGGGCCTGTGGATATTCGGTGGACGGCTGGGCGGCCGGATTACCCCCCTGATAGGGGGGATGGGGCACCGAACCCCCGTGGTGCTGGGGATTGGCCGGTTGTGCATAACCCTGCTGGGCCCCGCCGGCCTGTGTATAACCCTGCGGTTGCGCCTGGGGATAAGGGTCCTGGCGGGAGGCGAGTCCGGGCTCGGGGCCCGCCGCGCTGGGGTCGACCATGACCGCCACCCGCATCGGGCGGCCGAACTCCTGGGAGAGCGCGTGACTGATAAGCGGACGAAGCTTGTTCTCCAGAACATCTCTGGCGAAATCCGTGGGTGCGGCGAGCACCACTGTGTCGTTCATGAGGCCGAAGGGCCGGGTCATGTTGAGCCAGACCCGCTGCTGAGACGGGACGTTCTCGTTCAGGGAGTTCTCCAGCGCCCTCGCCCAGACCGCGCTGAGGTCCGTTCCGTCCATGGCTCGGCTCCCCTCCTCCCGACGCGGCCCCCGCTGGCCTACCGCGATCTGTTTATCCACATCGATGGCCGCCGGAAGCACCGGATCTCGCCGTTGTCCACACGCCGGGCGTCTCGTGGCACCTTCGTGGGCACCGTTCGATATCCACACCGAATCCACAGGCTGTGCACAGTCTGTTACCCGCGGTCCGACGGGTCCTCGCAGTGGAGAGAGGGTTTGGAAGGGCCGAGGGTAGCCCTGTCCACAGCTGTGTACAAGACGTTGTCCACAGCCTAGTGGCAGTACGGGGGAGACAGAGTGCACATCCTGTGGACGGCGGGGCGCCGGTGGAAAACGTGCCTGTGGAAAGGTGGATAACCTGTGTTCGCGTGCTCCAGGATGTTCTCCGGTTTGACCTGGGACGCGCCTGCCCCGTAACGTACGACGGTCGGCTTGCCACGCGGCGGCTATTTCGCATGCCCCGCATCCGGCAGGCCAGCCACTGTCGAGCGTCCCCATGTGCTGGGGATGCGTCTTGAGCCTGGAGCCCACTCGTGAGCAAGCGTACTTTCCAGCCGAACAACCGCCGTCGTGCGAAGACCCACGGCTTCCGGCTCCGCATGCGCACCCGCGCCGGCCGCGCCATCCTTGCCGCTCGCCGTCGCAAGGGCCGCGCCGAGCTCTCCGCCTGACGCATCCGTTGCGCCCGGTCCGCCGGGCCAAGGCAGCAGAGCCCGTCGCCCGTCGGCAGCGATGCCGACGGGCGACAGGCGTACCTGCCCAGGGTCACGAAGATCTCGTGTTGCCGTCCGGGTCCCGCATGCGCCGGGGCGACGATTTCGCCGGCGCGATCAGAAGGGGAAGCCGAGCAGGCCGCCCCACCCTGGTCGCGCACTTTGGCATGCGCCCTGACACTGACGATCCCCCCCTGGTCGGATTCGTGGTGAGCCGCGCAGTGGGAGGCGCGGTCATCAGAAATCGGGTCAAACGTCAGTTGCGACACCTCATGCGAGACCGTCTCGACCGGCTTCCGCGAGGTAGCCTGCTTGTTGTACGCGCCAATCCACCGGCCGCGTCCGCGCGAAGCGAGCGCATTGCCGCCGAACTCGACGTCGCGCTGGATCGTTTACTCAGGCGGCTAGAGCCCCCGGGGGCTCGCATGGATGGGCGATGATGACGGCGCAGCAGATCGCCGGGATTTCTCCGGCTGCCAGGATCCTGATGGCTCCGATCCGGTTCTACCGGGCCTTCGTGAGCCCTTTGCTGGGTCCCCGTTGCCGTTTCCACCCCTCGTGCAGTGCCTATGGCCTCGAAGCCGTAGCCGTTCACGGCGCGCTACGCGGCACATGGTTGACGATCCGGAGAATCGGGCGTTGCCACCCATTCCATCCCGGAGGCTATGACCCGGTTCCCCCGGGCCGGTCCGACGAAACGCAAGGGAGCTAGCTCGGTGGAGCTGTCCTGGCTGAACTGGCTTTACACGGCCGTCGCCCAAGTAATCACCTGGATTCACGAGGGCTACAGCACCTTCATCCCGAGGAACAGCGGGCTCAACTGGGCGCTGACCATCATCACGCTCACCGTGCTGATGCGGCTGTTGATCTTCCCGCTCTTCCTCAAGCAGATGCGTTCCTCGAAGAAGATGCAGGAACTGGCGCCAAAGGTCCAGGAGATCCGCAAACGCTACAAGAACGACAAGCAGCGGATGAACCAGGAGGTCATGGCGCTGTACCAGGGGCAGGGCGCCAACCCGCTGGGTGGCTGCCTGCCGATTCTGGCGCAGTTCCCGATCTTCATCTCGATGTTCACCGTGCTCCAGGCCATGGCCAACAGCCCGGTTCCCAAGTTCGGCATGACCCAGCAGCTGATGGACAGCGCCAGGGCGGCCCACATCTTCGGCGCGCCGATCCCGGCGACCTTCTTCACCAGTGCGAACGACATCATCGCGCTGAACGCCGACCCCATCGTCACCAAGGTCGTTCTCGCCGTCTTCGTGGCGATCAGCTCGCTGACCACCTTCCTTACCGTCCGGCAGAGCGTGACCCGCTCGATGGCCCAGATGCCGGACAACCCGATGGCGCAGCAGCAGAAGATCCTGATGTACATCTCGCCGCTGTTCGCCATCTTCTCGCTGAACTTCCCCCTGGGCCTGATCCTCTACTGGGTCACCACGAACCTCTGGACCCTCGGCCAGCAGCACTGGTTCTACAGCCGCAACCCCTCCCCGGTGGTCGACGCGAAGGGCAACGTCACGACCCCCGAGCCCAAGCCGAGCCTGCTGAGCAAGGTCAAGAAGACCGCCCCCGAGCCTGAGGCGCCGCCCGCGCCGGAGCCCAAGGTGGTCCGCCAGCAGCCCACCCGCCAGCCCCGCAGCAAGCGGACCGGTAGCAAGAAGTCCTGACGTCTCATCCCGACAGCACGAAGGAGTGGCCGGACGTGACCGAGGCCGAGGCCGAGAGGGAGCCCGTGAAGGCGGCTCCCGATCTCGCCGCCCTGGAGCAGGAAGGCGAGATCGCGGCGGATTACGTCGAGGGTCTGCTCGACATCGCCGACATCGACGGTGACATCGACATGGATGTCGAAGGTGATCGCGCCGTGGTGTCGGTGGTCGATATCAAGGGCGGTGATCTGGTCGGCCCCAACGGCGAGGTGCTGGAGGCCATCCAGGAATTGACGCGTCTCGCGGTCTACCGCCAGACGGGTGAGCGGTCGCGCCTGATGCTCGACATCGGCGGCTACCGCGACCGCCGCCGGAGCGAGCTGAGCGAGCTCGGCACCAAGATCGCTGCGGACGTCAAGCGGGATGGCGAGCCCAAGTCGCTGCAGCCGATGACCCCGTTCGAGCGGAAGATCGTGCATGACGCCGTCGCGGCGGCGGGCCTGCGGAGCGAGTCCGAGGGCGAGGAGCCCCGCCGTTTCGTGGTGGTCCTCCCCGTCTAGCGACGGAGCGGACGGGCAGAGGCCGCCGCCCCTGGTTCTTCCAGGGGCGGCGGCCTTTTTCGCGGCCGGTTCCGTACGATGTCGGCGGTGGCATACGAGTTCGGGGCCCGCGCCGTGCGGTGCCGTCGAGGCGGGCCGTTAGCCTTAAGACCGGCCTGACCCCGACATTTCCGAGGGAAGAGTGAGCGTCGAGTGAGTGACCAGATCCCTGAGCCGCCCGAGGTCGCGCGCGAGGTGTTCGCCGGTGACGCCTGGGCCAGGGCGGAGGCGTTCGCGGAACTGCTGGCCGGCCCCGGGGTGGTGCGCGGGCTGCTCGGTCCGCGGGAGGTGCCGCGCATCTGGGACCGCCACCTGCTCAACTGCGCGGTGGTCGCCGAGGCGGTGCCCGCAGGCGCGCGCCTGGTCGACATCGGTTCCGGCGCCGGACTGCCGGGCCTGGTCCTGGCGATCGTACGGCCGGACATCACCGTCACCCTCCTGGAGCCGCTCCTTCGCCGGACGGTCTTCCTGGAGGAGTGCGTGGAGTCGCTGAAGCTCGGCAACGTCGAGGTGTTGCGCGGCCGGGCGGAGGAGTTCGCGGGCAGGCGGGAGTTCGACGTCGCCTCCGCTCGTGCGGTGGCACCGCTCGACCGCCTGCTGAAGTGGGCGCTTCCCCTCCTGCGCGAGGGGGGCGAGCTGCTGGCCATGAAGGGCGAGCGTGCCGCGGAGGAATTGGCGGACGCCGAACGGCAATTGCGGTCGAGTGGGGTTCAAACCGCTGAGCTCACATCGGTCGGGCACGGTAAGGTCGAGCCGCCCACAACTCTCATCCGGGTGGTCGCCGGTCGAGCTCCAGAAGGAGCGCGGAAGACCGCTCGCCGGAAGGATCGCGCCTCGCGAGGCAGGTAGCGCGAGGCCAGTAGACAAACCGAGCAAAGCGAGTACGAGGCCAGTGGACGACCGTACAGGTGCGATTGCCAGCGCGACGAGCGGTCTCGGCTGGCCCGAGGATCCGGCCGCTTTGCCACATGGACGCCTTTCCGGTCTGGGTTGGCCGGCACCGGCTCCCGGTGCCGTAGTCAGGCCGGTTGAAAGGACGACGACCGTGACCCAGACCCCCCTTAATCCCGGCGACTCGCCGCTGGTACGAGAGGCACTCAGCTCAGTGGTTTCACGTGAAACATCGACCCGGAAGACCGCCGCTCCCGGAGGTTCCACCGGGGTCCGAGACGGGGACTGGCCCCGCCCTCCCAAAACCCGGATCTTCACCGTCGCCAACCAGAAGGGCGGCGTCGGTAAGACCACCACGTCGGTCAATCTGGCGGCAGCGCTGTCCATGCATGGCCAGCGGGTGCTCGTGGTCGACCTCGACCCTCAGGGCAACGCCTCGACGGCCCTGGCCGTCGAGCACCGCGGCGACGTACCGGACATGTACAAGGTGCTCGTGGAGGACATGCCGCTCGCGGAGGTGGTGAAGGAGGTCCCGGACATGCCGGGGCTCTACTGTGCTCCCGCCACGATCGACCTGGCCGGTGCCGAGATCGAGTTGGTCTCCATGGTCGCCCGTGAGGCTCGCCTGCAGCGCGCGCTGACCGCGTACGACGCCGTTGAGTTCGACTACATCCTCATTGACTGCCCTCCCTCGCTCGGCCTGCTCACCGTCAACGCGTTGATGGCCGCAAACGAGTTGCTGATTCCCATCCAGTGCGAGTACTACGCGCTGGAGGGTCTTGGGCAGCTGTTGAGAAACGTGGATCTGGTCCGTGCCCATCTGAACCCCACGCTTGACCTCTCCACCATTCTCATGACGATGTACGACGGACGCACCCGGCTGGCCTCCCAGGTGGCCGACGAGGTCCGCTCCCACTTCGGCGCGACGGTGTTGAGCACGTTGATCCCCCGGAGCGTGCGCGTCTCCGAGGCCCCGAGCTATGGTCAGTCGGTCATGACGTACGACCCGGGTTCCAGCGGTGCGATGGCCTATATGGACGCCGCTCGTGAGATCGCTTATCGCGGTGTGGCCGTATGAGTACCGCGAATGAGGGCGGCATCTTGAGCCTCGGGAGGGGCAGTGAGTAAGCAGCCGAGAGGGCTGGGCAGGGGACTGGGGGCCCTCATCCCGACGGGCCCGGCCGTCGTCGCCGAGACGCCTGTGTCGATGACCGTGACGATGGTCGCCCCGGAGCCGGCGGTGCCGGAGCAGCCCGGCCCCAAGCCGGTCGCGGGCGCCTACTTCCTTGAGATCCCCGTCGACGACATCGCGCCCAACCCGCGCCAGCCTCGCGACGTCTTCGACGAGGAGGCCCTGAAGGAGCTGGCCACCTCGATCGGCGAGGTCGGCCTGCTTCAGCCGGTCGTGGTGCGCGCGACAGGCGAGGGGCGCTACGAGCTGGTCATGGGCGAGCGCCGCTGGCGCGCTTCCAAGCTCGCCGGCCTCTCCGAGATCCCCGCGATCGTGCGGAGCACTCAGGAGGACAAGCTCCTGCTTGACGCGCTCATCGAGAACCTCCAGCGCGAGCAGCTCAACGCCCTGGAGGAGGCGGCGGCCTATCAGCAACTGCTCGACGACTTCGGCGCGACCCACGAGCAGCTCGCCACCCGCATCGGCCGCTCCCGCTCCCACGTGACCAACACGCTCCGCCTGCTGAAGTTGCCGCCCGGCGTGCAGCTCAGTGTCGCGGCCGGCACGATCAGCGCGGGTCACGCGCGGGCCCTGCTCCGCTTGGACGACCCCGCCGCCCAGGAGCATCTCGCCCGCAGGATCGTTGCCGAGCTGCTGTCGGTCCGCGCGGTCGAGGAGATCGTCGCCGTGGGCGATGCCAAGGCGGCACCGGCTCCGGCCCCGCGAACCCCTCGGGCGAAGCCCACCGAGGAGCCCGTCCTCCGGCAGCTGGCAGACCGTCTCTCCGACCGCTTCGAGACCCGGGTGAAGGTCGACTTCGGCCGCCGTAAGGGGCGCATCGTGGTGGAGTTCGCGACCATCGACGACCTGGAGCGCATCATCAGCACGATGGCCCCGGGATCGCTGCAGGTGCAGGAAGGATGATTTCCGGCAGGGCTCGTGAACGCGAGGTCAATGGCGCCCCCGTTGTGGGCCGGTGAATTCCGGACCTCCGCCCCCCTCCCGGAGGGTTCTCCGCTCGAACGGCCTCCCTGTTTCACGTGAAACAGGGAGGCCGTTCTCATGTTCCCGACGCCCCTCCTTGGCCGTCGTACGCCACCGCGACGGTCGAGTGAAGCCCTCGGGTTCAATACGCCTTGCCGTACGCGCACGCGAGGCCTCAGGGCCGTACGGTTGCCAAGTGTTCCGCCCCTGACACCGGCGCGCCGAGATTGGCCGGTGCGGCCCCCTGTCGCCACGACGGAGACGGCGCCGTTTCACGTGAAACATCGAGTGCCGATCGACGCGGACGGACAGGAGTGCCGTACCGGAACGCCGAGGTTCACATTCGGGGATGGCGGGCTCGCGCGGACGGCTGTTTCACGTGAAACAGCCGTCACTCAGGAACCGGCCGCCTCCTGGACGGCGAGCCGGATGTCGGCGACGAAGGCGTCGACATGTTCGGGGGTGGTGTCAAAGGAGGTCACCCAGCGGACCACGTTCTCGGCCGCGTCCCAGACATGGAAGAGATAGCGCTGCTGCAACTCCGCGATGACCTTCTCCGGGAGGGCGGGAAAGACCGCGTTGGACTGCACCGGGTAACGCAGGGAGACGCCGGGGAGGTCGGCGACGCCCTCGGCCAGGCGGTGGGCCATGGCGTTCGCGTGGGCGGCGTTCTCGCGCCAGAGGTCATCGGTGAGGAGCGCGGTCAGCTGGGCGGAGACGAAGCGCATCTTGGAGGCGAGCTGCATTCCCTGCTTGCGTAGGAACGGCGTCGGGGCGTCCAGTTCGGGGCGGAGGACCACGAGCGCCTCGGCGCCCATGGCGCCGTTCTTGGTGCCGCCGAAGCTGAGCAGGTCCACGCCCGCGTCCGTGGTGAGGGAGCGGAGCGAGCAGCCGAGTTCGGCCGCCGCGTTGGCCAACCGGGCGCCGTCCATGTGCAGGAAGAGGCCGTGCGCGTGCGCGAACTCCGCGAGCTCGGCGACCTCGTCGGCGGTGTAGCAGGTGCCACACTCGGTCACCTGGGAGATGGAGATGACCCTGGGCTGGGAGTGGTGCGCGTCCCCCAGCACGGACAGCCGGCCCCGGATGTCGTCCACGGAGATTTTGCCGTCATCGGTGGGGATGGTGACCAGCTTGACACCGAGCACGCGTTCGGCCGCGCCGCACTCGTTGGTGTTGATGTGGGCGGTGACCGGGCAGAGCACCGCGTCGTACGGCCGCAGCGCGAGTCCCAGTCCCACGACGTTGGCTCCGGTGCCGTTGAACATCGGGTAGACGGTCGCCTGGGGGCCGAACTCGGCGCCGAAGGCGTCTTCCATCGCGGCGGTCCAGACGTCCTCGCCGTAAGCGGGGGCGTCTCCGGTGTTCGCTTCGAGGACGGCGGCGAGCACCGCGGGGTGCACGCCCGCATGGTTGTCACTGGCGAAGCTCTTGGGAAATGGGGTGGAGGTCAGCACACGGCCAGCGTAGGGGGACGGTTCGCTCACCGGGTACGCCCCCTGGTCCGCTCCGGCCGGCTTCCCACCGGCCTTGGGGCTCTCGGCGGCCCTCCACCGAACCGCCGCGCCTTTCGGCGGGCCTCACCCACGTCGGGCCCTTACCGGCCCGCGATCGGCTGATGATCGGACCGCCGGTGTTCCCGCCAGGGCCGCGCTCCAGGCTCCCCGCCCGGCTCCTGTCGCGCGCTTCGACCATTCCCAGGGGAGCGAGCGGAGGTCAGGCGCCGCGGGCGGCGGCCTGTTCGAGGAGGATCCGGCAGAGGGTGCCGAGGTCGTCGCCGGCGGCCTCCACGGCCATGGGAAGGAGTGACGTCTCGGTCATGCCGGGGGCGACGTTGACTTCGAGGAAGTGCGGCAGGCCGTCCGCGTCGACGATCAGGTCGGTGCGGGAGATGTCCCGGAGGCCGAGGGCGGTGTGCGCGGTCACGGCCATCTCGGCGCAGGCCGCGGAGACCTCGGGCGAGAGGCGGGCAGGGGCGAAGAACTCGGTGTGCCCGGCGGTGTAGCGGGCCGCGTAGTCGTACACGCCCTCGTCGGGGACGATCTCCACGGGGGGCAGGGCCACCGGCCCGTTCCCGAGGTCGACCACGGAGACGGCGACCTCGACGCCGTCGACGCAGCGTTCGATCAGCGCGGTGTCGCCGTAGGCGAAGCAGCCGACCATGGCGGCGGGAAGTTCCTCCGCGCTGCGGACTATCGACGCACCGAGCGCGGAGCCGCCGCGGGACGGCTTGACGAACAGGGGCAGGCCGAGGCGCTCCACGATGCGGGCCAGCACCGCGGAGGCGCCGAGGTCGTGAAAGGTCTCCTTGGGCAGCGTCACCGATTCGGGGGTGCGCAGACCGAAGGAGCGGACGACGGTCTTGGCGGTGGGCTTGTCGTAGGCGACCCGGCAGGCGTCGGGGCCGGCACCGACGTACGGGACGGAGAGGAGTTCGAGCACCGTACGGATGGCGCCGTCCTCGCCCGCCCCGCCGTGAAGGGTGACGAAGACCGCGTCCGGCGGGTCCGCGAGCACGGAGGGAACCAGCGACGCGTCGGTGTCGCGGGTCTCCACGGAGATGCCGGCCCCTCGCAGCACCTCACTCACCCGTCGCCCCGAACGCAGTGAGACCTCCCGCTCGTAGGAGAGTCCGCCCGCCAGGACGAGCACATGGCCCAGGTCACTCATCCGACATACCTCTCGTCAAGGCCCGCTCCGAGCCTGTTCTGTCGCTCTCGTCGCGCATGGCCCGGCCTTCCCGGCGGACCGGATCTATCGCCGCGCACCGGCACAGGAAGTCACCGTACGGTACCGGGTGGGAGGAGATCATGCCGGTAGGTGTCCCGTCGTCACGGGACACCTACCGTGCGGCATGGTTACGCGAGATCGGGGCCCGGGGTGTCGACCCCGACGCGGTCCGGAGACGAGCCGGTTCCGAACGTGTCGCGGACCCGGAGCTCCTGCTCGATCACCCCGGCCAGGCGGCGGACGCCCTCGCGGATGCGGTCGGGCTCCGGATAGCAGTAGGAGAGCCGCATGTTCCGCGCGCCGCTGCCGTCGGCGAAGAAACCGGTGCCCGGTACGAAGGCCACCCGTTCGGCGACCGCGCGGGGCAGCAGGGCCTTGGAGTCGAGCCCCTCGGGGAGGGTGGCCCAGACGAAGAACCCGCCCGCGGGGCGGGTCCAGGTGACGCCGGCGGGCATCAGGGCCTCCAGCGAGGCGAGCATGGTGTCGCGGCGCTCGCGGTAGAGCTCTCTGAACGACTTGATCTGCTCGAGCCAGGGCTGGGTGGCGAGATACTGGCCGACGGCCAGCTGGGTGAAGGAGGAGTGCGAAAGGACCGCGGACTCCATCGCCAGCACCAGCTTCTCGCGGATGGCGTGCGGGGCGAGCGCCCAGCCGACCCGGAAGCCGGGGGCCAGGGTCTTGGAGAACGAGCCGAGATAGACCACGCCTTCGGCGTTGTCGGCGCGGAGCGTCCGCATGGGCTCACCGTCGAAGCCGAGCATGCCGTACGGGTTGTCCTCGACGATCAGCACGTCGGCCCGCTGGCAGATCTCCAGGACCTGCTGCCTGCGCACGGCGTTGAGCGTCACCCCGGCGGGGTTCTGGAACGTGGGGATCGTGTAGAGGAACTTGATCCGATTGCCCGCGCTCCTCAGCGCGTAGATGGTCTGGGCCAGCGACTCGGGGACGATTCCCTCGCTGTCCATCGCGACGTGGATGACGTTGGCCTGGTAGGCGGAGAACGTGCCCAGAGCTCCGACGTAGGAAGGCCCCTCGGCGAGCACGACGTCACCCGGGTCGATGAAGATCCGGGTGATCAGGTCGAGGGCCTGCTGGGAGCCGACGGTCACGACGACGTCGTCGGCGTTGGCCTCGATGCCCTCCGGCCGCATGACGTCGCAGATCTGCTCGCGCAGGTGCGGGTCGCCCTGACCGGAGCCGTACTGGAGCGCGACGGGACCGCGCCTGGCGACCAGGTCGGCGACCAGCTCCCCCACCACGTCCAGGGGCAGGGCGGTGACGTACGGCATTCCGCCGGCGAGCGAGACCACCTCGGGCCTCGACGCGACGGAGAAAAGAGCTCGAATCTCGGAGGCGACCATCCCGGTTGCTCGTGCCGCGTACCGGTCGACGTAGGCGTCGATGCGCGATCCCTGGGTCGGAGCGATGGCCTGACCGTGATCTTTATCCTGGGGCACGGTCCACCTCCTAAATTGTGTGGCGCACAAAGCGCTCATATTAGAGAAACCAGGTTACGTCAGAGGTCGTGGTCATCTGAGTGTGGGGATGGGACCTCCTGAAACCAAGACCCGCACTGAGCTACGATGCCAGCTGGAGACGCCGTTTTCGCGCGTTTTTCGCCATGGCTTGCACTCGTCTCGCCAGGATTGGGGCCAACAGGTGTCGCGTCGGCTGGCAAACGTCACCCTCGACAATCTCGACGACCTGCCGCGCCGCTGCCGCCGGTGCGTCTTCTGGGAGCTCGATCCCGTCAACGCGGATCGGGCGGTGAAGGCCGGTGATCCGGGGCTGGAGAAGGAGGCCTGGATCTCCTCCACGCTGCTGGAGTGGGGAAGCTGCGGCAAGATCGTCTACGTGGACGGGGTGGCGGCCGGTTTCGTGCTCTACGCGCCGCCGCACTACGTGCCGCGCTCGGTGGCCTTCCCGACCTCGCCGGTCAGCGCGGACGCGGTGCTGCTGATGACCGCGCACATCATCCCCGAGTTCTCCGGGGGCGGTCTGGGCCGGATGCTGGTCCAGGGCGTGGCCAAGGACCTGACCCGGCGCGGGGTGCGGGCGATCGAGGCGTTCGGCGACCTGAAGTGGGAGCAGCCGGGCGCGTGCCTGATGCCCGCCGACTACCTGCTCTCCGTGGGTTTCAAGACGGTCCGGCCGCACCTGCGCTTCCCCCGCCTCCGCCTGGAGCTCAAGAACGCCGTCTCGTGGCGTGAGGACGTCGAGGTGGCACTGGAGAGGCTCCTTGGGAGCATGAGTCCGGAGAGGGCCCTGCGGCCCGTCTGAGACCCCCTGGAGCCCGTACGGCGCCATCTTGGAGTCCGTGCGTCCCTTCATGCCCACGATCTGGGAGCCGAGACCCGGTACGCCCGGCGCATGTGAAAGCCCCCCGCGGTGAGGCGGGGGGCTTTCTGTGGGTGGGTGTGCCGCTCGGAAGCGGGTGATACGGCGGGCGCCGTGGGGGGCGGCCGGCCGCAGGGGGCCTAGATGATGCCCTCGAGCTCGCGAAGCAGCATGGCCTTCGGCTTGGCACCGATGATCTGCTTCACAACCTCTCCGTTCTTATAGACGTTCAGGGTGGGAATCTGGAGTACGCCGTAATTTGTGGCCGTTGCCGGATTCTCATCGACATTCAGCTTGACGATGGTGAGCTTCTCGGCCTGCTCGCCGGCGATCTCCTCCAGGATCGGCGCCACCTGCCGGCACGGGCCGCACCACTCGGCCCAGAAGTCGACGATCACGGGCTTGTCGCTCTTGAGGACGTCGGCCTCGAAGCTGGCGTCGGTCACGTGCTTGATGGTCCCCAATGTCCTGCTCTCCCTCTGTGCCTGATGGGTGGCTGATACCTGATGTCTGTCTCGCGGGCCGGCGTCACTCGCCGGCGTGCTCGGCCAGCCAGCGCTCGGAGTCGAGCGAGGCGGCGCAGCCGGTGCCCGCGGCGGTGATCGCCTGCCGGTAGGTGTGGTCGACGACGTCGCCGGCGGCGAAGACACCGTCGAGGTTGGTGCGGGTCGAGGGGGCGTCGACCTTGATGTAGCCCTCGTCGTCGAGCTCCACCTGGCCCTTGACGAGCTCGGTGCGGGGGTCGTGCCCGATCGCGATGAACAGGCCGGTGGCCGCCAGCTCGGACTCCTCGCCGGTCTTGAGGTTGCGCAGGCGCACCCCGCTCACCTTGTTCTCGCCCAGCACGTCGACGACCTCGCTGTCCCAGACGAAGCGGATCTTCTCGTTCGCGAACGCGCGGTCCTGCATGATCTTGCTGGCGCGCAGCTCGTCGCGGCGGTGCACGACGGTCACCGAGGAGGCGAACCGGGTGAGGAAGGTGGCCTCCTCCATGGCGGTGTCGCCGCCGCCCACGACCACGATGTCCTGGCCGCGGAAGAAGAAGCCGTCACAGGTGGCGCACCAGGACACGCCGTGGCCGGACAGGCGCTTCTCGTTGGGCACGCCCAGCTCGCGGTAGCCGGAACCGGTGGCCAGGATGACGGACCTGGCGTAGAAGGTGTCGGTGGCGGTCTTGACGACCTTGGGGCTGGCGGTCAGGTCGACCTCCACGACGTCGTCGGCGACCAGCTCGGCACCGAACCGCTCGGCCTGCTTGCGCAGCCCGTCCATCAGGTCGGGGCCCATGATGCCGTCGGGAAAGCCCGGGAAGTTCTCAACCTCGGTGGTGTTCATCAGGGCGCCACCGGCGGTGACGGATCCCTCGAAGAGCAGTGGGTTGAGGTCGGCACGCGCGGAGTACACAGCGGATGTGTAACCGGCGGGACCCGATCCGATGATGATCACATTCCGGACGTCCATCAGTGCTCGTGCCTCTCCCTCTGTTGATGCCACCGGCGTCAACAGATCCTAGGCGCAGCTGATTCCCGCCCGGCGCACCGACGGATCCGCAGGTGGAGGAACGGGAAGGCCCGGCACGGACGAATCCGTGCCGGGCCTTCCCGGAAAGGGCGAGGGCGCTACCCGCGGCTGCTCTCCCCGATCACTTCCAGCGTGCGAGGCCGGGCTTGCGCACGTTGTCGCACTGCGGGCCCACGACGTGGACACGCACGGTGTTCTTGGCCTGGTTCTGCCAGAAGAGCAGGATGTTGGCCTCCTGCCCGTTGTAGAACCCCTGGTCCACGGCGAAGGGCGACTTGCCGATCTTCGCCGAGACCTGCTGGACACACTTGTCGATCCCGGACTTGTCAGTCGTGCTGGCGATGGTCGCGGGGCCGATGTAGTTGAGCAGCGAGCCGCGGAGCTCGGCGTCGGTGTAGTTCCAGTTGCTGTCGGTCAGCGCGTACTGGACCGTGTCACTCGGCGCGGGCTGGGCGATGACAGGCCCTGGGGCCGGACCGGACGCGGTGAGCGTCCCGGTCGCCAGCACGGTCGCGCCGATCACCGCCGCCGCCGCGCCCACCGCCGCGGCGGGCATCGCCCACCGGCGCCGCCGGGTCGCCCGCCGGGGCGCGCCATGACGTCTGGCCGGGCCCGCGGGGTTCACCGGGGTCACGGTGCCGTCGTCGCCGACGACCCCCAGCCGCACGGCCGGCTCAGGCTCCTGCTCGGGAAGAGGTGCTCTCTCCCACGGCGCCGGTTCGGCGGGAGATCCCGTCTCCCACGGCGCGTCACGCATTATGTCGTCCCAGGCCGGTGCTTCCACCAGCCCCACTCCACCTCCACGGAAGCTCTCGGCCTCGGCGGCCAGCGCACGGTCGATTCTCAGTGCGACTCCCATCGGCATCGCCGGTGTGGGCGTCGCCGCGAGCATCTCGCGGACCGCTGCGAGGTCGGCGAGACTTTCGCCACAGGGATCGCAGATCGCGAGATGTTCGCGTACCTGCACGGCCGTGGCGGCGTCGAGGAGTCCCTCGGCCAGTTCGGCCAAGATCTCCAGGTCGTAGTGCGTATCACCCGTCACGAAGTTGTGCTCCCTTCGCGGATGAGACGCGAGACAGGTCTGATCGGTTCCGCAAATGGGAAAGAATCGGGGCGAGTTTCGCCCGGCCGCGCGCGCACCGGCTCTTCACCGTGCCGCTCGGCACCTCCAGCACCTGGGCCGCGTCCTCGATCGAGTAGCCCATCATGTCCACGAGCACCAGCGCGGCGCGCTGGTCGGAGGGCAGCAGCTTCAGAGCCGCGGAGACCTCCATGGAGACCTCGCGCTCGGCCGTCTGGTCGAGCATCGGGGTGTCACGCTCCGCGGCCTCGACGAGCTCGTCGTCGGCCACCGGGCGTACCGATTTCCTGCGCATGCGGTCGAGGCAGGCGTTGACCACGATGCGGTGGAGCCAGGTGGTCACCGCGGCCTCGCCACGGAAGCTCCCGGCCTTGCGATAGGCCGAGACGAAGGCGTCCTGAACGGCGTCGGCCGCCTCGTCGGGGTCGCCCAGCGTGCGCAGGGCGACCGCCCACATGCGGTCTCGATGTCGCTTGACTATCTCACTGAAGGCGTGCGGATCCCCGGCGAGGTGCCGGGTGAGCAGCTCGGCGTCGGGCACGGGGGCCTTCGCCGTCTGCTGGTCCGCCGCTGGCGGGGTCTCGGGTGGGGAATTCACAAGGAGAGTCCTGCTATACCGGTCCGGGGAGAACACCACTACGGGATAGATGGTGCCACGGATTCTCCGATGATCTGTAAGAAGCCACGTAAAACAGATCAAATCGCGCTGATGTCACTTGGTCGTGAGGACCTTTATCTCCTGCACCTGGCCGCGGAACTTCCCCTGGTAGGTGGGCAGTTTGGTGAACCAGACGAGCACGTAGCGGCCCTTCCCCGGGTTCTCCGCGGTGTACGTCTTCTTGCCGGAGAGCCCGCTGAACTTCTCCACCGAGGTCAGGGCGTCGAGGGCGGCCGAGTCACCGATCCTGAGCTCCGCGGCGCCGCCCGAGGTGCCGCCGAAGTCGATCGAGACCTGCTTGACCGGAATGCTCTCGCCCATGTCCAGCAGCAGGCCGACACCGTTCTTGAGCCGCCCGAAGTCGGCGGAGTCGTACGTCTCGGAGTGCCAGTCGGTGGAATCCTTGCCGTCGACCGCGGCCGAGGCCCACCTGCTGCCCTCCTCCTGGTCGCCCAGCGGGTCGAAGCCGATGACCGAGGAGGGCTTCACCTCGCGGGTGGCGACGGCCACGGTCGGCGTGGGAGTGGCGCTCTGCTCGCCGGTGACCGGGGTACCGGCGTTGCCGATGCTGCGGCCGAGCGTCCAGGCGCCCAGGCCGACGGCCGCCATCACCAGCAGCACGACGACGGTCATGGCGACCTTGTTGAGCATCCCGCCACCCGCCTGGCGGGGCATCGGACGGGGCTGGTGCTGGGGTGGGGGCGTGTGCTGCTGGGGCGCCGCGGTGTCGATGCCCTCGGAGCGGGAGGAGGCCACCGGGAGCACCGTCATCGGCATCGGCGTCGGCATCGGCAGCGGGCTGGGCCGCGACACCGAGGCCAGCGCCTCGGCGAGCTCGGCGGGCGTGGTCAGCGGGTCGGCCCCGCGCCTGGTCTCCGGCAGCATCGCCCGGCAGACGATGGTGTCGAGGTAGCCGGGAACACCCGCGGTGACCTGGCGCGGCGTGCAGAAGTGCCCGTCGTCCATGGGCGCGACGGGCAGGCCGCCGCTGTCGTGCTCCTCACCCGGCCAGTGGCCGGTCAGCCCGGCGTACAGCAGGCGGCCGAGGCCCTCGGCGTCCTCGCGGGCACCGTCGTCGCTCGTCACGTCGTTCAGGACGGCGTCGACGCCCAGGCCGAGCAGCTTGACGGTGCTGCCCGCCGTCCAGACCAGGTGCTCGGGGGTCAGGCAGAGGTGGGAGAGGTTCGCCTCGTGCGCGTGGGCCAGCGCCTCGGCGGCCTCGGCGACCATCGCGGCGGCCCGCTCGGGGTCGAGCGGGCCGCCCGCGATCATGTCGCCGAAGGTCTCACCACTCACCCACTCGCTGACCACGTAGGAGTGGCCGTCGTCCTCGGTCGCGTCGAAGACCTGGGTGAGACGGGGGTCGGTCAGCCGGCTGGCCACCCGGGCCGCCGTGACGACCTCGTTCAGGCGCGGGAAGTCGGGGTCGAAGGTGTGGACGGCGACGGGTCGGGCGAGCACCTCGTCGATGGCCTTCCACAGGGTGGCACCACCGGACTCGTGGACGCGGTCTTCGAGCCGGAAGCGCTCGGCCAGCTTGGTGCCGGGCTCGACGGTGGGAGAACTCATGAGGACTCCGAAACTGAGAACACGACAGCACCACGCCAGGTCGGCACATCAAGACACATCACATGATGCCGGGTGGATCCGCCCACGCCCTCCTGCTTCCATTAGCCGCATGTCACCACACGTGTCGCACCATGGTAGTCCCGCGCCGGTTCCGCCCGTGTTCGTCTTGTCAGACGTTTGAGACAAGTCTTTGGGTTACCGGCCTACCCGTCCTGCCACCATTCCAACGATCGAGCTCACTTCGGGGATGCGCATCCGGTGGGCGATCGCCAAGTAAAGAACCATACCGAGTCCGCCGCCCGCCGCCAGCATGATGGCGGCGCTCAGCGCGTCCAGCCCGGTGAGTTCCTGCGTGACCCAGAGCACGCCGAGCGCGAGCGCCGCCGCCGGGAGCGAGGCCAGGTACATCCGGGACAGCCCGGCGGCCACCTTGCGCCCTCCCAGGCCCGCCACCCGGCGCGAGGCCAGCACCCAGGCGACCGCGCTGCCCACCACGTAGGCGATGGTGAACGCGAAGGCCAGGCCCATCACGATGTACTTCGCCGGCAGGGCGAAGTAGGCCACCAGGCTGAGCGTGGCGTTGACCGTCACGTTGCCGACGGCCAGGAAGACCGGGGTGCGGGTGTCGCCGAAGGAGTAGAAGACGCGCAGCAGGAGCTGGAAGATCGAGAAGGGCACCAGTGCCAGACCGAAGACCTGCAGCACGTTGCCGATGTAGACCGCCGAGTCGACGGTCATGTTGCCCCAGGAGAAGATCAGTACGGTCACCGCGGGGCCGAGCACCATCAGCAGCAGCCCGGCGGGCACGAGGAGCACCGAGATCAGCCGCACCCCCGAGGAGAACTCCTCCCGGACCGCCTCCAGATCTCCCCCGGCCACGCCCCTGCTCATCCGGGGCAGCATCGCGGTGATCACCGAGACCGCGATGATCCCGTACGGGAGCTGGAAGAGCTGGTAGGCGAAGGCGTAGGCGGCGTTTCCCGCACCGGGCGCCCGCTGGCCCGCGCCGGTCGCCAGCTTGGTGGTGATCAGGAAGCCCAGCTGGCTGATCCCCACGTAGGCGAAGGTCCAGACCGCGGTCCTGCCCATCTCACCGAGCCCGGCGTTGCGCAGGTCGAACCTGGGCCGGAAGCGGAAGCCGACCCGGTGCAGCGCGACGACCAGCACCGCGCACTGCGCCACGATGCCGGCGGTGGTGCCGAGCCCGAGCAGCACCAGGTCGGCGTCACTGATCGTGTTGACGTCGGTGCCCGCCCCGCCCAGTTTCACGTAGTAGACGACCGCGACGCCGATCATCACGACGTTGTTCAGCACCGGCGCCCACATCGGCGCGGCGAACCTGTCCCGGGTGTTGAGAATCGCGCCGGCGATCGCGCCGACCCCGAAGAAGGCGATCTGCGGGAGGATGAACTGCGCCAGCCGCACCGCCACCTCGGTCTGCCGAGGACTCCAGCCGGTGCTGTAGAGGCTGATCAGCGGCCTGGCCAGCAGCACCGCGACCACCGCCAGCAGCGTCAGCGTGACGAACCCGATCGTCATCAGCCGCTGCTCGTAGGCCCGGCCGCCGTCGGGGTCGGCCTGCTGCCGCCGGATGATCATCGGGACCACGACGCTGCTCAGAATCCCGCCGATGAGCAGGTCGAACAGGGTGAACGGGATCGTGTAGGCCACGTTGTAGGCGTCGCCCAGAGCGAAGGTCCCGATGGCCGCGGCGAGCACCGCCGTCCGGACGAAGCCGGTGACGCGGGAGACCATCGTCCCCGCCGCCATGATCGCGCTCGCGCGCAGGACCCTGCTCATGCGCCATTCCTCCGCTGGGTGTCAGGACTCGGTGCCGGCCGGCTCGCGATCGCGCTTCGGCGGAGGAGTGGCCGCGGGGCGGCGGCCTCCCCGCCGGCGCAGCACGCGCATGACGACGGCGGCCAGCATCACCACGAGGGCCGCCCCCACGATCACCAGAGCGACCCCGGTGTACCCGGTGGTCCGCACGGTCAGCTCGACCGGCTTGCCGTACTTGCGGCCGTCGTCGGTGGTGAGCTGTACCGTCACCGTGGTCTGGCCGCTGGCGGTCGAGGTCATCGGGATCCGGATGGTCTGGCTCTGGCCGCCGAGGATCATCAACTGGTCCACGTACGGCTCGATCTTCAGCAGCCTGGGCTGGTCGGAGGTGACCTTGAGGCGGACCGCGACCCGGCTGGCCTCACCGCTCAGCTCGTTGCGCACGCTGATCGGCACATCGCCGTTGCTGCCGGCCAGGGTGCGCAGGCGCGACTGCTCGCTGCCGGTGATGGAGACCATGGCGATCCGGCTGTCGATCGCCTCCGCGACCTGCTGGACGTACGGCGCCGCGGCGGCGGTCCTGCCGCGCCAGGCCGAAGAGGTCAGGCGGAGCAGCGCCAGGTCGAAGACGTCGAGATCCTGGGCGGTGGTGATCGCGGCGGTCAGATCGGCGCGGGCGCCGACCTTCTTGACGTCCGTCAGGTACTGCTTGGGGAGCTCCGCCCGCCGGTTCTGGTCGGTGTAGGTCAGGTCGGCCCGCGGTGTCGGGGCACCCTTGCCGCGCTTGACCGCGTCGAGCCCGACGGGCAGCAGCCAGGGCAGGCCGGCGGCGGTCTCGATCAGGTTGGTCACGTACCTGGGGTCGGGGGCCCAGCGGCGGTGCGGAACGGCGATCACGGTCCTGGCCGTGCTGACGGGCTCCGCGCTGATCATCGCCGTCTCCGCGATGAACCGCTGGCGGTTCATCAGCGCCGAGCCGGGGGCGGAGGTGTCCGCGCCGACGGTCTCGCTCAGCTTCGCGTCGGCGACCAGGGCGGTGACCGGGCCGTTCACGCTCTCCAGGGTCGCCGAGGCGTCGGGGGTGGTGACCGGGGGCGTCACCGGCGGCAGGTTGAGCACGTTCAGCAGCACGGTGTCGACGCCGCCGGTGGCCAGCAGGTCCAGCCCGTCGTAGTCGATCAGACCGCCCAACGGCCAGTTCACGTTGGTGATCACATCGCGGCCGAGGGTCTCCTTGCCGATGATCCTAGCCGCGTTGATACCGGTCGCGGTGGCGTTGTCGACGCCGTTGTGGGCGAGGGCCGCCACGTCGGGGTCGCCGTAGGGGGTGGCCATCACCGGGTGGTCCGCGACGGCCTCGCGGAAGTCGCTCAGCCACTGGGCGGCCGCGGGTGTCGCGGGACGCTGCTGGGTGCGGTTCTTGGACCTGACCGCGTGCGGCCTGCCCATGGCCCGTGCGTCGTCGAGCAGGGCGGGGTCGACCACCCAGGTGAGGCCCTTGGCCGAGGAGGTGTCCTGGGCGATCTTGAGCAGGTCGCCGAGGCGCTTGCCGGGGGCCATGGCCGCGGGCAGTCCCTCGTCCGCGAAGACGCCGTCACCGCTCCGGCGCGGCTGGTCGACGATGGGCAGCACCATGGCGAGCCGGGTGCGGGCCACCCTGGTCTCCCTGGGCATGTAGGTCACCAGGGTCCGCAGGGTGGCGACCTGCTGGTTGAAGGTGTCGAGCACCTCGATCATGATCGGATAGACGCCGAAGCGGGAGATGCCCAGCAGTTGCGGGGTGAAGGTGAACTCCCACGGCGTCTTCCCCGAGGGCGCGATCGAGGTCTGGACGTAGCGCTGGTCGCGCCAGGCGCTCGGCTGGAGGCTCTGCCCCGACTGGTACGCCTCGATGTCGCCGCGCTGGGCGAACGGCTGGGGCGAGTAGCGCATCTGGATGCGCAGCCCGTTCAAGGTCTCGGTGCCCGAGTTGATCAGTGATCCGGAGACCTTGATCTCGGTGGCCGGTTCACGGGGGACGTCGGGGCCGATGGCCTCCATCACGATCTGGAGACTCAGCCGGCTCGCCGCGGCCGTCTGCGCGTTCGCCGTACCGGAAACGACCACGGCCGCGGGTAGGAGCAGCGTGGTGGCGAGCAGGGCGAGCAGCATGACCTTGCGGATCACGTGCCGGCCAGGGGTCGAGTACGGCGCACGCCCGTAATGGTATGGCCTAACCGGCGAGGGGAAAGGTCGCCGCCTCCCTCCGGGAACCCTGGCGAGTCAGATCGACGACCCTGCCAGAAACCAGTGTGAGCAGGTGGTCCGCACGGATCAGGAGTGCCGTGTGACGCTCCCCGGTGGGCACGTAGACGGACGTGGCGATGTCGGTGAGTCGCTCGTCCACCAGCACGGTCAGCGTGGCGGGCAGCAGCAGCGGGCAGACCAGACCCGAGGCGTAGTCGGTGGCGGAGTTGACGGTGAAGGCCGAGGCCGGCCGGACCCGCCGCGCCCCCAGGATGCCGCCGATCAGGCCGGGACGCGGAGGGGAGCCGACGGAGGTGACGATCGCCACGGGCTCGCGGGCGATTCGCGTCGTGACCTCGTAGACCGTGACCGCCAGGCAGATGGCGGGGCTCGCGGAAAGCACCTCGGGCAGTTCGTCCGAGCATGTCATCGCGCGCGGAAGGCGTACGATCTCATGATGGACCTGGTGTGCGAGGAGCCAGCGGTGGATCGCGAGCGCATCCTTCATGTGTGTGCTCCTTGCCTCGACGCACGGCCCCCGAGGTTCTCCTGACTGACCGTAACCTGGTGATCGCTTCAGGTGTATCCCCGCAGGGGAACATGTTCCGTAACCGAAGGACCTACCCGGCTTGTCCCTTTCAAATCTGACCCAGAGCCAGCGCCACGGCATGAGCGAGCTGTTCCGGAAGATCGCTCCTGTGGCGGACGAGCTTGGCGAGCTGTTCGCCGCCAAGGGTTACCAGATAGCCCTTGTCGGCGGCTCCGTACGCGATGTCTTCCTGGGCAGGATCGGCAACGATCTCGACCTGACCACGGACGCGAGGCCCGAGACGGTCCTGGAGCTCGTCCGCGACTGGGCCGACTCCGTCTGGACGATCGGCATCGACTTCGGCACCGTCGGCGTCCGCAAGGACGGGTGGCTGCTGGAGATCACCACCTACCGCAGCGAGTCGTACGATCCCAAGTCGCGCAAGCCCGAGATCGCCTACGGCGAGACGCTGGAGGGCGACCTGGCCCGGCGTGACTTCGCGATCAACGCGATGGCGCTGCGCCTGCCGTCCCGCGAGTTCGTCGACCCGTACGGCGGCCTCGACGACCTGCACGCCAGGCTGCTGCGCACCCCCGGCCCCCCCGAGCGCTCCTTCGGCGACGACCCGCTGCGGATGCTGCGCGCGGCCAGGTTCGCCAGCCAGCTCGGTTTCGCCGTCGATCAGGCGGCACTCGCCGCGATGGACGCGATGGCCGACCGGATCGACATCGTCTCCGCCGAGCGCATCCGCGACGAGCTGGACAAGCTCATCGGCGGCGATCACCCCCGCGAGGGGCTGAAGATCCTCGTTGAGTCGGGGCTCGCCGGCCACGTGCTGCCCGAGGTGCCCAGGCTCCGCCTGGAGATCGACGAGCACCACCGGCACAAGGACGTCTACGAGCACTCGCTGATCGTGCTCGAACAGGCGATCGACCTGGAGGAGAACGGTCCCGACCGGATCCTGCGCTGGGCCGCGATCCTGCACGACGTGGGCAAGCCGAAGACCCGCCGCCACGAGCCCGGCGGCCGGGTCTCCTTCCACCACCACGAGGTGGTCGGCGCACAGCTCGCCAGGAAGCGGATGACAGAGCTGAAGTTCCCCAAGGACGTGGTGGCCGACGTCTCCCGCCTGGTGGAGCTGCATCTGCGCTTTCACGGGTACGGCACGGGCGAGTGGACCGACTCGGCGGTGCGCCGTTACGTCCGTGACGCCGGGCACCTGCTTGAGCGCCTGCACAAGCTGACCCGCGCCGACTGCACCACCCGCAACCGGCGCAAGGCCCAGGTCCTGTCGCGGACCTACGACCAGCTGGAGGAGCGGATCACCAGGCTGGCCGAGGAGGAGGAACTCGGCAAGATCCGCCCCGAGCTCGACGGCAACGAGATCCAGGAGATCCTCGGCGTCCCGCCGGGCCCGGTCGTGGGCCGCGCCTACAAATTCCTCCTGGACATGCGCCTGGACCAGGGGGTTCTCGGCAAGGAGGCCGCCGCGGACGCCCTCCGCGAGTGGGCACGGGCGAGCGAGGTGACCCCTGAGCGGCACTCCTGACCGGATCGCGGGCCCCGAGGTCTCCGGCCATGTCGCCGCACTCGACCGGGAGCACGTGTGGCACCCCTACGCGGCCGTGCCCCAGCCGGTGGCGCCGCACGTGGTCTCCCGCGCGGAGGGGGTGCGGCTGACGCTCGCCGACGGGCGCGAGCTCGTCGACGGCATGTCGTCGTGGTGGGCGGCCATCCACGGCTACAACCACCCCGAGCTCAACCGGGCGCTGCGGGACCAACTGGAGGACATGGCGCACGTCATGTTCGGCGGGCTCACCCACGAGCCCGCCGTGCGGCTGGCCCGCAGGCTCGCCGCCATGACCGGTCTGCCGAAGGTGTTCCTCGCCGACTCGGGGTCGGTCGCCGTCGAGGTGGCGATCAAAATGGCGTTCCAGCTCACCGGCAGGAGCAGGCTGCTCACGGTCAGGGGCGGCTACCACGGCGACACCTTCGGGGCGATGTCGGTCTGCGACCCGGTCAACGGCATGCACCACCTGTTCTCCGGTGTGCTGCCCGAACACGTGTTCGCCGACCGGCCGCCGCGCGAGTACGACGAGGCCTACGCGGCCCGGCTGGCGGACCTTCTCGCCAGGCACGCCCATGAACTGGCCGCGATCATCGTGGAGCCGGTGGTCCAGGGGGCGGGCGGCATGCACTTCTACCACCCGGCCTACCTGCGCCTGCTCCGCGAGCTGGCCGACGAGCACGGCGTCCTGCTGATCGCCGACGAGATCGCCACCGGATTCGGCAGGACCGGAGAGCTGTTCGGCTGCGACCACGCCGGGATCAGGCCCGACATCATGTGCCTGGGCAAGGCGTTGACCGGTGGTTACCTGTCGCTGGCCGCGACGTTGTGCACCGAGCGGGTGGCCCGGGGTGTCGGAGTGCTGATGCACGGGCCGACCTTCATGGGCAACCCGCTGGCCGCGGCGGTCGCGAACGCCTCGCTGGATCTCCTGGAGGAACGCCCGTGGCGCGAGGAGGTCAGCCGGATCGAGGCCGGTCTCCGCGCGGGCCTGGCGGGGGCCGCGGAGGCGCCGGGCGTGCGCCAGGTGCGGGTCCTCGGTGCGATCGGGGTGATCGAGACCCGCGAGCCCGTCGACGTCCCCGCCGTCCAGGACGTCGTCATGCGGCACGGCGTCTGGCTCCGCCCGTTCGGCCGCCTGCTCTATACGATGCCGCCCTACTCGATCGGCGACGACGACCTGGAGACGGTCACGACGGCGATGACGGCAGCGGCTCGGTCACTCGGGCAGGCGTGACGGCCCGGTATGCCACCGCGCCCGCGAGATATCCGGCGGCGATGACCACCAGCACGAGCGTCGATTTGCCGTCCGCCGGGAGCAGCGCCGCGGCAAGGGCGGCGGCCAGCACATAGCTGCCGTTGAAGAGCATGTCGTAGATGGAGAAGGCCCGGCCCAGATAGGCGTCCTCGACGTCCCGCTGGACCGCGGTGTCCGCGCAGATCTTGATGCTCTGCCCGGCGATGCCGAGCACGAGGCCCGCGGCTGCGAACCCCCACTGCTGGAACGGCGCGCAGAGTGCGAACGTCAGCACCCCGGCGGTGACCAGCATGGCCGGAACCCACCGCTCGATGCCGAAGCGCTCGGTGGCCCAGGGAGTGATCAGGATGGCCAGGAAGTAGCCGAGCCCGGAGGTGGCGACCACGACGGAGACCGCGTTCAGCGCGTCCTCGGCGTTCTCGGCGAAGTAGTAGCGCGACAGCATCACGAGCATCGCCGTGCACATGCCGTAGACGAACCGGTGGGTGGTCATCGCGCCCATCGCCGCGGCGGCGGCCCGGTGGCGTACCAGGTGCCGTGCGCCGTCGATCAGGCCGCTCAGCACGTGGCGCACCGCCTCGCGGGCCTGCGGGCGGTTGGGATCGTAGGCGGGGCCGAGCAGCCGCCGGTCCATGGTCCTGGCGATGAGCGCGCTGAGCCCGAAGATGAGGCCGGAGACGACCAGCAGTACCGCCGTCCCCCGGTGGTCGGAGCCGAAGATCGCTCGGAGCAGGTAGCCGGCGCCCACGCCCACGAAGGTGAGCACGGTTCCCGAGGTCGGGGTGACCGCGTTGGCGACCATCAGCCGGTCGGCCGGCACGACGTGCGGGAGCGAGGCTCCCAGCGCGGCCAGGAAGAACCGGTTCACCCCGAGCACGCCGAGCGCGGCGGTGTAGAAGATCGCGTCAGGGGCGTCCGCGGCGACCAGCCCCGCGGCCGCGAGCAGCAGTGTCCCGCGGACCAGCGGCGCGATGACCAGGATCTGCCGTCGTGACCAGCGGTCGATGAACACCCCGGCGAAGGGGCCCAGGATCGAGTACGGCAGCAGCAGCACGGCCAGGCCGGCGGCGATCTCCACCGCGCTCGTGCTCTTCTCCGGGCTGAAGAACGCGAATCCTGCCACGGCGAACTGGAAGATCCCGTCGGAGAACTGCGAGACGAGGCGGGTCCCGTACAGCCTCCGGAAGTCCCGACCTTCCAGGACCACACGTAGGTCGGATATGAATGACACGCGCTCAGCCTATGGGGGACCGACCCCGATGGGCATCGGGAACATCCCTGAATGTACGGGTGAGCATTACCGACCTTTACCTACGTATCGTCAAGTGGGGCGCGGTAAACCAACATGATCACGTACCCTCGGTCGAGTGACACCTGATGAACACGTTGTGCTCGTCGACAGTGCGGGGAACGCGATCGGCACGGCGGCCAAGGCCACGGTGCACGGTCCCGACACTCCTCTCCACCTGGCCTTCTCCAGTTACGTGTTCGACGAGCAGGGGCAGGTTCTGCTGTCCCGACGCGCACTGCACAAGATCACTTGGCCGGGGGTGTGGACCAACAGCTGTTGCGGCCACCCCCTGCCGGGCGAGCCGCTCGCCGCGGCGGTGACCCGCAGGCTCTCCCACGAGCTGGGCCTCGCGGCCGGCCGGGTCGACCTGCTTCTGCCGCGCTTCTCCTATCGCGCGGTCATGGACAGCGGCATCGTGGAGCGGGAGTTGTGCCCGGTCTACCGGGTGATCGCCGCCTCCGATGCTGTGCCCAACCCCGACGAGGTCGAGGACGTGCGCTGGATGCCGTGGAAGGAGTTCACCGACGGGGTGCTCGGCGACCGCCTGGCGATCTCCCCGTGGTGCCGCGAGCAGGTCCCCCAGCTGATCGAGCTTGGCGCGGACCCGCTCGCCTGGCGGGCCGCCGACCCCGCCGACCTCCCACCCGCCGCCCGCTGACGGGGGAGCCCACCGGCGATCCTCATACGGCGAGAGCCCCCCGACCCGTTCACCCGGGTCGGGGGGCTCTCGCCGTGGGCGGGCGCCGATCGGTCAGCGCTCGACCTCGCCGCGGATGAACTTCTCCACGTACTCGCGCGCCTCGTCGTCGGAGTACTGCTCCGGCGGGGACTTCATGAAGTACGAGGAGGCCGACAGGATCGGCCCCGAGACGCCCCGGTCAAGGGCGATCTTGGCGGCGCGGACCGCGTCGATGATGATGCCGGCGGAGTTGGGGGAGTCCCAGACCTCCAGCTTGTACTCCAGGTTAAGGGGTGTGTCGCCGAAGGACCTGCCCTCCAGGCGCACGTACGCCCACTTGCGGTCGTCGAGCCACGGCACGTGGTCGGAAGGACCGATGTGCACGTCGGCCTTCCGCATCTCGTGCGGGATCTGCGAGGTGACCGACTGGGTCTTGGAGATCTTCTTGGACTGCAGGCGCTTGCGCTCCAGCATGTTCATGAAGTCCATGTTGCCGCCGAAGTTCAGCTGGTACGTGCGGAGCAGTTCGACGCCGCGGTCCTCGAACAGCTTGGCCATCACGCGGTGCGTGATCGTCGCCCCGACCTGTGACTTGATGTCGTCACCGACGATCGGGACGCCGGCGTCGACGAACTTCTGGGCCCAGGCGGGGTCGGAGGCGATGAACACCGGCAGCGCGTTGACGAACGCGACCTTCGCGTCGAGGGCGCACTGGGCGTAGAAGCGGTCGGCCTCCTCCGAGCCCACCGGCAGGTAGGAGACGAGCACGTCGACCTTGCTGTCCTTGAGGACCTGAACGACGTCGACCGGAGTCTCGTCCGACTCCTCGACCATCTCCCGGTAGTACTCGCCCAGACCGTCGAAGGTGTGGCCGCGCTGCACCGTGACGCCCAGCGGCGGTACGTCGCAGATCTTGATCGTGTTGTTCTCCGAGGCCACGATCGCCTCGGACAGGTCGCGGCCGACCTTCTTGGCATCGACGTCGAACGCCGCGACGAACTCGACGTCGCCGACGTGGTAGTCGCCGAACTTGACGTGCATCAGGCCCGGCACCCGGGCACCGGGGTCGGCGTCCCGGTAGTAGTGCACGCCCTGTACGAGCGACGTGGCGCAGTTGCCTACACCGACAATGGCTACGCGCACCGAACCCATGGCACTCGCTCCCCTTTTGTTCTTTGGTGGTCAGTTGTCTTCCGGGGTGGCAGGCCGCCCCGTCGTGCCCGCTCCGGGCTCGGGCGCCCGGGTCGTTTCCTCCCGCGCGGATCGCTGCTCCTCGTCCGGCGGCGATGCTCGCCGTTCGGTGGCGATCAGCTCATTCAACCAGCGCACTTCGCGTTCGACCGACTCCAGACCGTGACGCTGGAGCTCAAGGGTGTAGCTGTCCAGCCGCTCACGGGTGCGGGCCAGTGCCGTGCGCACGCCGTCCAGGCGTTCCTCGAGCCGGCTGCGCCGGCCTTCGAGGATGCGCAGGCGCACCTCCGCCTCGGTGTGTCTGAAGAAGGCGAAGTGCACGCCGAAGCTCTCGTCCTCCCAGGCCGAAGGGCCGGCCTGGGTGAGCAGCTCGTGCAGGCGCTCTTTGCCCTCCGCGGTCAGCCGGTAGACGATCTTCGAACGGCGGCCGGGGAGCGCGATGGGGCTGTCGGCGTTGGCCGCGGCGGCATCGCCGTCTTCGATGATCAGTCCGTCGGTGAGCAACTGGCGGAGGCACGGATAGAGCGAGCCGTAGGAGAAGGCCCGGAACATGCCGAGCAGAGCGTTGAGCCGTTTGCGCAGCTCGTAGCCGTGGAGCGGGGTCTCGTGCAACGACCCGAGCACGGCCAGCTCCAGCACCCCGCCACGTCCGCCAGCCACCGGAAACCACCACCTCTCGTGTCGATGTATCGAGCCGATACATCCGCAGGATACGTCCATTCAACATAACCCTGCAATCAGCGACTTTCCCAAGAGGTTGGGAGCAAACAACAAAAAGCCGTAGTCTGGCGCCTATGTGGTCACAACAGGCGGCAATGGGGCACAGCCCCCGCGCGGCGTGGACCGCTTTCCAATACGGGGAATCCCGCGTCAACGTGGGAGAGGTCTGCCAAGGTTGTTGTCGAAACCAGCTGACGATCTCGTTCGTCCTCGGGAACGGAGATCCACCCGAATGGGCCGGCTACCAGTGAGCCAAGGCGGCGAGATCTCCGGTGATCAGGAGGTAGTCTCGCCCGCCAGCACGCCGTCGTAGACCCCGATGACCGAACGAGGACGCGTGAGTTACAGCCACAGCAATGACCCGGAGCCGAACGGGCGCCAGGAGGGCGCCGATGGGTCGGCTCGTCAGGGGCGGCGCCGTCGCTCAGGCCCAGGAGCCGCTCCCCGTGCAGTTCCCCCTTCACAAAACTCTCAAACCGGCGGCGCGAGCTGGGAACAGCAGCAAGGTCGGCCGCCACAGGGCGCGGGGGCCGACAACCGGACCATGATGATGCCCCAGCCCGGCGGGATGCCCGGTGGGATGCCCTACGCCGGCGGCGCGCCCCAGCACCCGGGTGCCCAGCCCCGGCGGGACGCGGGCGCCCCGGGCGGGATGCCCCCCCGCGAGCCCGAGCGGCGGGGCGGTGAGCTCCGTCGCCGTGACACCGACCCGACAGGCCGCCGGGCCGAGGCCGCGTTCGAGGACACCCAGGCGATGCTCGCCGCCCAGGCGGGAGCCGGTTCGAGGTCCGGTGAGGGCGGCACGCGCAGACGCCGCGCCGGGCGTGGCGCGGGCGGTCCCGGAGGCCAGGGGGGTCCAGAGGGTCCGGGCGGCCCGGGGGGCCCCGGGGGGTACGGTCCCGGCGACGGCGACGGCGAGCCCAAGGCCAGGCGGTGGACGCGCTTCCTGCCCAACTGGAAGATCGTGATGGCCAGCTTCGTGGTCCTCAGCGCCGGCGTCTTCGGCATGATCGCGGTGGCCTACGCCAACACACCGATCCCCGAGACCGCGCAGGCCAGCGTGGACGACCAGGGCAGCGTGGTCTACTACCGCGACAAGAAGACCCCGATCGCGCGCCTCGGTGTCAAGCGCACCCCGGTCAAGATCAGCCAGATTCCCAAGCATGTCCAGGACGCGGTGATCGCCCTGGAGAACAAGAGCTTCCGCACCGACAGCGGCATCGACTTCACCGGCATGGCCCGCTCGGTGTGGAGCACGGTCAGCGGTGCCCAGCTCCAGGGCGCCTCGACCATCACCCAGCAGATGGCCCGTAACTACTACGACGGCCTCAGCCAGGAGGTCTCGGTACAGCGCAAGATCAAGGAAATCTTCGTCGCCGTCAAGATCAGCAAGACGCTGGAGAAGGACGAGATCCTTGAGCGCTACCTCAACATCATCTATTTCGGCCGCGGCGCGTACGGCATCCAGGCCGCCTCGAAGGCGTTCTTCAACAAGAACGACGTCGGCCAGCTGACCCCGCAGGAGGGCGCCTACCTGGCCGGCCGGATCCAGAACCCCGACGCCTTCGACATCCAGGAGAAGGCCGGCAACTACGCCGCGACCAAGGAGCGCTTCGGTGCCGCGCTCAGGAACATGGCGGAGATCGACCCCGCCGCGTACGGCAAGTACGCCGGAAGCTCCTTCGACGACCTGAAGTTCGCCGAGGTCAAGATCGCGGAGATCAACAAGGGTCTCAAGGGCTACATGCTCAACATCGTCCTTCGGGAGCTCAAGCAGCGGGGCATCACCGAGGAGGATTTGAAGACCAAGGGTTACAAGGTCTACACCACCTTCGACAAGGACATGATGAAGGCCGCGCAGGAGGCGGTGAAGGGTCGCACCTCCAGTCTGGAGTCGACCATCCACGCCAGCGTCGCCTCGGTGGATCCGAAGAACGGCCGGGTGCTCGCCTTCTACAGCGGCGACGACTTCGTCAAGGACTTCAACAACCGCGCCTTCGACTCCACCAAGCAGGCGGCCTCGGCGTTCAAGCCCTACGTGCTCGCGGCCTGGCTGGAGAGCGGCAGGTCGCTCGACAGCTACGTCGACGGCATGGCCACGATCAAGATGCCGGGCACCACCCCGATCAGCAACTCCGGGAACCAGGCGTTCGGGGCGATCGACATGATCAAGGCCATGGCCAGCTCGGTCAACACGGTCTTCGTGCAGATGGGTGAGGTCGTCACGCTTCCCGAGGTGGCGAGGATCGCCAAGGAGGCGGGGGTCGGCGAGACCGCCAAGTACAACCCCTCCTACGGCGGCAAGAACGCGGTCGACTACGCGGTCGACGAGCAGAAGTTCCAGGTCACCATCGGCAGCGCCTCGGTCACCGCGGTCGAGCAGGCCGCCGGCTACTCGATCTTCGCCAACGAGGGCAAGCACGCCGACTGGCACGTGATCACCAAGGTGACCAAGCTCGACGGCTCCCCGGTGCTCGCGGAGCAGGCCACCGTGCGGCAGGTCATCAGTCCCGAGTCCGCGGCCGACGCGACGGTCGCGCTCCAGGCCGTGGTCAAGGGCGGCACCGGCGCCACCGCGAACATCGGCTCGCGGCCGGTGGCCGGCAAGACCGGCACGAACAACGGCTACAAGGACGCCTGGTTCGTCGGTTTCACCCCGCAGATCGTCACCGCGGTGGGCATGTCCAAGGACGTGCCCTACAACAGGGCGGGGACGCGCAAGCTCAAGGTCGACAAGTACGGCCTGCCGAGCCGCAAGATCGATGATTCGAAGATCCTCTGGAAGGAGGAGCCCATGCCCTCCTTCATCGGCGGTGGTGGCACCCCGACCCAGATCTGGCACGACTACATGGCCAAGGTGACCGCCAAGGACGAGGTCGTGCAGTTCCCGCCGAGGGCCAACACCGGCTCGCAGAGCAACCTGGCCACGCCCAAGCCGACGCCCACCGCGACGCCGACCATGGACGACAATCCGTTCCCCGACAGCGGCGACGGTGGCGGTGACTGGCCCAGCGACGGCGGCGGCGGCGAGCCGGACAACCCCGACGGCCGCGAGTGCCTGCCCTGGGACGGCTCCTGCGACGTCGGCGACGACGGCTCGGGCGACGGTCCGCCGAACGGCGAGATCACCCAGAACGGCGCCCCCGGCGCGGTCGGGGCCCCCGGGGCGCCCGGCGCGGCGATCATGCCGACACCCGCCGCGAGCGGACGACGCCCCTGATGAAGGATCTCCTGACGTCGCGGCGCCCGCTGTCGGAGTTCGGCACCCGGGCCATCCCGTACGTGCCCCTGGCCCTGTTCGCGGGGCTGGGGGCCATCCTGGCCTGGTTCTGGAAGTGGCCGTGCCGTGTCGGCGGGGCGTGGAACGACGGGACCCTGCAGTTCACGAACTTCTGTTACACCGACATCTATCCCCTGTGGTGGAACGAGAAGCTCAACGAGGGCAAGATCCCTTATTTCGACTACCCGGTCGAGTACCCCGTCGGCATCGGCGGGATCATGGAGTTCTTCCGTCGGATCGTCGCCCCCATGACCGATCAGGGGACGGCGTTCTACGACCTCACGGTCATCCTCATGGCGATCTGCCTGGTCGTCGGCGTGTTGCTGATGGCCGCGCTGGCCGGTCCGGCCAGGCGCTGGGACGCGCTCTGGTACGCCCTGGCCCCCGGGCTGATCCTCACCGCGTACATCAACTGGGACCTGGCGGCCAACGCCCTCGCGCTGGGCGCGCTGCTGGCCTGGTCGAAGCGGAAGCAGTGGCTCGCCGGCATCCTGCTCGGCCTGGCGATCGCCACCAAGTTCTATCCGCTGATGTTCCTCGGCCCGCTGTTCCTGCTGACGCTGCGCACCGGCAGGTGGGTGCCGTTCCTCAAGACGCTCGGCGGCGTCGTGGGAGCCTGGCTGGTCGTCAATGTGCCGATCATGGTGTTCGCCTTCGACGGCTGGAAGCGGTTCTACGTCTTCAGCCAGGAGCGGGGGGCCGACTGGGGTTCGCTCTGGTACTTCTTCAACCAGAAGCAGTGGCCGATCCTCGGTGACGCCGAACTCGTCGACAAGCTGGGCATCGTCTCCCTCGCCACGTTCTGCCTGGCGATCGCCGTGCTCACCGTGACGGCCAGGACCCGCCCGCGGCTGATGCAGCTCTGCTTCCTCACCCTGGCCGCGTTCATGCTGACCAACAAGGTGTGGTCGCCGCAGTACGTGCTCTGGCTGATCCCCTTCGCGGTGCTGGCCAGGCCGAACTGGAAGCCGATCGCGCTCTGGCAGCTCGCCGAGTGCTGGTACTTCTTCGCGATCTGGCTCTATCTGGTCGGTATCCAGCCGGGCAACGAGGCGTTGGGCATCGCCGGCGACACCTACTTCACCGCGGTGTGGGCCCGCGCGATCACCATTCTGATCATGATGGCGTTCGTGGTGAGGGACATCCTCGTCCCCGACAAGGACGTGATCCGCCAGGACGGGACCGACGACCAGGCGGGCGGTGTCTTCGACGGCGCACCCGACCGTTTCCGGCTCGCGCTCTCCTAGCACCGGGGAACGGCGTGAGTCTGGCGGCCGGTCGGGATGATCCGCGACAATCCCAGTTTGTGATCAATCCTGTCGAGCCCCCGCGGGATACCGCGCAGGAAGGGCTGCTGCTCTGGCTGGCCTCCAGGCTGGGAATCGTCGCCCTGGTCGTCGTCGGCACCCAGGCGATGATGGAGGGGGACGCGGTCCCGCCGCCGTTCCTGGAGCGCTGGAAGCACTGGGATGCCAGCCTCCTGGCCACCATCGCCGAGCACGGTTACGGTGGCGCCCCCGGCAGCGAGCCTGACAAGGGGCTGCCCGCCTTCTTCCCCGGGATGCCCCTGGCGCTCCGCGCGGTGCACCTCGTGGTCGGCGACTGGACGGTCGCCGGGCTGCTGATCTCCTTCGTGGCCGGTGCCGTCGCGATGATGGCGCTCGCCAGGCTGGCCGAGTTCGAGGGGCCCCCGGGGACCGGCCGGCGCGCGGTGCTGGCGCTGCTGCTCTGGCCGATGGCGGTGTTCCTGTTCGCGGGCTACAGCGAGTCGCTCTTCCTGGCCTTCGCCGTTCCCGCCTGGCTCGCGGCGCGCAGGGGGCGCTGGCCGCTCGCCGCGGTCCTGGCGGCGGGTGCCTCCTGCGTGCGGATCACCGGCCTGTTCCTGGCCCTGGCGCTGATCGTGGAGTTCTTCGCCCGGCGACGGCCCGTACGGCAGCTCGTACGGCAGGCCGGCTGGCTGGTGCTCCCGTTCGTGCCGCTGGTGCTCTACTCCGCCTACCAGCACTCCCGCACCGGGGACTGGCTGGCCTGGAAGAGTGCCCAGGAGGCCGGCTGGGGTCGGCACATGGTGTGGCCCTGGGAGTCGCTGATCACGACCTGGAACTCGGCCATGGGCGAGGGCCGGTTCGCCTGGGCGTTCCGGCTTGAGATCGCGGGGGCGATCGTCGGGGTCGTGCTCGTACTGGTCCTGCTCTACCTGCGGAGGTGGAGCGAGTTCGTCTACGTGGGACTTCAGGTGGGCGCCCTGCTCTGCTCCGCCTACTACCTGTCGGTTCCGCGCTCGGCGCTGCTGTGGTGGCCGCTCTTCATCCTGATCGCGAAGGCGAGCGGCGGGCAGGCACCGTGGCGGCGGTGGATCATCGTCGTCTACGCCCTGGTGGTGGGCCCGCTGATGGCGCTCAACGCGCTGATCTTCGCCGACGGTGCCTGGGTGGGCTGAGCGCCGGGAGCAGCCCCTTACCCGTTTCCGGGGAAAAGTAATCCCACCAAGTTATCCACAGGCTGTGGACGGACTCTCCCGTCCGAGGCCTCGCGCTAGAGCTTCGACCTGAGGAAGGCGATGTCGGCAGCCTGGCCGTCGAAGGGCGTCTCCACCACGATCGGCGCGTTCGCGCTCCGGCACACGCTCAGGATGAGCTCGGGGTCGATCTGACCCGCTCCGAGGCTCGCGTGCCGGTCGGCGCCGGAGTCGAAGGCGTCGCGAGAGTCGTTGCAGTGGATCAGGTCGATCCTGCCGGTGATCGCCATGACCCGCTCGACCACGTCCGCCAGGTCCTCGCCACCCGCGTGGGCATGGCAGGTGTCGAGACAGAAGCCCACGTCGAAGCCGTCGAGCGCGTCCCAGAGCCGGGCGATGCGCTCAAGCTTGCGCGCCATCGCGTTGCCGCCGCCCGCGGTGTTCTCGATGAGCACGGGGATCCGGTGCTCCTCCAGGCGCTCGAACACCTTGCGCCAGTTGTCGAAGCCCTTCTGCGGGTCGTCTCCGGCCCCCACGTGCCCGCCGTGGACGATCAGCCCCCTGGCGCCGAGTTCGGCCGCCGCGGCGAGATGCGAGCCGAGCAGCTTGCGGCTGGGGATGCGGACCCGGTTGTTGGCGGTCGCCACATTGATCACATAGGGGGCGTGGACGTAGACCTCCACGTCCGAGTCCTTGATCTCCCGGGTCTTCTCGCCGATGACCGGGCCCTTCCAGCCCTGCGGGTCACCGAGGAAGAACTGCACGACCTCGGCGCCGCGCGCCCTGGCGTGCGCCAGCGGGTCGTCCTGGTCGACATGAGCTCCGATAAGCGGCATGTGTCCGAGCCTAGCTGTTTCAACGGCGAGGCCCTGGGCAGTCGCAGGGCGCGCCCTACCACTCACCCCCACGGACCGAACACAAGGAGTCCACGTGGCCTACTACCGCAGAGGGATCAGTCTCATCGGCCTCATCTACATCCTGGTCGGCCTCTACGTCGCCTGGGTGTACGACTACATCACTCCCGCGCTCCTGAAGGACGTCGCCGAGGCTCTGCTGGCGGTCTTCCTGTGGTTCCTCGTCCTGCTCGGCGTGGACCTGCGCCTGAATGGTTAGCCGCCCCCGCGCCGGTGTGGCCCTCGTCTGATTCGGGGCCTCACGGGAGGAAACCCCCGTGATAGATGCCGAAGGCCACACCGACGAACGAGGCCACGATGCCCACGATGTTCAGCGCGCGCTCCGGCGTCGTCGCGGAGACGTACTGCGAGTAGAGGCCCCCGCAGAATCCCAGCACCCCCGCCCACGAGGCGACGACATGCGCGGCGGGGATCAGTCCGGTGGCGAAGGCGAGCAGTCCGCAGCCGATCGTGACGACGCTCAGCACGTTCTCGATCCTGTGACGACGCCCGTCGGTGTTCAACGTGAACCGCAAGGGTCTCTTCCGGGCATGTCCATACGCACGAGGCATCTTCACCGCCTCCTCTTTCTCCTGCGACAGGACGTGTTTCTCCTGCGACAGGACGTGCCCGGCGAGGCGACGGCCCAACCCTTGACGGACTGGTAGGCTGGCACGGCTACGTCGAATGGGTGTGTTATCGCCCACCCTCCACCCCGAGCGCCGAAATGGGCGCCCGAGGTGAAGCACGTCAGCGTCCTCCTGTCACGGCACGGTGTCGTGACCGCAAGAGTCCAGAGGAGGTTGAAGTCAGCATGCGCCGTTACGAAGTGATGGTCATTCTTGACCCCTCGCTCGATGAGCGTACGGTCGCCCCTTCCCTCGACCAGTTCCTCACGGTCGTCCGCAACGACGGCGGCACCGTGGAGAAGGTCGACGTGTGGGGTCGCCGCAGGCTGTCCTACGACATCGCGAAGAAGCCCGAGGGCATCTACGCCGTCATCGACCTGAGCGCCGAGCCCGCTACGGTCAAGGAGCTCGACCGGCAGATGAACCTCAACGAGGGAATCCTGCGCACCAAGGTTCTCCGCCCGGACGTGCACTAACTCCCGGCATTTTGTCGGGCGGCAGCCGTACTCTGAGCCGATAACCAGCGAAGGCCGCAGGAAGGGCAGCGCTAGCCATGGCAGCAGGCGACACCACGATCACCATCGTCGGCAACCTCGTCGACGACCCGGAGCTGCGCTTCACCCCCACGGGGCAAGCGGTGGCCCGGTTCCGCATCGCATCCACTCCGAGGTTCCTCGACAAGACGACCAACGAGTGGAAGGACGGCGAAGGCCTGTTCCTGACCTGCAACGTGTGGCGGCAGGCGGCGGAGAACGCCGCCGAGAGCCTCCAGCGCGGCATGCGGGTCATAGTTCAGGGACGGCTGCGCCAGAGGTCTTACGAGACCAAGGAAGGCGAGAAGCGCACGGTCTACGAGGTTGAGGTCGACGAGGTCGGCCCCTCCCTGAGAAACGCGACCGCCAAGGTCAACAAGACCGCCCGTCAGGGCGGTGGCGGTGGCTTCGGCGGTGGCCCGGCCAACGACCCGTGGGCCTCCGCGGCGCCCGCCGCACCGCAAGGTGGCGGCTTCGGCGGCGGCGGCGGCGGCAACAACTACGGTGGCGGCCAGCAGCAGGGTGGCGGCGGCTTCGGCGGCGGCGACTTCAGCGACGAGCCGCCTTTCTAGGGACGGCGGTCCTCCCGCAATCCCAGTCCATATCCGCAGCGACCATTCCCGCCTGACGGCGGGGCTCTGAAAGGAGCACCACGATGGCCAAGCCGGCACTGCGCAAGCCCAAGAAGAAGGTTTGCCTGTTCTGCCACGACAAGATCTCCTACGTCGACTACAAGGACACGGCGCTGCTTCGGAAGTTCATCTCCGACCGCGGCAAGATCCGTGCCCGCCGGGTGACTGGCAACTGCACCCAGCACCAGCGTGACGTGGCGACCGCTATCAAGAACGCTCGTGAGATGGCGCTCCTGCCGTACATGAGCACCGCGCGCTAAGGAGGTCCGGACAGATGAAGCTCATTCTCACCAGTGAGGTCACCGGCCTCGGCGCCCCCGGCGACATCGTCGAGGTCAAGGACGGCTACGGCCGCAACTACCTGCTTCCCCGCGGCTTCGCGATCCTCTGGACGCGCGGCGGCGAGAAGCAGATCTCCTCGATCAAGAAGGCTCGCGATGCCCGCGAGATCCGCGACCTTGGCACCGCCAAGGAGGTCGCCGGCCAGCTGCAGGCCCTGAAGGTGGTCCTGAAGACGAAGGCCGGCGAGTCCGGTCGCCTCTTCGGCTCCATCACCACGGGTGACGTCGCCGAGGCCGTCAAGGCCGCCGGTGGCCCCGTGCTCGACCGCCGTCGCATCGAGATCGCCTCCGCGATCAAGAGCCTCGGCTCCCACCGGGTCAGCGTCAAGCTGCACCCGGAGGTCTCCGCGTCCCTCGATGTCGAGGTCGTCGCGGCCTGAGAGGCCCAGTGAGACAAGGGCTCCTCCCCGTTCGCGGGGAGGAGCCCTTGTTCTTTCGCAACCGGCGGTGTCGGTTCTCCACGGCCTGACCGCCCGCCGGGACATCGGCGGGGCGTGCGGAAAGCTCTTCGTCCGCGAGAAGAGGCTCACATGCCGAGACCGTGTTACTCCAGGTCATCGCTGATACATACAATTCGGGAATCGTTGCTTCCCCCTGGAGGTCTTGTCATGGTCCGTCCCTCGATGCTGCTCGCGCTCGGTGCCCTCGCGGCGACCGCGGTGGCCTGTGCGCCGGCCTCGGAAACGACGACCCAGACGAGCTCCGCAGTCCCGAGCGCCTCCGGAGCCGCCTCCAGCGCCTGTGCCAAGGAGAGCCTCGCGCTGAAGACCCCCGGCAAGCTCACCATCGGCACCGACAAGCCCGCCTACGAGCCGTGGTTCAACGACGACGACCCGGCCAACGGCAAGGGCTTCGAGAGCGCCGTCGCCTACGCCGTCGCGGGCCAGATGGGCTTCGCCGAAGGCGACGTCACCTGGGCCACCGTGAAGTTCGACTCCGCGTTCGCGCCGGGTGCCAAGCAGTTCGACTTCGACGTCAACCAGGTATCGGTGACCCCCGACCGGGCCAAGGTCGTCGACTTCAGCAAGGGCTACTACACGGTCAAGCAGGCGGTGGTCGCGCTGGACGGCTCGAAGGTCGCCGCCGCCACGGACCTGGCGGCCCTGAAGGACGCCAAGATCGGCGTGCAGGTCGGTACCACCTCGCTGCAGGCGGTCAAGGACGTCATCCAGCCCTCGGCCGAGCTCAACGTCTACAACGAGCAGATCGACGCCGTCAACGCGCTGAAGAACAAGCAGGTCGACGCGGTGGTGGTGGACCTGCCCACCGCCTTCTACGTGACCGCCGCCCAGGTCGAGAACTCCAAGATCGTTGGCCAGTTCGGCGCCGCCTCCGGCGTTCCCGAGGTCTTCGGCGCGGTGTTCGAGAAGGGCAGCCCGCTGGTGAGCTGCGTCAACGAGGCGATCGACAAGCTGACCGCCTCCGGCGAGCTGGCGAAGATCGAAACCGAGTGGCTCGGTTCCGCCGCGGGTGCGCCGGAGCTGAAGTGATCCCGGAGCTCATGCCATCACCGTGGGCGCGGAGCGCGTACGGTCCGCGCCGCGGCGCTCGATGAGGAGCGACGAGAGCCTGCGGCTCTCCGACGACTGGACGAAGAGCGAGCGGCAGCTTGAGCGGGAGCGGCTCCGCAGGAGGTCGTCTCTCCGCTCGGGCTCCGTCGCGACGGTCTCGACGATCATCGTGATCGTCCTGCTGTTCTGGCTCTTCACCGCCTCCCCCGGCTGGCCCCGGGTGCGGGACACGTTCTTCGATCCCGAGCAGTTCGTCAAGGCGCTGCCGGACGTGCTGAGCGGGTTCCTGCTCAACATCAAGATCTTCCTGATCGCCGAGCCGCTGATCCTTCTCGTGGGTCTGCTGGTCGCGCTGGCCCGCAACCTCACGGCGCCGGTCTTCTTCCCGCTGCGCGCCCTGGCGGTGATCTACACCGACGTCTTCCGCGGCGTGCCCACGATCCTCATCATCTATCTCGTCGGCTTCGGGCTGCCCGCGCTCGGCCTGCAGGGCACTCCGACGGACCTCGCGACACTGGGCATCATCGCACTCACGCTCTCGTACGGAGCGTACGTGGCGGAGGTCTTCCGGGCGGGTATCGAGTCGGTGCATCCCAGCCAGCGGGCCGCCGCCCGGTCCCTCGGTCTGAGCCACGGCCAGACCATGCGCCACGTGGTGGTGCCGCAGGCCGTGCGCCGGGTGGTGCCGCCGCTGCTCAACGACTTCGTCTCGCTGCAGAAGGACACCGCGCTCGTCGCCACGATCGGCCCGCTGGAGGCGCTGAGGCAGGCGCAGATCCACGTGGCCGGCAACTTCAACTACACCCCCTACCTGGTGGCGGCGCTGCTGTTCATCCTGCTCACCATTCCGATGGCCCGCTTCACCGACTATCTGGCGATCCGCTCGCAGAGGCGGCGGAGCCAGTGAGCGGGCAGCGGGAAACCGGCGGAAAGGAGGGGACATGAGCCTGCTGAGCATCGAGGGCCTGTGGAAGAACTACCGGGGCCACAGCGTGCTGCGCGGTATCGACCTGGAGGTCGACCCGCACGAGGTGGTCTGCCTGATCGGTGCCTCGGGATCGGGGAAGTCCACGCTGCTGCGCTGCGTGAACCTGCTGGAGACCGCCGACGACGGCACGATCCGCCTGGACGGCGAGGAGATCACCGACGCCCGCGCCGATCTCAACGACGTGCGCAAGCGCATGGGCATCGTGTTCCAGGCCTTCAACCTGTTCCCGCACATGACCGTGCTGGACAACATCACGCTGGCCCCGCGGAAGGCGCACGGCGTGGGCAGAAGGCAGGCCGAGCAACAGGCCCGTGACCTGCTGGACAGGTTCGGCCTGGCGGACAGGGCGGGCGCCTACCCGGATCAGCTCTCCGGCGGCCAGCAGCAGCGCGTCGCCATCATCAGGGCCCTGGCCACCCAGCCCCGCCTGATGCTGCTGGACGAGGTCACCTCGGCGCTGGACCCGGCGCTGGTCAAGGAGGTGCTCGGGATCATCCGGGAGCTCAAGGAGGGTGGCATGACCATGGTCCTGACCACGCATGAGATGGGTTTCTGCCGCGAGATCGCCGACACCGTCTGTTTCCTCGACGGTGGCGTGCTCCTGGAGCGCGGCACCCCCGAGCAGATCTTCACCGCTCCCCGCGAGGCTCGTACCAGGGAGTTCGTGCAGAGCGTGAGCGACGCCCGGCGCCTTTGACGTCCTCCGGTTCGGGGAGGCCGGATTTTCGAAGGACGGGACCCGCGCTCCAGACGCTCGCGGAGACCTCAGCGCCGGTGCCTGCCGCGGGACCCGGTGCCGGGGCCGCCGGGACCTTCCGGAGGGCCGGGAGGCCCCGGAGGCCCTGGCGGCCCCGCGGAGGGGGCGGGAGCCCCGGGGACGGGCTGCGCCATCCTGGCGAGCACGCTGTTGCGCCTGCCGTACACCAGGTAGACCAGCACGCCGAAGGCCATCCAGATGATGAAGTACAGCCAGGTGATGAGCTGGAGGTTCACCATGAGCCACAGGCAGGCGGCGATCGAGGCGATCGGCACGCCGGGAGAGAGCGGGGTGCGAAAGCCCCTGGGCAGGTCCGGCATCGTCTGCCGCATCCTGATCACTCCGCCGGCCACGGAGATGAACACGAACAGGGTACCGATCACGACCAGCGGTTCGAGCGTGAACACGTCCACGAACTCGGCCAGCAGGATCGCCAGGAATCCGATGACCAGCGTGGCCCTCGTCGGGCTGTGGTATCTACGGTTGATCTTGGAGAGCGAGCGGGGGATCAACCCGTCGCGCGCCATGGAGAACAGCACGCGGGTCAGGCCGACGAGCAGCACCAGGACGACCGTGGTGAGGCCGAGCACCGCCCCGATGTTGATGACGTGCACCATGAAGCCCTCACCGGCGGCGCGGAAGGCCTGGGCGAGCGGCGCGGCGGTGTCGATCTTGTCGTACGGAGTCATCCCGACCATCACCAGCGCGACCGCGATGTAGATGACCGTGGTGATCACCAGCGCGCGGATGATGCCCTGCGGGATCGAGCGCGGGGCGTCCTCGGCCTCCTCGGCGGCGGTGGCCACGACGTCGAAGCCGATGTACGCGAAGGTGATGACCGCCGAGGCCGCGAAGATGCCGAACCAGCCGAAGGCGCCCGTCTGGCCGAAGACGATGCCGAGCAGCGGGGAGTGCAGGGCCTCCTCGGCCTTCTCCGCGGGCACCGCCGGCACCGGGATGGCCGCCAGGTTGCGCTGGTCGAAGTGGAGGGCGCCGACCACGATGACCGCGCCGACGGCCAGCAGCTTGGCGATCACGATGATCCACAGGGCGCGCAGTCCGACGCGGGCGCCCAGGGCCACCACGGCCGTCAGGATCACCAGGATGAACAGCGTGAAAAGATCGAAGCCCGTGTGCCGGCCGACCATCCCCGCGACCACGTCGGGAAGGCGTACCCCGAAGTCGGTGAGCATCTGGGCGGCGTAGAGCGACCACGCGCGGGCCACCGTCGCCGCGGCCAGCAGGAGTTCCATGACCAGAGCCCAGCCCACCACCCAGGCCCAGACCTCGCCGAAGATGACGTAGCTGAAGGTGTAGGCGCTGCCCGAGGCAGGCATGGCGGAGGACAGTTCGGCGACGCAGAAGGCCACCAGCAGGCTGGTGATTCCCGCGATCATGAAGGAGAGGATCACGCCAGGCCCGGCCATGGTCGCCGCCTGGCGGCCGGCGAGGCTGAAGATGCCCGCACCGATCATGACGCCGATACCGAGGACGACGAGGTCGGCTCTGCGATAGGCCATGGGCAGGCCGTGGCGCGCACCGGTCCACCGGTCTGTGGCATGGCTCGGAGGCATGCGGCGCACGATCGACGGGGGAGGACCTTCGGGCACGACCTGGCCAATCGTGGTGGGCTAATACCCTTATTGTCGGACTTGTTTCACAGTGCCGCAGGGGGGTCACCTGGGACAAGTGCTATCCGGTCACGTCGTGGACACCACAGTGTCACGCCCGGATTACCCGCCCGCTCAGCCGCCGACCACCAGCCACGCCGGGCCGTACGCGCGCGTCGAAAGGGTGATCAGCCGGGCGGTCATCCACAGCCCGAACGCCAGCCAGAGCGTCACCAGGCCACCGCCCCAGAAGTCCACCAGTAACGCGGCGGGCAGGTAGGCGATCGTCGTCCACACCCCCGCCCAGGCGAGGTAGCGCTGGTCCCCGGCACCGATCAACACACCGTCCAGCACGAACACCACCCCGGCGATCGGCTGCAGGGCGGCCACCACCCAGAGCAGGTCGAGCAGTTCCGCGGCGACGACCGGGCTCGCGTCGAACAGACCGGGGATGAACGGCCTGGCCACCAGCACGGCGAGGCCGAGCAGCACGCCGGAGCCGACTCCCCAGATCACCATCCTCCAGGTCGCCGCGCGAGTTCCCGCCACGTCGCCGGCACCCAGGGCGCGACCGGTGATCGCCTGTCCGGCGATCGCGATCGCGTCCAGGGCGAACGCCATCAGGATCCAGATCCTGATGGCGACGGTGTACGCCTCGATCTGGTCCGTTCCCATCCGGGTGGCCACCGTGGCGGAGACGGCCAGCACCGTCTGCAGGCACGCCGTACGGATGATCAGGGCGATCCCGGCCGAGCCCGCCGCCCGCACGCCCGCCGGGTCCGGGCGGAACGGCGCACGGTAACGGACGAAGATCAGGACGAGGTAGACGGCGGCGGCGAGCGCCTGGGCCAGCACCGTGCCCCAGGCCGAGCCGGCGATCCCCCAGCCCAGTCCCAGGACGAACACGACGTTGAGCACCGCGTTCAACGCGAAGGAGCCCACCGACACCAGCAGCGGAGTCGAGGCGTCCTGCATGCCGCGCAGCACGCCCGTGCCCGCGAGTACCACCAGCATGGCGGGAACGCCGAGCAGGCTGATCCGCAGGTAGGTGACCGCCTGCCGGGCGAGCTCTCCCTCGGCGCCGATCAGGTGGATCAGCCAGGGGGCCAGGGGCCAGACGGCCACGATGATCGCCAATCCCACCCCGGCGGCCAGCCAGAGGCCGTCCACCGCCTGCCGCAGTGCCCGCCCGGTCTCGCCCGCCCCGATCTGCCTGGCCACCGCCGCTGTCGTGCCGTAGGCCAGGAACACGCACATCCCCACCAGGAAGCTCAGCACCGTGCTCGCCACCCCCAGGGCGCCGAGCGCGGGGGCGGGCAGGCGGCTGACGATGACGGTGTCCGTCAGCAGGAAGAGCGGCTCGGCCACCAGGGCGCCGAACGAGGGCAGTGCCAGCCGCAGGATCTGCCTGTCATGGTCGCGACCGGAGCGGCCGGATCGAGGCGTAAGAGTCACAGGTCCATTGTGCCTCTTACCTCTCGGTGGATCTTCGGCAGGATCAACCGGTCGGCTCATGACATCTAAGGCGACTCCCGGCGTGTCGCCCCAACTTTCTTTTCTCCACAGGCGGTGGATTACGTTTCCGCTGGTCAGAAAGGTATCCACAGCTGTGGACAACAGTTATCCACAGGACTGTCCCCAGGCTGCCCACACCTCTGGGGAAGAAGTGCACAGCTTATCCACACCTCTGTCGACAGCCCGCGTTGCCAGTCGGGGCGCCGAGCCGCGAAACTGTCACACCGGTCGGCTAAAAATAGAGATAGCGTAACTGTGTTCGAAAGAGGGGGTGTTCGGTGAGCATCGCAGAGCCACCGGTCTTCGAGCCAGGTTTCGAGCGCACCCCGCCGAACAACATCGAGGCCGAGCAGTCCGTCCTGGGTGGCATGCTGCTCTCCAAGGACGCCATCGCCGACGTGGTCGAGATCCTGCGATCCGATGACTTCTACCGGCCCGCCCACCAGATCATCTACGACATCATCACCGACCTCTACGGCCGGGGTGACCCCGCCGACGCCGTCACCATCTTCGATGAGCTGCAGAAGCGAGGCGAGGTCGCCCGGGTCGGCGGCGGGGCCTACCTGCACACGCTGACCGCCGTCGTGCCGACCGCGGCCAACGCCGGTTACTACGCGAGGATCGTCCGGGAGCAGGCCATCCTCCGCCGCCTGATCGAGGCGGGCACCCGCATCGTCTCCTACGGCTACGGTGGCCAGGACGAGGAGGTCGACGACCTCGTCGACCGCGCCCAGGCGGAGATCTACAAGGTCACCGAGCGCCGCACCTCCGAGGACTACATCCCCCTGGCCGACATCATGCCGGGCGCCCTCGACGAGCTGGAGGCCATCGGGGGCCGGGGTGGCCAGATGGTCGGTGTCCCCACCGGATTCCAGGACCTCGACTCGCTCACCAACGGCCTGCACCCCGGCCAGATGATCGTCGTGGCCGCCCGTCCGGCCATCGGTAAGTCGACTTTGGGGCTAGATTTCGCCAGATCTGCCGCTATCAAGCACGGCATGACGACTGTGGTGTTCTCGTTGGAAATGTCCCGTAACGAGATCACGATGCGTCTGCTGTCGGCCGAGGCGCGGGTGGCACTGCACGCCATGCGCTCGGGCACGATGACCGACGACGACTGGGCCAAGCTGGCCCGGCGGATGGGCGAGGTGGCCGAGGCGCCGCTGTTCATCGACGACTCGCCCAACATGTCGATGATGGAGATCAGGGCCAAGTGCCGCCGTCTCAAGCAACGCAACGACCTGCGGTTCGTCATCATCGACTACCTGCAGCTGATGTCCTCGCCGAAGAAGACCGAGAGCCGCCAGAACGAGGTCTCGGAGATCTCCCGGGCCATCAAGCTGCTCGCCAAGGAGCTGGAGGTCCCGGTGATCGCGATCTCCCAGCTCAACCGTGGCCCCGAGCAGCGAACCGACAAAAGGCCCATGGTCAGCGACCTGCGCGAATCCGGAAGCATCGAGCAAGATGCCGACATGGTCATCCTGCTCCACCGGGAGGACGCCTACGAGCGAGAGTCGCCCAGGGCCGGTGAAGCCGACCTGATCGTGGCCAAGCACCGTAACGGCCCCACCGCCACGGTCACCGTGGCCTTTCAGGGCCACTACAGCCGCTTCGTCGACATGGCCCCCCACTAGGCGGACCTGCAGGATCTCACCGCTCTTGGCCGGTTCTCATCGGCCAAGGCCACTGTCCGGCCAGTTGGCCACCATGCTGAGACGGTATCTCGTCTCAGGGAAGCAGACACCGTCCGCTCCCGGCCCAGCCACTCCGAGCTCGCGAGCCCGCTATGGGGATGGCCGACTGTCACATCGGCCTGGTCGGATTCCTGCATGACGGACTGGCCGCAACTCGGCCATACCGGCGCGGGTGGCGTGCGCTCGCGGGGCTGCGGATCCCCCGTGCGGGGGACCGGGTTCCCATCGCGGGGGGAGTCGTCCGGGCACGGCCGGGACGAGCATGGGAGTGCGAGATTCCACGCACTTCTCACCAAGAGGGCACCTTGTCATCCTCATCCTTCACCCCGGATGGCCGGCCCGTCGGGGACCCGGCGACGCCGACGCGGCACCAGTCCGCCACCGCACCCGCCCCCACTGCCGAGACATCGGCCATCGCCGGATCACCGGGCACCGGTTCGGGATGGATCGGCTACGCCGCGGCGATCTGGGCCGCCGTCTACGGTGTCGTCGCGCTCATCTGGACCATCACCGGCAACGGATTCCCGTTCGGGCGCAACGACCCGCAAGGCCGGGCGGGGCCACTGCGGGACCTGCCGCCCGAGGTCGGCGCGCCCCTCTTCGCGGTGGTCCTGCTCGCCACCGCGGTCGCCTGCCTCGCCATGGCCGGTCCGCACGCGGTGCGGCCGTCGCGGGCGGGCCGGGCCCTTCTGCTCGGCTTCGGCTGGACCGTCGCCGCCGCCCTGCTGGTCCTCGTACCGACCGTGAACGTCCTGGCCCTCACCGGGTACGCGCCCATGCTCATTCTCGGCGCCCCCTTCGGCTGGCCGCGGGGGATCGACTACGGGACCGTGTTCACCTGGTCGCTGGGCAACCAGGTGTGGTGCATGCTGGGTGGATTCCTCGCCGCCTGCACCGTGCTCTCCTGGCAGCGCCGTAGCCGGGGCGCTTGCGCCCGCTGTGGCCGCGGCCGCGACTTCTCGGGCGCCGACCGCTTGCGGATCGTCGCGTGGGGCCGCCGGGCCGCCATAGTCGCCGTCGTCATCCCCCTGCTCTACTCCGTGAGCCGCTACGCCTGGCTGGCGGGCGTACCGCTCGGCATCAGCGACGAGATGCTGCGCGACCTGTGGGACAGCGGCGCTGTGTGGGCCGGCGCCGGTCTTGGGACGTTCGCGGTCGCCGGCGCGATCCTCACCCTCGGGCTCATCCAGCGCTGGGGCGAGGTCTTCCCCCGTTGGATGATCGGCCTGGCCGGCCGCCGCGTCCCGATCAGGCTCGCGGTGATCCCGGCGGCGTACGTGGTCCCCATCGTGATCTCCGGGGGCCTCGGGATGATCTTCTCCCCCGAGAGCGGGCATCTCACGGGCTACAGCCCGGTCCTGGCCGCCACGCACGCGCTGTGGCCGCTATGGGGTGTCGCGCTCGCGGTCGCCACCTACGGGTACCGGGTGCGGCGGCGCGGCGCCTGCGGCACCTGCGGAAGGCAGGGCTGAGCGGGCCATGCCGACCATGCGGTCCATCCCCGCCTGACGCCGGGCCGGTCGCCACCGTCCTGCTCCTGGGCACCCCACGGGGCCGGGCGCCCAGGAGCACTCCCGGAAGCACGAAGTGGCAGGCACGTCCCGGGACAGTGGGCAGGTTCCGGAGGGCGGGAAGGTCCGGAGTGACGGTCAGCCGACCGGGCTGACGAAACCGGACTCGTAGGCGGCGATCACGGCCTGGGTCCGGTCGCGGGCTCCGAGCTTGGCAAGCACGTTGCCGACGTGGGTCTTGACCGTCTCGGCCCCCACCACCAGCCGCGCGGCGATCTCGGCGTTGGACAGGCCGGTGGCCATCAGGCGCAGGACCTCCTCCTCGCGCTCGGTCAGGCGGGCACGGCGGAGCCGGTCGGCGGCCGGCCCGTCGATCCCGCCGAGGCCGTGCGCGCCGGCCAGGCGCCGGATCGCCGCCGGGAACACCAGGGACTCCCCGCGTGCCACCACCCGCACCGCCTCCACGACCTCCGGCGGCCGGGTGCGCTTGAGGATGAACCCGGCGGCGCCCGCGCGCAGCGCCTCGTACACGTGGTCGTCGTTCTCGAAGGTCGTGATCACCAGCACGCGTGGCGGCTCGCTCGACGCGCCGAGCAGCCGGCTCGTCGCCTCGATGCCGTCGATCGCGGGCATCCGCACGTCCATGAGGAGCACGTCGGGCCGGGTGCGGGCCACCATCGCCAGCACCTCGGCACCGTCGGCGGCCTCCCCGACGACCTCCAGATCGGACTGCGCGTCGATGATCACCCGGAGCCCCACCCGGATCAGCTCCTCGTCGTCGACGATCGCCACCCGAATCGTCACGGCCCCTCCCTCTCCGCAAGCAGTGACCATATCCGGACCGCCGTCACGATACGCGCCTCCCCCCGCTGGGGGCGTCACGATGCCTCTCCCTCCAGTGCCGGCAGTCGAACCGAGACGCGCCAGTGGGCGCCGTCGGGGCCTGCCGTCATCGTGCCGCCGAGCAGCGTGACGCGTTCGCGTATGCCCTCCAGCCCGCGTCCGCCCTCGCGCCGTGGACGGGAGGCGGCTACGGGGTTGGACACCTCGATCGTCAGCGTAGGCCCGGTCACGGCGACGCGCAGCGCGACCGGAACCGGTCCCGCGTGCCGGAGCACGTTCGTCAGGCTCTCCTGGATGATGCGGTATCCCTCCCGGGACACCAAGGCGGGCAGGTCGTCCACCGAGCCCTCGATCTCGGTGTCCACCTCGACGCCGGTTCCGCGCGAATGCGCCACCAGCCTGTCCAGGTCACCCAGCCCGTGCCGCGGCGCCCCGCCGACCCGCGCACCGGCTCGCTCGTCGGCCCCCTGAGCGGCTCGCCGCAGGCCCAGCTCGTCGGCCCGCTCGTCTTCGCGCAGCATGCCGAGCACCCGGTCGAGGTCTTCCGTCGCGGCTCGCCCGGTCTCCTCGATCGCCTGGAGCGCGCCGCGGGCGAACTCCAGGTCGGTGTCCAGGAGGTGCAGCGTGGCGGACGCCTGCAGCATCGTCACGGTCAGCGCGTGCCCGATGGAGTCGTGCAGCTCGCGGGCCAGCCGGTTGCGTTCGGCGAGGCGGGCCGCCCGCGCCTCCAGCGCCGCGATGCGTTCGGCCGGCGAGGGGCCGAGCAGCACCGGCGCCATGACGGCCGCCAGCGCCCCGAGCCCCGCCACGGCGTACAGGACCCCGGCGAGCGTGGCCACGCCGAGCAGCGACAGCCACCCGGTGTCGTGCTCGTCCAGCGGCCCGATTCGCAGCCCGTCCAGCGCGCCTCCCGTGATGCCGAACCACTGGACGACGAACGTCACGCCCATCACCAGGGGAATGAGGATCAGCAGCGCGACGACCCCGCCCGCGACCAGGTGAACGGCGAACCACAGGGCCGCCCGCAGGCGGGTCTCCCACGCCTCCCGTCCGGACTCCGCCGTCCCGGTCGGATCCGGAAGCGCGACGCCGAGCAGGGCACGCGCGGCCGCGATCTCCAGTGCCCTCGTGCCACGCAGGAACGGCGGCACCACGCCGATCACGACCGCGAGGGCGAGCACGAGCAGCAGCAGCCCGTAAGGCGCGTCCGGCACGGTGAACATCCGCACGAACAGGACCGCCACCAGGACGTACGGCAGCAGCAGCACCCCGCCGAGCAGCAGGTGGACCCCCTGCCGATAGGTCGCCCCGCTCACCAGCGGCCTCACAACGGCGCCGAACCTCACGCCCGCCATTCTCCTGCAGCCCTCCACGCCCCAGGCGAACAGGGGCAAGACAGTCAAGTTCGGGAGTCTCACAGATGAGAGCGTGTGAGCGGCACCGTGGCCGCCGGCGCTGCTACGGGGTGCCGTCAAGACCGGTGTCACCCGGTACGGCGGCACGGTCAAGGCCGGGAGCCGCGGCCGTATGGCGTTCGGGATGCTGCTGCCCCGACAGGGGGATTCCTACTCGATCGGGTGATGTGGCATGGTCTCGGGATCGCCAAGGATGGAGACCACGCGGCCTACGGGCTTTGAGCGGGAGGGAGCCATCACATGAACCAGCAGCGGTCGGAACTCGTGCGTGAAGAGTGGCGTGAGTTCTTCGACACCATGACGCGCAACTACGAGGGCGCCGAGGTGACGATCGAAGTGATGAGCAAGGACTTCGGGGACCTGCTGGGGGCCGAGAAGCTACCGCTGGCCTACCTGGAGTACGACCCCAAGGACGATCAGTTCTCGATCGGAGTGGGTGGCCGTGACGGGCGCTATCCGGTGGTGCTGCGCCATGCCGTCGACCACCCGCAGAGGATCCTGACCGACACCCTGCAGCAGGGCACGGTGCGAGCGTTCGACGTCTTCGACGCCGAGGGGGGTCAGACGATCGTGACCCTCTACCTGACCTCGATCTCCTCGGCGTAGCCACGAACTCCCCGTGCCCGGGAGACGACCGCCCGCTTTCGAAGAACCACTCGGGGCGTCGCCAGGAAACCCGTTACCGGCCACAAACGGGAGAAAGCACAGGTCAGCGGCTTGTGCCGAGGAACTGCGACGGGCGTGTCCGGATCCGGCACGGTGCGGAGGCGATCGCCGTCAAGCCGTGAAAGGACCTCACCCCCGTCGCCCGGCCCCATGTCCGCGGCAAGGACGGTACCGAGTCCGCAGGAGCCGGCCGTGTCGACGCCCTACTCCAGCGCGGCATCGAAGCGGTCGGCCAGCACGAGAAACGCGTCGTCCCAGCCGCTGGAGTTCGCGACCTCCTGGATCTGCCCGGTCGGTGCGAACAGTGTCACGAGCTCGGGCGGGAGCCGGCCGTCCACACCGATCCGGGCGATCGCGGCGTCGATCTCCGCCAGAGCCGCGTCCGCGTTCTCCCAGGAGGACCAGGCGAAGTCGTTGTCGGGCTGGGCGAGGAGCACGCGCACCTCGCCGAGCGCTCGCAGAAGATCCGGGTGCGGCGTCATGGCCACTATCCAACTACCTCCACGAACTCGCCGGTACAGGAGGAAAAGGCAGCGAACGCATCGTTGCGGCATCCCTTTCGGGAAAAGGCCGACACACCGTCTTGGCGACCTCGGCCCGGTGCCCATGACCGGACCGTCACGGGGATCAGGGGATCAGGACGATCTTTCCGGTGGTGCGGCGGGTCGACAGGAGCTCGTGCGCCTTGGCCACCTCGGTCAGCGGCAGCGCCTGGTCCACGTGGACCCTGAGCCAGCCCGACTCCGCCAGGGCCACCAGCCGCGACAGGTCGGCCGCCGAGGGACGCACGTTCACCACCGCGAGCCGCACCCCCAGCTCGGCCGCGCGTTCCCCGGTGATGCCCAGGTTGCCCCCGACCGCGCCGACGAGCACGCCGCCGGGCTTGAGCACGGCGGCGGAACGCTCTCCGTAATCGCCGCCCACCAGGTCGAACACCACATCCACCGGCTCGGTCTCGGTGACGAAGTCGGCGACGGTGTGGTCGATCAGCGTGTCCGCGCCGAGCTCGCGCAGGAAGTCGTGCTTGGCGGTCCGAGCGGTACCGGTGACGTGCGCCCCCCGGGACGCGGCGATCTGGACGGCGAGATGGCCGACCCCTCCGGCGGCGGCGTGGACGAGCACCCGCTCCCCCTCACCGAGGCGGGCGATGCCGACCAGTGCCTGCCAGGCGGTCAGGCCGGCCAGCGGGAGTCCGCCCGCCTCCTCCACGGACAGGGTGGCCGGTCTGTGGACGATCTCGTTGGGCGAGGCGAGCACGTAGTCGGCGTAGGCGTTGCCGGCGCCGGGGAAGGCGAGCAGGCCGAGCACCTCGTCACCGGGGGCGAACGCGGACACGCCGGGTCCGGTGGACTCGACGGTGCCCGCGACGTCCCAGCCGAGAACGAAGGGCGGCGAGCCGAGCAGCGGGTAGGCGCCGGAGCGGACGGCCCCGTCGACCGGATTGACCCCGGCGGCCCCGACCCTGATCAGGACCTGCCCGTGATCCGGTTCAGGCCGGTCGACCTGGGCGGTGCCGAGTACGGACGGGTCACCGAAGGCGGACTGGGTGATGGCACGCATCGTGATCTCCTCTGCGGGGAAGTTCGTCGAGATCAATCGTCCGCGATGCCGGTATCCCTTGGTAAGAAGGCACCTTTGAGATATATAGGTACCTTGTGGAAACTATTTCTGGCCTGCGAGAACGTGGCGCCGTCGACGCCTACCTCCGGGAGTGCGGCTCGCGGAAGGTGCTGGAGGCGATTGCCAACAAGTGGACCTGCCTGCTGGTGGACGCCCTGCGGGACGGCCCGGTCCGGTTCGGTGTGCTGCGCCGCAGGCTCGACGGGATCACCCAGAAGAGCCTCACCCAGTCGTTGCGGAACATGGAACGCGACGGGATGGTGATCCGCACTGTCTACCCGACGATCCCGCCCCGGGTGGAGTACGAGCTCAGCGCGCTGGGCCACAGCGTGGTCACGCTGATGGAGGGCATCAAGAGCTGGTCCGAGGAGCACGTGCCCGAGATCATGGCCGCCCGCGACGCCTACGACCTCCGCACGGGTGAGGAACCCAGGCCCGTACGGGCGGAACCGAGCGGTAACAGGGGGGCCGCGAAGTAGGCGTCCGCCATGGTCGCGGCCGTGTCCCGGGTGACCGGGGCAAGCGCCGCGGAGAACGGTGCGGTGGCCATGGCGATGCCGGCCCTCTCCTGGAACTCGGGCCGAGGCGAGGTCAGAGGACCGGGCGGACGTGGGTGACGAGGCGGCCGTCGTCGAAGACGTGGATGGCGATCTGTGGCGGCAGGTCGTAGTCGACCGGGACCGGGATGTCGAGTTCCTGGTTGAGCAGCAGCGTCGAGACGACGCCGGGAGCGACCGAGAGCGGCAGGCCGGCGAAGGTGGTGCTCGCCGCGGTGTGGGCGTGGCCGACGATGACGGCCGCCACCTGCGGGTACTGCCGCACGATCTCCTCCAGCCGCTCCGGGTTCCGTAGCCGGATCGCGTCCACGTACGGGATACCCAGCGACACCGGCGGGTGGTGCATACCGATGATGGCCGGGGTGTCCGGGCTCTCGGCGAGTACGTCCCGCAGCCAGGTGGTCGTCTCGTCCTCCAGGAAACCCTCCGGCCGGCCGGGGACGCTGGAGTCGCACAGCGCGACGGTGAGCCCGTCGAGCCGGAGAACCTGGTTGACCGGCCCGTCGCCGTCCTCGTCGAGCATGACCTTGCGGAACGCCGAACGGGCATCGTGGTTGCCTGGGCAGATGATCGTCGGATGGCGCGTGGTCAGCAGCTCGCGCGCGATCTCGTACTCCTGGATCAGGCCGTTGTCGGCGATGTCGCCGGTCACCACGACCGCGTCCAGCGGGCCGGAAAGGTTCTCCAGGTGCCGCATGACGGATCGGGTCCTGTCGATGCTGCGGGGGGAACCGTCGATGTGGACGTCACTTACGTGCGCCAGGATCAGCATCACTCAAGGGTGACATATCAGCCTCCCGCCGCCCAGTACGTCGAACTCTTCCCGGGAAAGAAGACGGAAACAAGCCGTGGCCCGTCCCTGCCCCACGCGAGGGACGGGCTACGGCGGATCGTGATCACACCCTGTCCGCTACTCCCACCGGAACAGTCGGGTGGCCAGTCCACCCGTGACCAGCAGGGTCACCGCCACCACCACCAGGTGCAGCGGCTGTGGCGCGTGCCCCGCCCACGTGTCGCGGAGCGCCGTGGCGAACGGCGCCATCGGCAGGAAGTCGCCGATCTGCCGCACCAGGTCCGGCATGAACTCCCTGGGAACCCACATCCCGGACATGAACAGCAGCGGGAACATCAGCAGCGAGCCGATGCCCGGCGCGGACTTCGCGCTGGGCGCCAAGGCGGAGATCAGCAGCCCCAGGCCGAACATCGAGGCCGTGCCGAGCACGAACACCCCGGCGAAGGCCAGGAGGTTCCTGGGCGGGGTCAGGCCGAGGACGAGGCCACCGAGGCCGATCAGGAGGACGGTGGCGATGATCGCCACCGCGAGGTTGTTCACGACCTGGGCGACCAGCAACCGGACCGGGTTGACCGGGGTGGTGGACATCCGGCGCAGCACGCCGCTCTCCCGGTAGCTCACCAGTGCCGCCGGCAGGGTGGTCAGTGCCATCGTCACCACGGCCAGGATCACCATCATGGTGGGAAAGTGAGTGTCGATGATCCGCTCCCCGCCCATCTCGGGAGGGGTCTCCTGAAGTCCGGCGGTGCTGCCCAGCCCGAGCAGGAGCACGAGGGGGAGCAGTATCGCGAAGATCGGGCCGGCGGGGTCCCGCAGGAAGAGCTTGAGCTCGGTCAGGATCATCTTGTTCATCAGGAAAGCTTCTTTCCGGTGAGGCCCAGGAAGGCGTCGTCGAGATTGGCCTGCTCCACGCGCAGGTCGGCAGGTACGACATGGGCGGCGGACAGGGCGGTCGTGATCGCGAGCAGCAGGTCACCGGTACCGGTGACCGTGATCTGCCCGCCGCTCCGCCTCATCTCGGTGACCTCGGGCAGTGCCTTGAGCACCGAGTCGTCGAACGGCTGGGAGGGCCGGAACCTGACGGTCTGCTGCCCGCCGACCTTGGCGATCAGGCCCGACGGGCTGTCCAGCGCGACCAGCCGACCGGAGTCGATCAGCGCGAGCCGGTCGCAGAGCCGCTCGGCCTCCTCCATGAAGTGGGTGACCAGCAGGATCGTCACACCGTCGTCGCGCACCCGCTCGATGAGCTCCCAGGTGTCCCTGCGGGCCTGCGGGTCCAGGCCCGTGGTCAGCTCGTCCAGGATCGCCACGCGCGGGTTGCCGACCAGGGCCAGCGCGATCGAGAGCCGCTGCTGCTGGCCGCCGGAGAGCTTCCCGTAGGGAGTGTCGTGCTTGTCGGCGAGCCCGACCCGTTCCAGCAGCTCGACCCAGTCTGCGGGGGTCCGGTAGAAGGACGCGTACAGGTCGAGCGCCTCCCACACTTTGAGCTTCCCCGGCAGCGTGGAACTCTGCAGCTGGACGCCCAGCTGTTCCCTGAGCTCGGTGCCGGTGAGGCCGCCGAGCACGCTGACGGTCCCGGAGTCGGGGACGCGCAGGCCGGCGACGCACTCCACGGTGGTCGTCTTGCCGGCACCGTTGGGGCCGAGAACGCCGAAGATCTCGCCCTCTTCGACGGTGAACGAGACGTCGTCCACCACCAGTTGGTCTCGGTACTGCTTGCGGAGGTTGCTGACCTCGATGACCTTCATGCCAACCGACGCTAGGAGTCGCGCCGCGCGGGGAGAATCCACCTGGCCCCCAGGTGGGGGCGGGCCAGGCACCCGGCAGGGGTGTGGCTACCTCCACCCCCGGTCGGCGTCCGCCACCACTGGGCACATCCGGAGACATCATCGAGACTTGACACATGAAGACGTACGCGGTGGCGGTCGGCAAGGCACTGGCCCTGGGGGCGATGGCACTGGTGGACATCGCCCTGGTGGCACTGACCCTGTTCGCGTTCCTGCTGACGTTCGGGTTGGGAATGATCTTTGTGTTCCCTCCGACGGCCCGGCTGATCAGGTACCGTACGGCGTTCGCCAGGAGGTTGACCGGCACGTGGCTCGGGACCGCGGTGCCGGTTCCCTACCTGCCGCCGCCGCTGCCGACGCGACCCCAGCCCGACGGGTGGTACCGCCACGAGCGCCAGCTCTACAAGACGCCACGCTGGCCCGACTGGAACAACCGCTGGAAGTGGATGTTCGGCGACCCGGCCACCTGGCGGGACGGGCTCTGGCTGTTCCTCAACCCGGTGGTCGCGGCCGCTCTGTTGCTGCTCCCCCTCACCCTGGCCACAGGCGCCGTCCTGGCGTCGCGGTCCGCGGTGCCGGCGGTCGTGCCCTCGCTCCTGGGGGGCGCCGCCGTGGTCGCGCTGATCGCGCTGCCCCACCTGCTGCGGGGGTACGCCTGGTGGAACCACCTGTTGCTCTCCCCCACGGCCAAGTCCGTGCTCGCGGGGCGGGTCCAGCGGCTCGACCAGGCGCGCCTGGCGACGGTCGACTCCCAGGCGTCCGAGCTGCGGCGGATCGAGCGCGACCTGCATGACGGTGCGCAGGCGAGGCTTGTCGCGATGGGCATGACGCTGGGCGCGGTCGAGGAACTGATGGACAAGGACCCGGCGGCCGCCAAGGCCCTGCTCGGCAAGGTCAGGGAGGCCTCCTCCACGGCGCTCGTCGAGTTGCGTGACCTGGTCAGGGGCATCCATCCGCCGGTCCTGGCCGAGCGCGGCCTCGGTGACGCGGTGCGCGCCCTGGCGCTGGACAGTCCACTGAAGGTCACGGTCACCGTGGACCTGGACGCCCGCCCGGACTCGCCCGTCGAGTCGGCCGCCTACTTCTCGATCAGCGAGCTCCTCACCAACGCGGCCCGCCACGGTGGCGCCGAGCGGGTGTCGATCGACATCAGCAGCCATGACCACGCGCTGCGCGTCGTGGTCACCGACGACGGCGCGGGAGGCGCCGACCCGTCGCTGGGCAGTGGCCTGCGAGGCATCGAGCGCAGGCTGGCGGCCTTCGACGGGGTGCTCGCGGTCAGCAGTCCGCGCGGTGGCCCGACGACCGCCACGTTCGACCTGCCCAACGCGCTCGCCGAGAAGCGCCGGGACAGCACGCCGCTCCCTCGGGGGAAGGCCGTCATCGTCGGGATCTGCTGGGGACTCGGCTGGCTACCGCTCTTCCCGCAGGGGCTGGTGACGATGGTCATGAAGATCATCGACACCGAGCACCTCAGCTGGTTCCTCGCGCTCTACCTGCCCGAGCCCCTGCAGTGGCCGCTGATCGTCTTCAACATCGCCCTGGGCCTCTCCATGTACGCCGCGGGCATGATCATCCCCGCCATGCACTCCAGCCGGCGCCGGCTGGCGGAGGTCGTGCCGGCCCGCCTATGGTTGGGCCGATGAGCCTTAGAGTCGTCATCGCCGAGGACCTCTACCTCCTGCGGGACGGTCTGGTCCATCTGCTCCAGGCGCACGACTTCGAGGTCGTGGCGGCGGTGGAATCCGGACCCGAGCTGCTGAAGGCGCTGATCGAGCTCCGGCCCGACGTGGCGGTGGTCGACGTGCGCCTCCCGCCCACGTTCACCGACGAGGGGCTCCAGGCGGCGCTGGCAGCGCGCAGGGCCGTCCCCGGCCTGCCGGTGCTCGTCCTGTCCCAGCACGTCGAGCAGCTGTACGCGCGCGAACTGCTGGCCGACGGCTCGGGGGCGGTCGGTTACCTCCTCAAGGACCGGGTCTTCAACGCCGAACAGTTCGTCGACGGGGTCCGCCGGGTCGCCGCGGGAGGCACCGCGATGGACCCGGAGGTGATCGCCAAGCTGCTGGCCAGCACCGTCCGTCACCAGCCGCTCGGCGCGCTGACCCCGCGCGAGCGCGAGGTGCTGGAGCTGATGGCCGAGGGCCGCTCCAACGCGGCCATCTCCCAGCGCCTGTTCCTCAGCGAGAGCGCGGTGGGCAAGCACACGGCCAGTATCTTCGCCAAGCTCGACCTTGTCCCCTCCGATGACGACAACCGCCGCGTGCTCGCCGTCCTGACCTATCTCAACGCGGCCCGGGGCTGACTTTCCCAGGCCCGGACCCTGTTCTGTCGGTCCTAGCGGATAACGTGCTGAAGGACGGTTTCCGCACGTGGCGGTGCTGTTCAGGACGAAGGGATGATCAGGTGAAGTTCCGGGTTAACCGTGATGTCCTGGCCGACGCGGTGGCCTGGGTGGCCCGGGTGCTGCCGAACCGACCGGCCATTCCCGTGCTCTCCGGGCTGCTTCTGGAGGCCGACGGGGACGATCTCGTGCTGTCGGTCTTCGACTACGACGTCTCCGCCCGCGTCTCGATCGAGGCTGTCGTGGCGGAGCCCGGCAGGGCACTGATTCCGGGCCGGATTCTCGCGGAGATCACCCGCAGCCTGCCCGGCGACGTGGTGGAGGTCGCCGGCAGCGGTTCCGAGGCGGTTCTGACCTGCGGCAGCGCGGAGTTCGGCCTGTTGACCATGCCGGTTGAGGATTTCCCCTCCCTCCCCGAGATGCCCCCCAAGATCGGCGCCGTGGGCGGCGGGATCTTCGCGACCGCGGTCGGCCAGGTGGCTCCGGCGGCCAGCCGCGACGAGACCCTCCCCATGTTGACCGGCATCCGGGTCGACATCTCCGGCGACGACGTGACCCTGGCCGCCACCGATCGCTACCGCATCGCGGCCAGGGAGTTCGGCTGGCGCCCCGAGCGGCCGGGCACCGCGGCCGCCGCCATGGTGCCCGCGCGGGTGCTCGTCGAGGTGGCCAGATCGTTGCGCGGCGGCGAGGTCTCCGTGGCGCTGGGTGAGGGCATCGCCGGTTTCGAGAGCGTGGGCAGGGCCACCACCGTCCGCCTGCTCGACGAGCAGTTCATCGACTACCGCGCGCGGCTGACCGACGACTGGTCGATCCGGGCCGACCTGCGGGTGGCCCCGTTCGTCGACGCGATCAAGCGGGTCGCGCTGGTCGCCGAGCGCAACACCCCGATCCGGCTCTCCTTCGGCCAGGGGCAGGTTCTCATCCAGGCGGGTGGCGGTGACATCGGCCGCGGCACCGAGGTCGTCGACGCCGAGTTGTCCGGTGACGACATCCAGATCGCCTTCCAGTCCCACTTCCTGCTCGACGGCCTGAACGGTGTCGAGACCGAGTTCGTCCGGCTCAACATGGAGTCGCCGAGCCGCCCGGCCCTCATCACCGAGGTTCCCGGCGATGCCGACCCCGCCTTCCGCTACCTGGTGATGTCCCTGCGCCTGACCTGAACGCCTCCATGCCCGGCGCACCGGGGCCCTGGGCACGGAGCCGGGACGTTTCCCGCGTCGGCCGTCTCGCTGCCCAGGGGTCCTCTCACAGTGCGGCCCCGCACTGTGAGAGGTCATGGGAAGGAGGGGTCAGGCGGAGAGTTCCTGTTCCTCGGTCAGGGCGATCAGGATGTGCTCCATGCACGCGTGTCCCGCGTGTTCGGCGGCGGCGGCGTCACCGGCCGCGATGGCGCGGGCGATGGCGTCGTGCGGGATGTAGGTGGTGTTCAGGGTGCTGCTCAGCGAGGTGCCCGCGGCGGTGATGCTGGCGCGCAGCGCCGCTGAGAAGTCCTCGTAAAGCTCGGTCAGCACCAGGTTGTGGGTGGCACGGACCACCGCGATGTGGAAGGCCAGGTCGGCCTCGACGAACGCGTTGGGCTCGCCCAGTTCCCAGGCGTTGTCCCGCTCGGTCAGCGCCGCCTCGATCGCGGCGATGTCGGCATCGGTGCGCCTGGTCGCGGCGAGCCTGGCGGCCTCCACCTCCAGCGCACGCCGCACCTCCAGGATCTCAAGCTGTTCGGCGGAGCGTAGCCGCCGCAGCATGGCCCCGGAGAGCTCGCTCGTGGCGCGAACGTACGTCCCGTCACCCTGGCGACACTCCAGCAGGCCGGCGTGTGTGAGCGCCCGCACCGCCTCGCGCACGGTGTTGCGACCGACCCCGAGTTGTTCGGCGAGTACGGTCTCGGTAGGAATCTTCGCGTGCATCTGCCAGGAGTTAGAAGTGATCTGCTCCTTGAGTTGATCGATCACTTGGTCGACGAGGGATGCTCGCTGCGCCGTACGCAGACTCACCGTCCGCCTCCTCCGGAGAAACCAATCATCCTATGAATCAATGACTGGTAGACCCTAGTTATTCCAGAGGTGCGAAAACAAATCTGGAACTCCCTTAGCGAAACCGGTCTTACCGGACCAGAGCCGAGTCGACGGTCACGCCCACCAGCGCGTCGCGCACCCCAGCGGTTTCGAGAGCCCTACGATACGCGCTGGCCTGGTCGTCACGCGCACCGACCTGGCCGTACAGGTCTCCGAGGTCACGCCAGACCCGCGCGGTCCCCCGGTCAGGGCCGGAGAGCTCGTACCGGACGCCGTTCAGCAGCCGCTTGGCGGTGTCCAGGGCGGCCGTGACGTCGCTCCGGCCGCGGGCCAGCGCGGTCCGGGCGAGAACCAGCTGCGCGGTCGCCCCGATGGCGCCCGCCTGGCCGCCCGGCATGTCGAGGGCGGTTCCGGCCAGATCCGCCGCGCCCTGAGCGTCGCCGGTCGCCAGCCGGACCTGGGCGAGCACGACGATGCTCCTGATGTGCTCGTGGATGCGCTCGGGGAACGCCGCGAAGACCTTGCCGGCGCTGGTCGCGAGCTTGTGGGCCTCGTCGAGTGACTCGCCGCCCGTGGAGGCGGCGAGACGTGCCCAGTCCATCGCGATGAGGGCGAGCTGCGACGCCATCCGCGCCGGGCGCCCGGTCGCGATCGCGTCGTCGGCGAGGCGGACGGCCAGCGCCGAGTCCTCTCTGCCGGAGGCCGCGACACTCGCTCGCCAGAGGGCGTGGATCTCCGCGGTGCGGTTGACCGCGGTGGGGACGCCATTGGTCGACAGGACGTGCCGGACGTAGGACATGCCCTGCGAGCCGGGCCCGCGGGGGGTTTCGGTCTCCATCAGGGAGGCGGCCAGTTCGACGGCGATCTCGCCCTGCGACAGGGGGAGCCGGTTGACCTCGCTGAGCGCGTGGGCGGCCAGGTCGCGCGAGCGAGGGGTGTCTCCGGCACGCTGGTAGCAGCGGCTCAGCGCCACCGTCAGCGGCAGGTCGGCCAGGCGCTCGGGGTGGGCGGCCGCCTCACGGCGGAGTCGCTCGAACGCCTCCAAGGCCGGACCGACCCTGCCCTGGGCCTCCAGTGCGCGTGCGCGGCCGAGTCGCGCGTGCGCGGCCAGCATCGCGTTCTCCTCGCCGGCGACCTTGACGATCTCACCGAAACGGTCCGCCGCGACGGACGGGTCGCCGTGCAGAAGCTCCAACTCCGCGTGGCGCAGGCCAAGCTCGGTGTCGATGCGCTGGCGCGGCTCGATCCCGTGCAGCAGGAACTCGGTGGTGCACCCCAGTCGCTCGGCCAGCAGGCGGGCGACCACGGGGGTCGGCGTCCGCTTGCCGGACTCGATGAGGGAGACGTAGCTGTCGGAAAGGTCGGGCCCTGCCAGCTGGGCCTGGGACATGCGCCTACTCAGTCGCAGTCCGCGGACGCGGTCACCGATGGTTCCCTGACTCGGCATCTGATCTCTCAGGGCGGGGGATGGTCAATGTTCCCGCCATGATTGCATGAAGCAGTCGAATCGGGTAACCCCGCGTGAAAAATCCTCACCGGGGAGTGTGGGCAGCCACTATGTCATTGCTGTCAATATGGACATAAGGCGCTAATCATCCGAATCATTGCCCCCTGGGAAGAGCATCTGGCAGACCTCCAGGTAGAGGGTCTCCGGGTATGGAATGTAATTGACCCTCGACAGGGCCTGGTCCTGACCGGCCGACTCCAGAACGAACTCGCCGTAGCCCAGCATGCGGCCGAGGATCGAGCGCTGGAAGCTCATGTCGGTCACTTTGCCGAGCGGCATCATGTCGACCTTGCGGGTGATCAAGCCGGTGGTGAGCAGCATGCGCTTGGAGGTGACGACGAAGTAGTCGACCGACCACTCCGCGACCTTCCAGACGAAGCGGATCAACAACAGCAGCCAGGCCCACCAGACGATGACGAGCACGCCACCGCCGCCCTGGTCGCCGAACCACTTGCTCAGCAGTCCGGCGAGGATCAGGCCGCCGAAAACCTCGGCGACCGCGCGAAGCAGCACGGCCGGGTGGCGCCGCACCATGATGACCTGGTGTTCGTGGGGGAGTAGGTAGCGGTTGACCGACGAGGGGGCGGAGTCCCCGTGGGTCACGAGCCTCATGACAGATGTGAGACGAATTGGGCCAGAGAATCGGCCGCCGTGTAAACCGTGTCCATGGCACCCCTTACGGCGTTGGCTGCGTCACCTGGTCGGGTGAACAGGAAAAACGCCACAAAACCGACAGCGCTATACGATAGGACTTTCTTGACCTGCACGTTGGCCTCCCACTACCACTCACCCACTGCACCCGCCATATACATTACCCAGGGCCATGCCGCGGTAAAGCGCATCGGCTCATTCGGTCTCGTACGCGTCGCGAGGATCCTGCGCGAGGGCCCCGTGGGGCACACCCCCCGGACATCCGCGCCCCTCATGACCCGTCACCCGCGTTCGCTCGCGACCAGTGCGAGGACCTCGAGGTGCTTGCGGGCGATCCGCTCGACCAGCGTCGGATGGGCGTGGCCGACGACCTCCAGCGCTCCGTAGTGAGCCGCCTCTATGCAGCGGGTCACCGTGGTCGCCGGATGGATCTCGGAGAACTCGTCCCTGAGCGCGGCGCTGAAGTCCGCGTAAGGGTCGGGTTCGGTGTCCGGGATGATTCGCTCGCTCATGGTTCTCCCTGGTGTGCGCCCGCGGCCTCGGCGGACCGGGGACACAGAAGAGATGTCTTCGCGACTCTTCGTACCCGCTCGACCGCGTTGTGTAACGGTCGATGAGTAGAAGAACCATCCTTCAAGGGAAAAGGATGGCTCTGAAATCCCGGAACCTTCGGGCCGGCGGCGATGCCGGGGAGAGTGCTCAGACGACGCCGTAGAGGCGGTCTCCGGCGTCGCCCAGCCCGGGGACGATGTAGCCCTGCTCGTTCAGACGCTCGTCCAGGGCCGCGGTCACCAGGCGGATCGGCTTGCCGCTGCCGTTGAAGACCTCGTCCATGTGGGCGATGCCCTCGGGGGCGGCCAGCAGGCAGAGCGCGGTCACGTCGTCGGCGCCCCGGTCGAAGAGGAACTGGATCGCGGCGGCGAGGGTGCCGCCGGTGGCCAGCATCGGGTCCACCACGTAGACCTGACGGCCGGAGAGGTCGTCGGGCAGCCGGGTGGCATAGGTCTCCGCCTGGAGCGTGGACTCGTTGCGGATCATCCCGAGGAAACCGACCTCGGCCGTGGGCAGTAGCCGGGTCATGCCCTCCAGCATCCCCAGTCCCGCGCGCAGGATCGGGACCACCAGCGGGCAGGGCTGTGCCAGCCGCACGCCCTTGGCGAGAGCCACGGGCGTCTGCACCGACCACTCGGTGACGCGGACGTGCCTGGTCGCCTCGTAGGCCAGCAGGGTCACCAACTCGTCGGCGAGACGCCGGAAAGTGGGGGAGTCCGTGCCGGCGTCCCGCAGCACGGTCAGCTTGTGGGCCACCAGGGGATGGTCGACGACCAGGGTTTCCATGGTGGCCAAAGATATCCTGGACACTCGGCAGGCGATAAGCCGGGGGAGGGCGGGCGGCACCTGTTCGACATCACCCGCTCACTCGGATTTGATCACAATTTGGTCGGAGAGGCCCACCTCCGTGTCTCGCTTCTGAAAGCATTGACCTCCGTAGAGAAAGCATTCGGTGGGGATGGCCATGTCAGACGAAGACTCGCTGGACTTTGCCATCGTGATCTACCGTGAGGACGACGGCTGGGAGGCGGAGACGCTCCCCGTGGCACTCACCTCCGACCTCGACGGCCTCATCCACGCCCTGCGCCAGCAGCCGAGCATGAACGGCACGATTGGCCTGGTCGCCGTTGGGGATGAGTTCTTCGTGGCGCTACGGGTGTTCGGCGAGAGGGTCGAGGTCTTCCTGTCCGACATCGCCGCGTCCTGGGATTTCCCGCTCGCCCGGCAGGCGCTGGAATACCTGGACGTGCCGGTTCCCGACGAGGACGAACTCGACGCGATTCTTCAGGACGAGGAGACGGCGCTCCCCGCGGGGGACCTGTCGATCTTCGCGGACCTGGGGCTCGACGAGATGGAGCTCGGCATCCTTTCTGGCGACATCGACCTCCTGCCGGAGGACGTCCTGTCCAGCATCGCCGCGCGGCTGGGATTCTCCGAGCCGTTCGAACGCGCCATCGACTCTGTGTTCGGCTGACCTCGGGAGATCGGCCATGCCCTCCAGACCACCCCGTAACAGTGTTTTCTCCGCGGCCTTCGTCCGTACGCCGGACGGTTGGAAAGGCGCGGAGGTCGACCTCAGTGAGGCCGAGATCGTCGACGATCTCGGCGACGCCGTTCAGGAGCATCTGGGGCTCAACGGCGACGAGCTTGCTCTTCTGTGTGTGGAGGTGGAGGACGAATGGTTCGCGATCGTCCGATACCAGGGCGACCTGGAGCCACGCACCTTCCTGTCCGACGCCCACGCGGGGCTCTCCGACGGCCTCGGTGAGCTCTTCACCGAGCTTGCCGGGGTGGCGGTCGACAAGGACACACCCGACTTGGGCGTGCGGCCGGCGGGCGACTTCGAGTTGCTGGACGACCTCGGGCTGAGTTCCGACGAGCTCGTCGAGCTCAGCATGGAGGAGGGCGCGCTCCCCGGGGACACGCTCTCGGTGATCGCCGAGCGGCTGGCCTTCGCCGACGAGCTCGACCGGTTGCGTTGACGGACTACGTCGGGGAGATGAGGCTCGCCCTGGCGCAGGCCGCCGAAGCCGGAGCCCGCGGCGAGGTGCCCGTCGGTGCGGTGGTCGTCGGCCCGGACGGCTCCGTGCTGGGGCGTGCGGGAAACGACAGGGAGGCCTCGGCCGACCCCACCGCACACGCCGAGATGCTCGCCCTGAGGCAGGCGGCGAAGGCGTGTGGGCGGTGGCGGCTGACCGGCTGCACGTTGGTGGTCACCCTGGAGCCCTGCACCATGTGCGCGGGAGCCGCCGTGCTCGCCCGGGTCGATCGCGTCGTCTACGGCGCCGTCGATCCCAAGGGCGGAGCGGCGGGGTCGCTCTGGGACGTGCTCAGGGACCGCCGCCTCAACCATCGGCCCGAGGTGCTGCGAGGTGTCCTGGCCGATGACTGCGCGGCGGTTCTCACCGAGTTCTTCACTGCTCGCCGGATGCGCGAGCAATAGCGGTTATCCGGTAGGCTGCTCCGCGGTGGAGTCGCCTAGTGGCCGAGGGCGCACGCCTCGAAAGCGTGTGATGGGGCAACCTATCCGTGGGTTCAAATCCCACCTCCACCGCCACACAGAAGGGGCTCCCGCAGTCGCGGGAGCCCCTTTTCGCGTTCTGCCGTCTTTCCCCGCCGCTTCATCCCTTGCGCGAGCCCGGCAAATCCCGCCCGGGGCCTCAGTTCTCCGCGGGCAGTTCCAGGACCCGGGCGTGCAGCACCGAGCGCTGGTGCAGGGCCGAGCGCAGGGCCCGGTGCAGGCCGTCCTCCAGATAGAGGTCGCCGCGCCACTGGACCACATGCGGGAACAGGTCGCCGTAGAACGTGGAGTCCTTGGCGAGCAGGGAGTGCAGGTCCAGCACCGCTTTCGTGGTGATCAGCGTGTCGAGCCGGACCTGTCGCGGCGGTATCTGCGCCCACTCGCGATGCGAGAGACCGTGCTCGGGGTAGGGCCGTCCATCGCCGACCAGCTTGAAGATCACAGTACGTAGTTTAGGAGAGAATCCGGCCTCTCGCCTGTCCGATCTTCATCGCCGCAGCTCGGAGGCCGTCTTTCGGATGCGTCCTGGGCAGGCGCCGCCGGAGTTCTCAGATGTCGCCGGAGAAGGTGTCGCACCCGCCGGGATCGCCGCTCCGGTAGCCGGTGGTGAACCACTTGACGCGCTGTCCCCTGCACCACGCGGTGGCCGTTCCACGTCGAGGATTCCCCGTCACCGGGTCAGAGGCGGTGAGCCGTGTCTAACCGCAGTGCATCCACTTGCCTTCTGGTGTGCCCCCGTGGACGACGGGCTTGGAACCGATCCTGATCGCCCCGGTGAACTGGACGCACAGGCGGTCGGCGGAGGTGTACACCGGGCCCGCGAACCACTTGTAGCGCGCGCTGCCATCGGCGACCCCCGTGTCAGGGCCGTCGTACTTCTTGTTCCCGTTCCTGTCCACGAAGAGCGCAACGTACAGATAACTCGTCTGTCCGACGTAGGAGCCCGCCACCCGGGCAATGGCGCATTTCCTGTGCGCGGTGCTGCTGTGGTACAGCGTGACGGTGCCGTATGCCTTCCCGTCTTTTGTCCCTTTTGCAATGGGATAGCTGGCTACCTTGCGGTACGAATGTCCACAGGAGCCCTGGGGAAAGGCCTGCGCGGGACCGGCGGACACCAGGGTGAGGGCGGCCGTAGCGGCCAAGGTCATGCCACCCGCGACCCAACGAGTGATCTTCATGGGCTCTCGCCTGACTGCTCAGGAGATGGTTATCAATCATCCCAAACAAGCAAATATGGGCGTGATCACGCTAGCATGGCCGCCTTTAACGGCGCTTTGCGCGTTCGGCACGGGCGACCGGGAGGTCGCCAGGCGGTTCTTCATCACCGAGGCGACGGTCAAGACCCACCTGATGCACATCTACGGCGAGTTGGGCGTGGCCCCGCGCATCGCCGCCGTCACCGCCGATGGGCCACCGTGGCGGCTCCGGTCTCGCTGCCGGCATGCACTTTCGGCATGACCGGTTCCGCGCCGCCGTGGAGCGCCGGCCGCATTCCGGTCCGGGGCGGCCCCGGCAGCCGATGACCTCCCCGGGACGTGGACACCGCGTCGGCGGGTGGGGGGAAGAACCCCCGGAAAAGGCCAACCGAGACCCGAACGCCGGAAGGGGCGGCCCGCCGACGCGGGCCGCCCCTTCCGAGAAGGCGGAGGATAGGAGATTCGAACTCCTGAGGGGTTGCCCCCAACACGCTTTCCAAGCGTGCGCCCTAGGCCAACTAGGCGAATCCTCCGTGGAGAAGCTTACCCAACTTTCGAGGTGCGCGGACCATGGATTTCCGACCCCGAGCACTCGGATCTGAGGCTAGACTGAGGGTCGACCCCTCGCGCGGCGTCATCCTGTGAACCTCCCCAGGGCCGGAAGGCAGCAAGGATAAGCGGGCTCTGGCGGGTGTGCGAGGGGTCTTTCGTTTCAGGACCCCTCGCAGGTGGGATCGTCGCATGAGTCTTGCGCTGTACCGCAAGTACCGGCCCGGAACCTTCGCCGAGGTCAAGGGTCAGGAGCACGTCACCGATCCGCTCCGCCAGGCGCTGCGCAGCGGGCGCATCAACCACGCCTACCTGTTCAGCGGGCCCAGGGGATGTGGCAAGACGTCCAGCGCGCGCATCCTCGCCCGCTCCCTGAACTGTGAGAAGGGCCCGACCCCCGACCCGTGCGGGGAGTGCGAGTCCTGTGTGGCGCTGGCGCCCACCGGCCCCGGCCACCTCGATGTCATCGAGATCGACGCCGCCTCGCACGGTGGCGTGGACGACGCCCGTGACCTGCGTGAGCGGGCCTTCTTCGCGCCGGTGTCGTCGCGCTTCAAGATCTACATCATCGACGAGGCGCACATGGTGACCCGCGAGGGTTTCAACGCGCTGCTCAAGCTCGTCGAGGAGCCTCCCCCTCACCTGAAGTTCGTCTTCGCGACCACCGAGCCGGAGAAGGTCATCGGGACGATCAAGTCCAGGACCCACCACTACCCGTTCCGGCTGATCCCGCCGGCCGCGCTGCGCACGCTCATGGAGGAGATCCTCACCTCCGAGAACGTCCCGTTCGAGCCCGCCGCGCTCCCGCTGGTGGTCCGGGCGGGCGCGGGTTCGGCCCGCGACTCGCTCTCCATCCTCGACCAGCTGTTCGCCGGGTCGGACGAGGCGGGCATCACGTACGCGCGCGCTGTCTCCCTGCTCGGCTACACCGACGGTGACCTGCTCGACGACGTGGTCGCGGCCTTCGCCGGCCGCGACGGTGCGCTGGTGTTCCAGGTGGTGAACCGGGTGATCGAGGGCGGCCACGACCCCCGGCGGTTCGCGATGGACCTGCTGGAGCGCTTCCGTGACCTGGTGATCCTGGCCAACGTGCCGGAGGCGGCCACCAGCGGGCTGCTCGACCGGCCAGGCGACGAGCTGGAGCGGCTTCAGGTCCAGGCGGCCTCGATGGGCCCGGCCGAGCTGACCCGCGCCGCGGAGATCCTCAACGCGGGCCTGATCGAGATGCGCGGTGCGGCCTCGCCCCGTCTGCTCCTTGAGCTGATGTGCGCCAGGATCCTGCTTCCCGGCGCGGCGCAGGGCGAGGCGGCGCTGCTGGCACGGCTGGAGCGGCTGGAACGGGGCGGGGTCGTCGTGCACGCCGCTCCGCAGGCCGCGGCTCCGGTACCGGCACCGGTGGTCCACGCGGCGCCCCCGCCACAGGCGGAGCGGCCCGAACCGCCTGTCGTCAAGGCACCCGTCAAGGCACCCGTCGAGCAGCCCGGTGCCCAGGGCGATGACTGGCCGGTGGCGGTCAGGCCCGGCGCACCGGCTACGGGGCAGCAGGCCCAGGCGCCCGTTCAGCAGGCTCCCGGCGCGCCCGCGCCGGTCGACACGGCGGCCGCGCCCGGTTCCGGGGGCGGGGCCGTGCAGCAGGCGTGGCCCCAGGTGCTCGCCGCGCTCAAGCGGCGCAGCATCGTCGTGTGGGCCAACGTCAACACCAACGCCCAGGTCGTCGGGGTCGAGGGCAAGATCGTAACCCTGGGGTTCGCGCAGGTCGGCGCGATGAAGAACTTCACCGGGGGCGGCAAGGACGCGGTCGTCGCGGCGGTGCTGCAGGAGGTTCTGGGCGGGACCTGGAAGGTCGAGGCCGTTGTCGGCAACGGGCCCGCTCCGTCGGGCGGGGGTCGTGCGCCGGCACCGAGACAGCCCCCGGCCCCCCAGCAGCCCACCCCCCAGCCATCCCAGCCGCAGGCACAGGCGCCCGTCCGTCAGGCGCAGGCCCCCGTCGCTCCGCCCGCGCCGCAGGCGGAGCGGGCGGCCCCGGCGCGTCAGACCCCGCCCGCGACGGACGAGTCCTGGCCGGACGCCCCCATGCCGGAGGACCCGGGTTCGCCTCCCCCGCCGATCTCCGGCCCCGGTCCCGGTCTGGCCGCCGCCCGCTCGGCCGCCAGGGCCGCCGCCCAGGCCGGTCCAAGGGCCGTGGCCAAGACCGGCGCCAAGGCGGCCTGGCCCGACGCGGTGCCCGCCCGGGGTAACCGCGGCGCCGCCCCCGACGCCGACGAGGTCGACCCGCTGAACGACGCGGACGCCGACGTCGACGCGCTCACCGGGATGGCCCTCATCCAGCGCGAGCTGGGTGGCCAGATCATCGGTGAGATCGACCACACCTGACGGGCTGCACGCCGCGCTCCCACCCGTGTCCCGGAGGTCTCAGACCGGTCGACGGCGCGCGTCCGCCCTGAAAGCGGTCACGGGAATCCCCGCCTTCCAGATGGCGAGGACCTCAGGGCAGGTCGACGCCGCTGAGGCGGATCCGGGCCGCCACCGCGCGATGGTCGTGGCGGGGCAGCGTGGCGGCGAGGCGTTCGAGGATCTGGATGTCGTTCCTGCCGTGCTCGGTCTCGGTGTAGGCCCAGAGGTCGTCGGGGTCGCCCCGCCGCAGGAGGCGGGCCCGTACCTGGCCCTCCAGTTCCTCCCGCTCGCGGCGCAGGGCGGGCGCCTCGGAGCGGGGCAGCAGGGGGCCGCGGTAGGCGCGGGCGACCGGCGCGGTCTCGCCGGCCGCGAGCAGCCGCTTGAGTTCCAGGAAGTCGGCCTCGACCGTGCAGGTGAGGCGGTACGGCCTGGCGGCGATGGTGTGGCCGAGGTGGATGCGGAGCCGGTGGACCTCGGCACGGATGGTCACCGGATTTCCCGCGTCGCCGTACAGATGGAAGGAGAGTTGGGCGGCCGTCATTCCCCGGGGGTTGAGGGCGAGCATCGCGAGGATCTCGGCGTGGCGCAGGGAGAGCGGCAGGCGGACCCCCTCCAGGCACGCCGAGGGGTGCTCGGTGCCGAGGAGGGACAGGGTCAGCACGGGGTCACGCGCCGGACCCGCGAGGCGGAGCAGGAAGCCCTCGTCGCCGAGCGGTTCAAGGAAGGCACTCCGCCCGTCGGGCAGGACCAGACGGTGGCCCACCTCGGGCAGGCGGATGCGGTGACCCCACTGCGGTGCGTCGTCACCGGCGATGATCCGCCCGGTCGCGGTGACCAGGGCGCCAGGCTCGCCGCGCAGCGCGCTCACCTGTCTCTCGTGGCGGCGTCTGAGCCGCTCGTCATGTTCGAGCATGCGCAGCGTGAGGTGGCTCTCGGCCAGCCGTGCGGCGGCCTCGACGAGGGCGACGCTCGCCGGGTGCATGGCGCGCGTCGTGCCGCTGACGTCGACGCAGCCCAGCAGGCCGCCGCTGTCGGGATCGATGACCGGCGCGGCGGAGCAGGACCAGATGTGGAGTGCCCTGACCAGGTGTTCGGAGGAGAAGACGTGGAGGGGCCGCCGGGTCGCGAGCGCGGTGCCCAGGCCGTTGGTCCCGATCGCCCGCTCGCTCCAGTCGAAGCCGGCGGCCAGTCCCACCTCGTCGGCGCGTTCCATCGTCCGGTGGTCGCCGTCCCGCCAGAGCACCCTGCCCTCGGCGTCGGCGATGAGCAGGATCTGGTCGCCCTCGGCGGCGGCGCCCAGCAGGGTGCCGGTGATGATCGGCAGCAGCCCGCTCATCGGGTGGGCCGAACGGACCTCCCGGACGTCCTGGCCCTCGAAGGCCGGCGGGGCCGACCTGGTCTCGAGGTCGATTCCGGCGTCCAGCGACCGCCGCCACGACGAGGAGATCACGCTTCTGGGTCCCTCGGCCACCGGCTGCTCACCGTCGCTCAGGGCCTCGTGCAGGCGCCGCAGCCGTGACGCGTAGGAGTCGAGATCGGCTGTCTGGACGGCTCTCATCTGGCTGTCGGACACATATCCCCCCGGAACAGAGCCGATGGCGGAAGCATCGGGGCTCAGAACCCCGCACGCAACCCGTTCGATCAAAGAGGGCACGCGAAGAGTGAGCGGACGATCGCAACGTGTGTGCAACCTTCGGACGGTTACCTTTCGATCACACGCCGCCGTGTGCGGCCGCTCCGGGGCGTGTCATGTCGGGTCTCGGACGTCTGGAGGGGGCCCGGGGCCCGACGAAGGTTTAATCCCCGTCAGCAGGGAACCCGTGCTCGCTTCAGTACAACACCCGGCTCAGAACCCGTAGGCTCGTGACGACCGATGTCACGAATGAGGAGCACAACGACGGTGAACCCAGGGGATGTCAACCTGCAGCAGCTGCTGGAGCAGGCTCAGCTCATGCAGCAGCAGCTTGTGAGCGCCCAGCAGGAGCTGAACGACGCGGAGGTTCAGGGCTCCGCGGGCGGCGGCCTGGTCGTGGCCACGGTCAACGGCGGGGGCGAGCTGCTCGAACTAGAGATCAGCGCCGAGGCCATCGACCCCGGTGACCCCCAGGAGACGGCGGACACCGTCGCCGACCTGGTCATCGCGGCCATCCGCGACGCCGTGCGTGCCGCGGCCGACCTGCAGCAGGAGAAGCTCGGTCCGCTCGCACAGGGGCTGGGGGGCGGGGGCGGGCTCGGCCAGCTTCCCGGGTTCTAGGTCATGTACGAAGGGGTCGTCCAGAACCTGATCGACGAGTTGGGGATGCTCCCCGGCGTCGGTCCCAAGAGCGCGCAACGCATCGCGTTCCACCTGCTGGCCGCGGAGCCGGCCGACGTGAAACGGCTCGCGCACGCGCTGCTGGAGGTCAAGGAGAAGGTCCGCTTCTGCCGGGTCTGTGGCAACGTCGCCGCGGAGGAGGAGTGCCGGATCTGCCGTGACGCCAGGCGCGATCCCCACGTGATCTGCGTCGTCGAGGAGTCGAAGGACGTCGTGGCCATCGAGAAGACCCGCGAGTTCCGAGGCCGCTACCACGTGCTGGGCGGGGCGATCAGCCCGATCGACGGTGTCGGCCCCGACGACCTGCGCATCAGAGAGCTCATGACCCGCCTGGCGGACGGCCAGGTCACCGAGCTGATCCTCGCCACCGACCCCAACCTTGAGGGGGAGGCGACGGCGACCTATCTCGCCCGTCTGGTCAAGCCGATGGGACTGAAAGTGACACGACTGGCCAGCGGTCTGCCGGTGGGCGGTGACCTCGAGTACGCGGACGAGGTCACCTTGGGCCGCGCGTTCGAGGGAAGGAGGCTCCTTGATGTCTGATGACGCGTGGAGTGCTCTCGCGGAGCGGATCGCGGAGCACGCGAAGAACTACATCGACGGCCTGACCCGCCTGGCGGGCGGCGAGGGCGGCGACGCCATCCTGCCCCTGCTGCTGGTGGAGGTCGCGCAGGTCAGCTCGGCCGGCGCGCAGCTCGGCGCGAGCCAGGACGTGATCCTGTCGGGCAACTGGGAACCGCATCTGGGCGAGGACCCGGACGTCGACGCCGTCCGAACGGCGCTGGCCGAGCGGCTGGGGCCGGTCGACGACTACGCCGAGGTCTTCGACCCCTACAAGGACACCGGGGTCACTCCGTACCGCCTCTCCGACGACCTGACGGCGGTGGCCGCCGACCTCCTGCACGGTCTGCGGCACCACAGTGCGGGTCGCCCGCTGGAGGCTCTCTGGTGGTGGCAGTACTCCTATTTCAACACCTGGGGAAACCACGCCGGAGCGGCGATGCGGGCACTTCAGGCACTTGTCGCCCATACCCGGCTTGATGTCGCCGAGGAGCGCACAACCGTGTGATCGTCCACATACTGAGCCACATCAGAAGGTCCCAGCTAGGGCGCCAGTAGACTGTGAACTCCACAGCCCTAGATTGCTTCGGAGACATCTCGTGGCGCTCGTTGTTCAGAAGTATGGTGGTTCGTCCGTCGCCGACGCGTCCTGCATCAAGCGGGTCGCTCAGCGGATCGTCACGACGAAAAAAGCCGGCAACGACGTCGTGGTGATCGTTTCCGCCATGGGTGACACGACGGACGAACTACTCGACCTCGCCCAGCAGGTCTCGCCGCTCCCGCCTGGCCGGGAGCTTGACATGCTGCTCACCTCGGGTGAGCGCATCTCGATGGCGCTGCTGGCGATGGCGATCGCCAACCTCGGTCAGGAGGCGCGTTCGTTCACCGGCTCCCAGGCCGGCGTGATCACTGACTCCTCGCACGGCCGCGCGCGCATCATCGACGTGACGCCCGGCCGGATACGCGGGGCGCTGGACAACGGCCAGGTCGCGATCGTGGCCGGGTTCCAGGGCGTCTCCCAGGACACCAAGGACATCACCACGCTCGGCAGGGGAGGCTCGGACACCACGGCGGTCGCGCTCGCCGCCGCCCTGAACGCCGACGTGTGTGAGATCTACACCGATGTGGACGGCGTCTTCACCGCCGACCCCCGCATCGTCCCGACCGCCCGTAAGATTCCCAAGATCTCGTACGACGAGATGATGGAGATGGCGGCCTGCGGTGCGAAGATCCTGCACCTGCGCTGCGTTGAGTACGCTCGCCGTTTCGGCCTGCCGATCCACGTCAGAAGCTCGTTCAGCACCAAGGAAGGCACGTGGGTCGTCTCCGACCCCGACAGCGAAGGAACAGAGATGGAGCAGCCGATCATCTCCGGCGTCGCGCACGACCGGAGCGAGGCCAAGATCACCGTTGTCGGGGTGCCCGACAAGGTCGGCGAGGCTGCGACGATCTTCAAAACACTCGCCGACGCCGAGGTCAACATCGACATGATCGTGCAGAACGTGTCGGCGGCGACGACCGGCCGGACTGACATCTCCTTCACGCTGCCCACGAGTGACGCCTCCGTGGCGCTCACCGCGCTGAAGAAGATCCAGGAGCGCATCGGCTTCGAGTCGCTGCTCTTCGACGACCAGATCGGCAAGGTCTCGCTGATCGGAGCGGGCATGCGCTCGCACCCCGGCGTCACCGCGACGTTCTTCGCCGCTCTCGCCGACGCGGGGGTGAACATCGAGATGATCTCCACCTCGGAGATCCGCATCTCGGTGATCGTCGGACAGGACGAGGTGGACACGGCGGTCAGCGCCGCGCACCGCGCCTTCGACCTCGACGCCGACCAGGTTGAAGCCGTGATCTATGGAGGTACCGGGCGATGAGCCGCAAGCCCACCCTTGCCCTGATCGGCGCGACCGGCGCCGTCGGCACCGTGATGCGGGACATCATCTCCGGCCGTGAGAACGTCTACGGAGACATCAAGCTCGTCGCGTCCGCCCGCTCGGCGGGCAAGGTCCTGAGGGTCCGCGGTGAGGACCTCGTCGTCCAGGAGCTGACTCCCGAGGTCTTCGACGGCGTCGACATCGCGATCTTCGACGTGCCGGACGAGGTCTCCGCGACGTGGGTGCCGATCGCCGCCGAGCGCGGTGCCGTCGTCATCGACAAGTCGGGCACCTTCCGGATGAACCCCGAGGTTCCGCTGGTCGTGCCGGAGGTCAACCCCGAGGCCGCGCGCGAGCGGCCGCTGGGAATCATCTCCACCCCCAACTGCACGACCCTGTCGATGATGGCCGCGATGGGTGCCCTCCATGAGGAGTACGGCCTGCGTGAGCTGGTGGTCGCCTCCTACCAGGCGGTCTCCGGCGCGGGTGTGGCGGGCTCGGCCCGCCTCTACGACGAGGTCGAGGCCCTGGCGGGCGACCGTACGGTCGGGCAGACCGCCGGTGACGTGCGCAAGGTCCTGCAGAACAGGCTCGGGGACGCCGAGTCGCCCTTCCCGGCACCGGTGGCGTTCAACGTGGTGCCGTGGGCGGGTTCGCTCAAGGACGGCGGCTGGGCCTCCGAGGAGATCAAGCTCCGCAACGAGTCGCGGAAGATCCTTGGGATCCACGACCTGAAGGTCTCGGCGACCTGCGTCCGCGTCCCAGTGATCACCACTCACTCGCTGGCCGTGCACGCGACCTTCGAGCGTGAGATCACCGTCGCCGACGCCCATCGGATCCTGGAGGCCGCTCCGACCGTGGTCGTCATGGACGACCCGGCCAACGGCGTCTTCCCGACCCCGGCGGACGTCGTCGGAACCGACCCCACCTACGTGGGTCGAATCCGCCAGGCGCTCGACTTCCCCAACACCCTCGACCTGTTCGTCTGTGGCGACAATCTCCGCAAGGGCGCCGCCCTGAACGCGGCGGAGATCGCCGAGCTGGTCGCGGCCGAGTTCGGGTGACCTCCCCGGTCGTGCGGCGGCATCGGATGTCGCCGCACGACCCTCGCGGCGCTCGCGTGAGCGGCGGACACCGGAGGCGGTGGAACCCGGCGCTTGGAAGGTGGGATCTCGCGAGTCAGCGGAAGAGGATGTCCCAGTGGTCCGCCTCGCGGGCGTAGAGGGTGCCCGAGGTCGCCGATTCGCCGTACAGGGGGGCTCCGTCGCCTCGTATGCCCTGTGACGGATAGTTCTTTGTGATGTAGCGGTTGATGCATTCGTTGGGCTTGATGTCCAGCTTGTAGCCCATGTAGTGGCTGTAGGGGCCAGGGGCATGGCCCACCTCGGTGCCGCCGGTGACGACCAGGGGACAACCGCTGCGGCGCTTCAGCTCGATCACGTCGGAGACGGTGGCGGCCCGGACCGCCTGCAGCGAGGTGCAGTGCCGTCCGCGGCGGTTCGCGCATTTACCCGAGGAACTCCAGGTCAGGCCCGCCGCCCGGAGGCGCTGCTTGGCGTCCGCCTGCGCCAGCCGCACCGGCTGGCGCTGCTTGGCCCGCTGCGCCTGAGGGGGGTGGGCCTCGGCCGGGCTCTCGGGGGCGGAGGGTGCCTGCTCCGCGAAGGTTTCGGGGAGGGACCGTGGCTGGAAGGCCCGGGTCTCCTGGGGGCTCTGGGGGATCAGGGGGGCCGTCTGTTCCGATGGCGCGTCCGCGGTGGCGGTGTCCCGCGTTCGCGCCGCGGCTTCGAGGATCGGGGGAGCCGCCTGTTCCGGTGGTGTGCCCGCCAGGGCGGTGGCCCGCGTCCGTTCCGTGGTCTCGAGGATCAGGGGGGCCGTCTGTTCCGGCGGTGTGCCCGTGGTGGCGATGTCCCTCCCCTGGAGGGAGGGCTCCTGGTGGATGGTCCGGCGGTAGAGCCCGGCGGTTTCCAGGGCGCCGGTGTCGTACGTCCCGGTGATCGTGGACCGGCGTTCCTCCGCCGGGCCGGCCGTGATCGGCCGGCTCACGATCGTGACGGTGGCCGACGCGTGTCCGCTCTCCGCGGTCGCACTGTCGTCCCGGGCCGATGCGATGAAAGATATCTGCAGAGCGAGCAGTGCTCCGGCGGTGAACCGGGCAGCCCGCTGTCTACAGGGACGTGTCCCCATTGTGTATCCCTTGTCGCGGGAGCCCTTCCGCCAAATGGATCAATCCCACCCCCGAACCCGGATGATCCCTCCCGAAGAGTGAATTTTGCCCGGTAATGGGGATCATCGTGCGGCTCGATGACCTGCTGAGACAGGGGGCGCACGGTGCTCGGCATGATCGGGTCGCTACCGCCAGAGGCACGCGGAGGCGAGAGCCGGGTGGCAATAGTCGATATGAGTGGCGGGGGCAATGTGGCGCGCCTAGGGTCGTTGACTGGGGCTTCTCCCTGGTGACGCGGGACGGATGATCTAGGGTTCGTCCAGTGGAGAGAGACCAGACGAGCCCGTTCTCCCAGCTCCAAGCGATAGGTGACAGGTGCTCTATGGCCGAGCCGCCCCCGAGAAGCCGTGGATCAGACAGGACCCGTGAGGTCATCGTGGAGACGGCCCTGCGGCTTTTTCGCGAGCGAGGGTACGAGGCGACCACGATGCGGGCCATCGCCGCCGAGGCCGGGGTGTCGGTGGGCAACGCCTACTACTACTTCGCCTCGAAGGAGATCCTGGTCCAGGCCTATTACGACCGGGCCCAGGCCGAGCACGAGGCCGCGTGCGAGAAGCTGCTGGCCACCGAGCACCGATTCGCCGCACGGCTGGAAGGCGTGCTGCGGGAGTGGGTGCGGGTCTCCGAGCCGTACCACGAGTTCGCGGTGAAGTTCTTCAAGCACGCGGCCGAGCCGAGCAACCCGCTCAACCCGTTCAGCGCCGAGTCCTCGCCCTCCAGGGACGCGTCGATCGAGATCTACCGGCGGGTCGTGGAGGGATCCTCCGACCGCATGGACGCCGAGTTGCGGGCCGAGCTGCCCGAACTGCTCTGGCTGATGTCGATGGGCGTCGTGCTGTTCTGGGTGCACGACGACTCGGAGGGATGCCGACGGACATATCGGTTCATCGAGCTCACCGTGCCGCTGGTGGACCGGCTGGTGGGGCTCTCGCACCTGCCTGGCCTGCGCGGGGTCGCCCGTGACTTCATCGCGGGAGTTCACGAACTTCGCGAGTGAATACCGGCGGAACTCCAGGAATCATCGTGTCGATCTGATTACCCTGAGTGGTTGTTTGATGACGGATTCAAGGGAGTCCCATGGGTTGGGTAGCAGTGCTGGTGGTGCTGTCCGTCGCGATCCTGCTGATCGCGTTCCGCGTGCTGAGGAGGAAGGGGCGGGATGACGACGGGCACGGCTCGTCGTCCATCGACTTCTCCGCCAATCTCGCCCTCGCCGTCTACCTGCTGGTGCTGGCCTACGCCGCGGTCCTGTGCCGGGACGGGCTCTGGGCGACGGAGACCGACGTCCAGGCCGAGGCCGAGAGCCTCACCGAGATGTACTGGTCGGTGGCGCCCATCCCTGAGGCGGCGCCGGTCAGGACCCAGATCCGCCAGTACACCGCGCAGAGCATCGACCTCGACTGGCCGCTCATGGCCGGCAGCGAGATGTCCCCGCTCCCCGGGCAGACCCTCGCCGACATGCGGGCCTCGGTGCTCCGGCTCCAGCCGATCGGCGACGCGAGCAAGAACCTCCAGCAGGACGCGCTCGACCGGATCTCCGAGATCTCCCACGCCCGAACGGTAAGGGGGGACGACGCGAGCACCGGTCTGGAGAGCATCTTCGTGATCTCGATGATCCTCTCCGGGATGCTGGTGATCGCGCTGCCCTGGACGCTCAGGGTGCGGCCCACGTTCCCGTCGATCGTCGCCGATCTGGTCCGGGTGGGCGTGGTCGTCATCGGGGTGTGTTTCATCATCCTGATCAGCCACCCGTTCAGCGGGCCGGGTGCCGTCGGGCCTGACGCGTTCAAGGCCGCGCAGCGGCAGTACGACCAGATCGACGGCCAGTTTCCCGCCCAGCCGTAGTTCGGCGCGTCCGGGATAGGAAAAGCCCGCCGGTGGTTCCCGGCGGGCTTCGTCGTCCGGTCGTGTGCCGTCCGCGCTATCTGCGGCCCCGGTGGTTGAGGGCGGCGACCGCGGTGACCGAGATCACGCCGGTGAACATCACCAGGAGGACGAGCCTGCGGTCGGTGCCCTCGCGCCGCTCGGCGTAGCGGTCCAGCACCAGTCGCTGCCGCAGGAGGGGAGGAACGCTGGGACGCGTCACCGGTACGGGCCGCGGGGGGCGGGTCCGGGGTGGTGTCGGCGTGACAGCGGCCTTGGGAACGTAGGCGGGCGGGCGGGGCCGGGGCGGCGAGGGTGGGGCGGGCGTAGGCGACTCCGGTTCGGGCTCGGGTGTCGGTTCAGGTTCGGGTGTCGGTTCGGGTTTGGGTTCAGGCTTGGGTGTGGACTCCGGTTCCGGCTTGACCGGAATGTCTGCCGGGTAGCCCGGTTTCTCCGGCGGTTCCTTCGGATGGTCCGGTTCGGGTTTCACCTCGGCGGGAAACGCGACCGTATCCCCGGGCTCCCAGTCCACCCGGGGAGGTGCTGTCGGGTAGTCGGGCTCGGCCTTCATCTCGGGTGGCGGCATGGCCGGATATCCGGGCTCCCAACTCGCCTGGGGGCCTGCCGTCGAGTGGTCCGTCTCGGGTTCCGGGCGCGCTGAGCGACCGGAGGCCGAGATCGGCCTTCTGACGTGCTGGACGACCTGCGGGGCGGGCGGGCCGGCACCGCCCGCCGTCGAGAGCGCTGAGAGCGCTGAGAGCGCTGAGAGCGCTGAGAGCGCCGAGAGCGAGGGCGGCGCGGCCGGCGCGGGGGCCGCGATACAGGTCGCGAGGACCGCCGCGCCGAGCAGGCCCCGTCGTTTTTTCCTCCACCGATGCGTCGTCACGCAAGGTTTCTAACATCATACGGAAAGTAATGAGAGGGTAAGTGGAGAGCCGATATAGATCATTGCATCAAGGGCATACCGTCTGGTTGGTACAGTCAGCCTATTGACGACCCCCCAGCCGGGTGCGGCAAGCTACATCAGAATGTCGTTCTAGGGGGAAGGTCCCGGGGCGGCGACCACTGACATGGAGGCGGCACGATGGTTACGGGCCCACGCTGGGGTATGACGGTTCCCTTCTACGACCGCTCACTGGCCGGCTCCAAGGATCTGATCGCCGAACTCCCCGGGCTCGGCTACACCGACGCCTGGTCCGCCGAGGTCAACGGCGTCGACGGCTTCGTGCCCCTGGCGATGGCCGCGGAATGGGCGCCGGGGGTACGGCTCGGCAGCGCGATCGTCCCGGTCTCCACCCGGGGGCCCGGCCTGCTCGCCATGTCCGCCGCGACGCTCGCCGACCTCGCCCCCGATCGCTTCGTCCTGGGCATCGGGGCCTCCTCCCCGGCCATCGTGGAGCGCTGGAACGCCGGAGCGTTCGTCAAACCGTTCGCCAGGACCAGAGACACCCTGCGCTTCCTGCGCAAGGCCCTCGCGGGAGAGAAGGTCACCGAGCGGTACGAGACGTTCGAGGTCAAGGGGTTCAAGCTGGAGCGCGCCCCCAAGATCCCGCCGAAGATCGTGCTCGCCGCGCTCCGCCCCCGCATGCTGCACCTGGCCGCCGGCGAGGCCGACGGCGCGATCACCAACTGGCTCTCGCCGCAGGACGTGCTGAAGGTCAGGGCCGAGGTCGGGCAGGAGACCGAGCTGATCGCCCGGCTGTTCGTGTGCGTCAGCGAGGACGCGGAGAAGGTGCGCGAGCTCGGGCGCTGGATGCTCGCGAGCTATCTGACGGTTCCGGTCTACGCGGCCTTCCACGACTGGCTGGGGCGCGGGGAGGTGCTGCGGCCGATGCACGAGGCATGGGCGGCCGGTGACCGGCAGGCGGCGCTCAAGGCCATCCCCGACGAGGTGGTGGACGAGCTCATCGTGCACGGCGACGCCGCCACGTGCAGGGCCAGGATCAGGGAGTATGTGCGCAACGGTCTGAGCACCCCGGTTCTCGCCCCCATCCCCGGCGGCGAGGTTCCGATCACGCAGGCCGTACGAGATCTGGCCCCCGCCGAGGAGTGACTCTTGCACGACCTGTTGAAGTTGGACGCGATCGGACAGGCGCAGGCCGTATGGAAGGGAGAGGTCTCTCCGAGAGAGCTCGCCGAGGCGGCGATCGCACGGATCGAGGCGTGTGACGGCGCGATCAACGCGGTGGTCCACCGCAGGTTCGAGCGGGCACTGGAGGAGGCGGACAAGGTCGAGCTCGACGCTCCCTTCGCGGGGGTGCCGACACTGTTGAAGGATCTGGGCTGGGGCATGGCCGGTGAGCCGTACCGCGCGGGATCGCGCACCCTCGACGGGATCTCGGCGGAGCGTGACGGCTACGCGGTGGCCAAGCTGCGCCGGGCGGGGTTCACGATCCTGGGCCGGACCAACACCCCGGAGTTCGGTACCGCGATCACCACCGAGCCGGTGGCGTTCGGCCCGACCCGCAACCCGTACGACCTCCGCTACAGCAGCGGCGGGTCGAGCGGGGGATCCGCGGCGGCGGTGGCGGCGGGCATGGTCGCGGTGGCCACGGCCAGCGACGGCGGCGGATCGATCCGGATCCCGGCGAGCATGTGCGGGCTGGTCGGGCTGAAGCCCAGCAGGGGCAGGGTCAGCTCGGGGCCGTCGGCGGGCGAGCCCTGGGCGGGCTTCTCGGCCGCGGGCCTGCTCTGCCGTACGGTCAGGGACAGCGCGGCGACCCTCGACGTGGTCGCGGGGACGATGCCGGGCGATCCGTACGGCGCGTCCGCCTGGCGGCGCCCGCTCGCCGAGGAGGTCGGAGCCGACCCCGGGCGGCTGCGGATCGGTTTCCTCACCGAACATCCGGACGGGACCGTCCCGCCGGAGGCGGACCTGGTGGCCGCGGTCACCGGGGCCGCCGGGCTGCTGGCGGCGCTGGGGCACGACGTCGAGCCGGGGGGACCGTCCGCGCTCGCCGAGGACGGCTTCGCCACGCACTTCGGCACCGTCGTCGCCGCCCACGTGGCCGCCGACCTGGAGGAGATCGGGCGCTGGCGCGGCAGACCCGTGGAGCTGGACGAGTTGGAGACGCGCAACCGGATCCTGGGCGCGGCGGGTCGCGAGCTCGGTGCGGTCGGCTACCTGGCCTCGCGCGACTGGATCGACGGGTTCCGGCGGCGGATGGCCGCCTGGTGGGAATCCCACGACCTGCTGCTCATGCCGTCCCTGGGGGTGGCGCCCTTCCGCCTCGGCGGGCTGCCTGCGGACGACGTCAGCCTCTCGCGGGGCCTGACCAACCAGGCGGTGGCGTTCACCTCGCCGATCAACGCCACCGGGCAGCCCGCGATCTCCCTGCCGCTGCACCGCACCGCGGACGGTCTGCCGGTAGGCGTGCAACTGGTCGCCGCGGCAGGACGGGAGGATCTGCTCATCCGGGTGGCCGCCCAGATCGAGGAGGAGCGGCCCTTCCAGCACCCGGCGATGCGCTGACGCGATTTTTTCGGGATATTTGGTGATGTCGGGGAACGGATGGACGGGAGCGGCGGCGGGGGTGTGATCGTCCCGGTCGCGGCGGGCGTTCGGGAACCGTATCGGAAAATCACGCGTTATATCGTGAAGTGGTGGGGTAATACGCCACCAGGCGAACGTGCTTCCGAGAGGAATCCCCATGGCGAAGGCGGCGCGCGCGGCACAGGCGTGGAAGACGTACAGGAGTGTGTCGAAGCCGGGCTCGCCCGGTCTCGGCGCTCGCCTGCGCGCCCTCCCCAGGATGATCGGCGCGGTCATGCGCGGGCAGTACCCCGGTATGAGCAAGGGCAAGCTGGCCATGATGGGCCTTGGCGTGCTCTACATCATCTCGCCGATCGACGTCATCCCCGACTTCCTGGTTCTCATCGGAGTGGCCGACGACTTCGGCGTCTTCCTGTGGCTGATGAGTTCCCTGCTCGGCGAGGGCGGACGCTACGTCGACTGGGAGCGTGACCGGGTCAGAGCTGTTCCATCCTGAGCCAGGCGCGAGAGGGCAGTGGGTGGCCGAACAGGCGGGCGGCGTTGCCGTAGGCCACCCGGGCGATGTCGGCGGGCGGCAGGCTGCCCAGGTTCGTCGCGATGGCCTGCTGGGTGTCGGGCCAGGTGGAGTCGGAGTGGGGGTAGCCGCTCTCCAGCAGCACGTGCTCCAGCCCGACGGCGAGCCGCACCCCGGACAGGGCGTGGTCGTTGAGCGTGCCGAAGAAGAAGTTTCTACGCAGGACCTCGCTGGGCTTCAGGCCACCCTCCCAGGAGGCCTCGCCGGCCACCGGGTGGTCGAGCGCGTAGTCGGCCCGCTCGGCGAGCATCGGCAGCCAGCCCACTCCCCCCTCCACGATGAGGATCCGCAGCGCGGGGAAGCGCAGCGGGATGCCCGACCAGAGCCAGTCGGCACAGGCGAACATGGCGCTCGTCGGCATCAGTGTGGTGATCGCCTCGATCGGGGTGTCCGGCGAGGGGACGGGTGCCCAGGAGCCGGCGCCGGCGTTCAGGCAGACGACCGTGCCCGTCTCCTCGCAGGCCTGGAAGAACGGGTCCCAGTGGTCGCTGTGGATGGACGGCAGACGTAGCCGGGTGGGGAACTCGGGGAAGAGCACCGCCTTGAAACCGCGCGCCGCGTTGTCGCGGATCTCCTTGGCGGCGATCTCGGGGTCGGTCAGCCAGGGCAGCTGCAGGGCGATGATCCGCTCCGGATAGGTGCCCGCCCAGACGTCCACGTGCCAGTCGTTCCACGCGCGCAGGACCGCCAGGCCGAGATCCTGGTCGCGGGTCTTGGCGAAGACCATGCCCGACTGCCCGGCCAGCATGCCGGGGAAGCAGAGCGCGGCCCAGACGCCGGCGCGGTCCATGTCCTCGATCCGGGCCTCGATGTCGTGGCAGCCGGGACGCATGTGCTCGAACCGCACCGGGTCGAGCGTCCACTGCTCGCGGGGCAGACCGGCGCCCACGTCGAGCCCGGCGCAGGGGTAGGTGGCACCGCCGTAGCGCCAGACCTGGTGACCCGAGTCGGTCTCGACCACCTTGGGAGCCAGCTCGGCGTACTTCTCCGGCAGCCGGTCGTCGAACATGTCGGGCGGCTCGATCAGGTGGTCATCGGCCGAAATGATCACATAGTCCCGCCGCCTGGGCTCGGGGTCGGGGAGCAGCGGCGTAGTCACACGGTCAACCGTATGACGCTGGAATAACACTGTTCAAGCCGCAAGGTCTCCGGTTGGTATCTCTGTCTCCCAAGACGTCTCTTACCGGCGTCCTACAGGGCCACCGGCTAGCCTGTCTGGCGGTGGATCTCGCGTGACGGGGGCAGAGATGCGAGTGGTGGTTCCGGCACGGGGCGACATGCCGTACGTCGTGCGCCTGGCACTGCTGTTCGTGCTCGCGATCTCCACGGTGGTCGTCCACCTCAACCAGGCGCCACCCCTGCGGCCCGCCTCGGAGCTCATCTCGGACCTGCGGGCCGGCGGGGTGACCAAGGTCGTCTACGACCGCAACTGGCCCGCCTACGGCACGCTGACGTGGTCGCACGGGCCGCTCTCCTGGAGCCAGGCCCGCTTCGACCAGCCCGACGACGTCTGGGACCCCGAGACCACCCGGCTGGTCCCCGAGGCCCTTGAGCGCCGCCAGGGGGCCTTCCTGGCCCAGGTACGCGCCGTAGCCGACCCCGGCGTGGAGATCGTGCGCACCGAGGGCTTCGGCGGTCTGATGGGCTCGCCCGCTTACGGGCGCTGGTGGGAACCCTTCGGCCCGGTGGCGGTGGCGGCGGAGGTGCTGGCCTGGTTGCTCATGCTGACCCGGCCGAACCCCCGCTACGCCAGCCGCTGGGCCTGGTTCTGGATGTTCCTCACCGGCGGCTCGCTGCTCTACGTCCTGCTGGAGCCCCATCCCCTGTGGCGCGGACCGTACGAGGTGCTGCCCGCACCGGCCAGAATCGACGGCACGCGAGGGTTCGCGATCGCGGTGGCGCTCCTTTTCGGTATGGCGATGGTCAACGCATGACCATGAGGTAGTAAATAAGGTATGGCTCCCGAAGCGGTCGAAGTCCGGCGCGGCTGGCGGCTCCTCGGGCTGACCATCCGGACGGTGCTCCTGCTCGTCCTGCTCTTCGGCGTCTTGGTCACCGTGCTGAGCCTCACTCCCCGGCCGGGGACGCGGGCCGAGCTTCGCGCCGCGGCGGCGGCCGACCGCGTCTCCTTCCTCGAGTACGACGAGCAGTCCGGCGCGATCCACCGGGTCCGCTGGGCCCAGGGCCCGCTGATCTGGCGCGAGATCGGCCCGGAGGCGCTCCTGGCGGAACGGCCCGCCTTCACGAGGGCGGATCTCGGGGGCGACCTGAGCCGGAGCCGGATCAGGGCGACCGAGCCGGACGACTCCGACAGATGGGAGCTCGTGCCCCTCTGGGTCAGAAAGGTGCCTGCGTCCGTCGGCGGCGTGTGGGTGCTCGGAGCCTGGGTGCTCGCCTCCCTGATCATGCTCGGTTCGACGCCCAGGCTGGGCAACCGGTGGGCCTGGCTCTGGCTCTTCACCGTCGGGCAGGCCGGCGCGCTGCTGTTCCTGCTCCTCGAACCCCGCCCGCTCTGGTTCGAGGCCGGGCGGCGCCCCGCGCCGCGCGAGCGGCTCGGCGGGGGACGGGGGTTCCTGCTGGCGCTCGGGGTGGGCCTGCTCTCCACGGGTCTGGCGTTGGGCGCAGGCACTCTGCTGAACCTCGCCGGCGGCTAGGCTCCGCGGCTTTCCACCGGGCCCGCAGCCGGGTGCCGGTGTTCAGGCGGGTTCTTCGTCAGGTGCCGGCCCGCTCAGCCGGTGCGGTCCGCTCGGGGGCGTCCGGGAGTTCGGCGGGGTCGCCGGGTTCTGGACCACCGGTCGTGGCCGGCGCGGCGGTGGCCGCGGCCCTGAGGTCGGCGGCCTCCCTGCGGATCAGCAGCGCCCAGCCGCCGATCGCGATCCCGATGAACAGCCACCACTGCACGCCGTACGCCAGGTTGAGCCCGCCTCCCCCGCCGACGTCCGGCGCCGGGACGGGTTCCGGCGCGGTGGTGGCCGCGGGCGACTGCCCGGTCAACTCGACGTACCCGCCGAGAAGCCGGTACGGCAGGCGGCTGCCGATCGCCTCGGTGTTGATCAGCAGGACCTGGCCCGTGGGCAGGCCCGCTCGGTCCCGGATGCCCGAGGTCTCCTCGGTCTCGGTGGGCCGTAGCCTGCCGGTGACAGTTACCTCACCCGAGGGCGGGGCGGGGACCTCGGGGAGGGCGTCGGCCGTGGCACCCGCCTTGACCCAGCCCCGGTTCACCAGCACACCGGTGCCGTTCGGGGAGATCAGCGGGGTCAGCACGTAGAAGCCGACCACCTTGTTCTGGGTGCGGCGCCTGACCAGGAGCTGGGCGTCCGCGTCGTACCTGCCGCCGACCGTGACGGGGCGGTATTTGTCCTGCACGGAGACGGTGCCGCCGGGCGAGGTCAGCTCTTCCACGGAGACGGGGGCGGTGGCGAGGTTGCGGGTGATCTGGTCACTGCTGGTGGATCTTTCCGTGAAACGCCCGAACTGCCACTGGCCCAGCAGCACGAAAGCGGGGATGACCAGCAACACCACCGTGTGCAGAGCCAGCCATCGGGGAGTCAGCAGAAACCGGTACACGTTCTCAAGAGTAGGCACCGGGAGTGCCGCCCCGTCCTTCGAGTGCGCGTTTGGGAGTGGCGGGGGGTACCTGCGGGCGTAGTAAGGTGCCCGGAACCGCGCGATCGTCGGATGTCATGGAAAAATTCATGGACACTTCGGACATCGCATATGGTCAGCCGAAATATCCCCCGGGACGTTCCACCACCCTCGGAGCCTGCCCCTGATGACTGTGCTCATGCCCGCTCCCACGGCTCCGATCGCACTCCCCAGTCTCGGCGCTCTGCTGCGGCATGCCGCCCCCAGGGTGTTCGAGAGCATGATGCTTCCCGTTCTCGTCTTCTACGTCGCGCTGGTCTTCACCAACTCGCACGTCGCGCTCGCGGTGGCGGCGCTCTGGGTCTACGGCGGGGTCGCCTGGCGACTGGTCAGGCGGAGCGAGGCGCCCGGCACCCTCATGCTGGCGGCGGGCACGATCACCGTCAGGGTGGTGCTGACCGTGGCGACGGGCAACCCCATCGTGTTCTTCCTCCAGCCCTGCCTCGGGGTGTTCTGCGTGAGCATGGGTTTCCTGCTCACCGCGCCGTTGCGGCGGCCGCTGATCCGGCGGGTGGTGGCCGATCTCGTGCCGCTGCCCGACCAGGTGACGGAGCACCCGCGGATGCGCCGTTTCTTCGTGTCGCAGTCGGTGCTGTGGGGGTGCGCGCAACTGCTGAACGCGGCGCTGAGCCTGTGGCTGCTGCTCAGCCAGACTCTGGAGACCTACCTTCTGGTGCGCACCTCGGCGGTCGCGGTGCTGCTCGGCGGTGCGGCACTGATCTCGGTGCTCAGCCTCAGGCACTGCCTGCGGGGGCTGGAGACGCGGGAGCTGGAGGGCTGAGGCGCATGCCGGGGCCGGGAAGCGGGGTGACCTCTCTCGGGCCGGACACCTCGTGCCCCTCCGCGCAGCGGAAGTGCTGCTCGATCGGAGCGCCGCAGCCACGGTGGGTGAGGAGTGTCGGCGGCCCCTCGTGGTCGCTGAGATACCTGTCGCCCCACCGCATCAGGGCCACCAGGGTCGGGTAGAGGTCGAGACCCATCTGGGTCAGCCGGTATTCGTCGCGCTGCCGTTGCCCGGGTTCGCGGTAGGGCACCTTGCGCAGCAGCCCCTCCTCCACGAGGCGGGCCAGCCTGGCGCTGAGCACCTGCCTGGGTGCTCCCGTGGCGGCCTGCATGTCGGCGAAGCGCCGTACTCCGCTGAACGCCTCGCGCAGCACCAGGAACGTCCACTTCTCGCCGACGATGCCGAGGGCACGCTCGATGGAACAGTTCTCCGGCCGCAGGGGCAGGTTGCCGGGAGCCGCCTCACTCATGTGCGAATCGTAAGTCGCCATGGCGCCACCTCCAACGCTCATCTAAGTCTACTTGACATACTCAGCTCTCTCGCGAGAATCTGAGTCCATGATGCGAACTCAGCTGGCGTCGCCGTGCCAGGCCTCGGCACCGCCCGTGCCCGTGGACGCCATGCCGGAGGCCGTCGAGATCCGGCCCGCGCGGCCGGATGACGAGGAACGGGTCCGTCGCTTCCTCGGGGGGCTGTCGCCCCGGACGCAGGCACGGCGGTTCTTCACCGGGGTGAGCCGTCCCGGCGCGGGCTTCGTCAGGGCGCTCCTGGCGGTGGACGAACGGTGCGACGCGCTGCTCGCGGTACACGGGGACCTCGTCGTCGGGCACGCTATGAGCTACCGGAGAGAGGGAGAGGTGACCGACGTCGAGATCGCCGTGGTGGTGGGCGACGAGTGGCAGGGAGTGGGGCTCGGCTCCCGGCTCGTCCGTACGCTGATGCGCCGCGCGGCGGCCCGGGGAGCCGGGACGGTGGGGATGGACGTGCTCGGAGACAACCGCACGGTGCTGGCGATGATCCGCAAGATGTGGCCTGAGGCGATCATGCGCGCCTCCTGCGGCACGGTGGAGGTGACCGCGAGAATCCTGCGCTGAGGGGCCCCGCGCCGGGACGCGGGCATGTGGGCGGGGCTTCCGGGGCGGTGGCGCGGTGTCGCGATCAAGGCGGTATGATCGGCGTGGTCCAAGCTGTTTCCCGCACAGTTTGCGGAATAAGGTTCTGGTGCCGCACCATTGGAGTCGTGAAGACTGCCAAGAACGGACGCGACGGCCGCACCAGGATCGTCGAGGGCGCCCTACGACGATTCAGCCAAGATGGTGTCTCGGCCACCACGCTGGCCAGCCTCCGTGAGGAGAGCGGCGTCAGCGTCGGCAGCTTCTATCACCACTTCGCCAGCAAGGAACATGTCTTCGGCGTCCTGTACGCCGAGACCCTGCGCATGTACCAGGACGCGTTCCTCGCCGAGCTCCATCGCCACGAGGGGGCGAGGGAGGGCATCGAGGCCATCGTCGCGCTGCACATGTCCTGGTGTGGCGAGCATCGCGAGCGCGCCCACCTGCTGATCAGTGAGCGGCCGCCCAGGCGTGAGGAGCCGGGCGGCACCGAGGTGTCGGAGTCGCGCAGGGCGTTCTTCAGAACGGTCTCCGACTGGTGGCGCCCACACATGAAGAACGGGCTGCTCCAGCCCGTCCATCCGACGATGTGCTACGTGCTCTGGCTCGGACCGGCCAACGAGATGTGCCGCCTGTGGTTCGCCGGGGCGCACCAGCCCACCTCCGAGGAGATCAGTGGCCTCTGTGAGGCGGCCTGGCAGAGCCTGCGGCAGCAGGGCTCCTGACCGCCGTCACCGTTCCCGCCCGGCCGGAGCGGGCTCAGCGCGTGCCCGCCAACTGGCGCATCCGCGTCGACACCCGCCAGACGTCCTCGTCGAGCGAGATGTCCAGTCGCAGGTCCTGACGCCGGCGCCGCAGGCCGGGCACGCGCACCCGGTCGGAGACGTCGAACCTGCCGCGCCTGGCGTAGCCGAACCCCAGCTCTCCGGGGAAGACTCGTAACTCATCCTGATTGCCACATCGCGGACAGGTCCAGGCGACCAGATCCTTGCCTCGGCAGTAGTCATGGCAGGCACGAAAATACTCATCAGGGCGAAAACGGGACTCACAGGCGAAGCAGGGGATCAGCATCACGGATCCTTTGGAACGGATGGTGCAGTTACCAAGAAGTACCGCCTCCCGGTTGAAGTCCGCTTGCAGAATGCTTACCCCGGTGTGTAACAGTCGCATCACTCGGGGCAACCGGACGTGCCCGGTGCGAGGATTGTCCGGTGAACGATCTGCTGGACCGGCTCAGAGAGCTCCTGCTCGACACCGGCTACACCATCGACGGCGTCCGCGAGCGACTCGGTGACGTCGCCGCCACCGCGCTCTCCCGCGAGGAGACGGTGCCCGCCCTGCGTGTCACCGGCCAGGGTGACCCGCTCGGCACCCTGATCCGGCTGTGGTGGCTCGGCGCCCCCGTGGAGGCGCGAGAGGCACCGGCGGGCCTCCCGCTGAAGGAACTGGCCGCCGCGGGACTGGTGACCGTCGAGGGCGGGCGGATCACCTCCACGGTTCACCTGCAGCCCTGGGAGACCGGTGGTTACCTGGTCTCCGACCGCAAGGTCAGGCCGGGCGACCCCGCCCTGCGCCCGGACCACGTCGTCGGCGCGGGGGGAGCCTCGGCGAACCTCGCCCAGCTGGCCTCACATCGCCCGGTCGGGCGTGCGCTGGATCTCGGGACCGGATGCGGGGTCCAGGTGCTCCATCTGAACGGCCGCGCCGAGGAGATAACGGCCACCGACGTCAACCCGCGCGCGCTGGAGCTGGCCCGGTTGAGCTGGGCGCTGTCCGGGATCACCGGGGTCGAGGCGCGGCAGGGTTCCATGTTCGATCCCGTCGAGGGCGAACGCTTCGACCTGGTCGTCTCCAACCCGCCGTTCGTGATCTCCCCGGCCGGCCGGTTCACCTACCGGGAGTCGGGCCTGCCCGCCGACGACTTCTGCCGCGACCTCGTACGGCGGGTGCCGGGCCACCTCGCACCCGGCGGCACCTGCCACCTGCTGGCCAACTGGCTGCACGTCGACGGCGAGGACTGGCGTGACCGGGTGGGCGGCTGGCTCGCCGGGACCGGCTGCGACGGCTGGGCGGTCCAGCGCGACGTGCAGGATCCCGCCGAGTACGTCGAGCTGTGGCTGAGGGACGCCGCCGAGCAGGGCACCCCGCGCTACCGCGAGCTCTACGACGACTGGCTCGGCTGGTTCGATTCCGAGAGCGTCACCGGGATCGGCTTCGGCTGGATCACGCTGCACGACTCCGGGAGCCTTGACCCGGTCGTGCGGGTGGAGGAGTACGGCCTGCCGGTGGAGTTGCCGGTCGGCGGATACGTGGACGAGGTGCTCGGCGCGATCACCACGGCGCACCGGCTGACCGACGCCCAGTTGCTGGGCGCCAGACTGGTGGTCGCCGAGGGAGTGCTGGAGGAGCGGAGCGGACCGCCCGGCGCCGAGGACCCGGCGCGGATCGTGCTGAGGCAGACCGGGAGGCTGCGCCGCAGCACGCGGGTCGGGACCGTGGAAGCCGCCCTCGCGGGGGTCTGCGACGGTGACTATCCACTGGCCCCGCTGCTCGACGCGATCGCGGAACTCACCGGCGAGGACCCCGATGACCTGCGGGCCAAGGCCCCCGCCGTGCTCCGTCCGCTGATTGCCGAGGGGTTTTTCCACATATCCACAGGGTGATTCTCCACGGGCTGTGGATATCGCCGCTATTGCCTGTCAATCGGATGTCAACCCCGGCGGGGGAAGCTCTGGGCGTGGGGCACGGACTCGGGGGGTGAAGGGTCCGTGCAAAGTCCGGCCGGCTGCCACAGTGAGGCGGCCGGCCCGCGGGCGACGTACCGGATGACCGGGCCCCCTACACGTCGCCCGGGGCCAGGCGGCCGGCCGGGCTTCCACGCTCATTCCGGACCGCGGACCGACTTCGAGGGGCATGCCAGTGATCAACCACGTTTGGATGACGCGGCTTGACGATGATCTTTACGATGATCTTGGATCAGCTGTCGACCTGGTCGCGCTCCAGCAGAAGGCGCAGATCCTCGGCCTCGGGCGCGCCGAGCCTGCTGAACAGGTCGTGGGCGCGTTCGAGGCAGTCGCGCCCGCGGCCGGTGCTGCCGAGGCCGTTGAGCGCCTTGCCTAGCACCCACAGAGCCTGCGCCTCACCGTACGGGTGGCTGATCTCCCGGCTCACGGTAAGCGCCTGCTCCGCGTGACGGGTCGCGTCCGTGAAGCGGCCCGCGTGGATGAAGGTCTCGGCCAGCCGGGAACAGACCCGCTGCTCCCAGACCCGTTGCCTGCTGGCCCGGAAGAAGGCGAGGCACTCGGCATGGTGGTGGACCGCCTCGTTCAACCGGCCGACCCGCGACAGGACCATCCCCAGGTGGTAGCGGGCCCTGGCGGTGCCGGCGCTGGAGCCCATCTCGATGAACAGGGCCAGCCCCTGCTCGGCGGCGGCGATCGCCTCCTGCGGCTGCTCCAGGAACAGGTGGTCGCGGGCGGAGTAGCTGAGTGTCAGCGCCTCCCCGCCCCGTGCTCCGACCTCCCTGAACGCCTCGCGCGCCGAGCTGAACCAGGCCAGGGCCTCCACGTGGCGGCGTCGGCGCCCGGCCACGACGGCCAACGCGTTCAGTACCTCGCCGACAACGATGTGATCGCCCCCGGCCGACAGCTCCAGGGAGGCACGGAACTCCTCCTCGGCCTCGGCCAGCCGGTTGGTGCCGAACAGCACCCGGCCCAGCACGTAGCGGCAGCGCAGCTCGCTGGAGACGGCACCGAGCCGTCGCGCCGCGGCCAGCATCTCCCGCGTCCGGCTCTCGAATTCGCGGCCGTGACTCCCCGACTCCAGCAGCGGCTCCATGGCGAGCAGCAGGTCGGCCCCCGGCAGCAGTGCCTCGGCCTGGTTCGCGCGGGTCACCTGGGCGATCGACGCGAACAGCGACTCCGCCTCCACCGACAGCCAGGCCACGGCCTCGTCGGCGGAGGCGAAGGCGTGGCCGGTACCGGTGACACCCAGCTGGTCGGCGATCGTGCTGCCCTCGTAGGCGAGACGGTGCGCCGAGCGCGCGGACGCCAGGTAGAAGTCGAGCAGCCGGGCCAGCGCCACCGCGCCCTCCCCGCCGATGGCCACGCTCACCCCGGACCCGCGTCGCTCCCCGCCGTCCTGACCGCCGTCCCCCTCCGCCGTGCTCTCGGCCCGTTCCGCGACCCGGCGGGCGAAGAGCTTGAGCAGGTCGTGGAAGCGGTAACGGCCAGGGGCCGGAGCCTCAAGCAGGCTGGCGTCCACCAGGGACTCCAGGACGTCCTCGGTGTCCATCGCCTCCAGCGCGAGCAGCCCGGAGGCGGCCCCGATCGAGATGTCCGGGCCCCCGGGCAGGGAGAGCAGCCGGAACGCGCGGGCCTGAGCCGGACTGAGCTGGCCGTACCCGAGGGCGAAGGTCGCCTCCACCGCGAGGTCTCCCACGCGCATCTCGTCCAGGCGGCGGCGCTCGTCGGCCAGCCGGGGAACCAGGGAGGCGACGGTCCAGGACGGCCGGGCGGCCAGGCGCGCCGCCACGATTCGCACCGCGAGCGGCAGGAAACCGCAGGCGGCGACCACGTCCATGGCGGCGGCGCGTTCCGCTTCCACCCTCTCGGTGCCGGCGACGGTGCCGAACAGCGCGAGGGCCTCCTCCGGCTCCATGACGTCCAGGTCGATCAGCCGGGCCGAGGCCAGGTCGGCGAGTTTGCCGCGACTGGTCACGATCGCCGCGCACCCGGCCGAACCGGGGAGCAGCTGGCCCACCTGCGCGGCGTCGCGGGCGTTGTCCAGCAGCACGAGCATCCGCCGGTCGGCCAGGAGCGAGCGGAACAGCGCGGAACGCTCGGCCAGGCCGTCGGGGATGGCGTCGGCGGGCAGGCCGAGCCCGCGCAGGAACGCGGCCAGCACGGACTCGGGCGCGGTCGGCTCCACGCCGTAGCCGCGCAGGTCGGCGTAGAGCTGGCCGTCGGGGAACAGGTCGTGCATGGCATGGGCGACATGCACCGCCAGCGCCGTCTTGCCCACGCCGCCGATGCCGGAGATGGCCGCCACGGGCACGCCCTCGGAGCCCTCCTGGGCCGACAGCAGCGTGCGCAGCCGCGCGATGATCTGACGGCGCCCGGTGAAGTCGTTCACGGCGGCGGGAAGCTGCGCGGGGCGCGGCAGTTCCGGGACCACCGGCGTTCCCCGCGTTCCCGACGTTCTCGTCGGCTCCGGCTTCGGGCTCCGATCCGGAGCGGCCGGTGCGGCCTCGGCGGGCGCGAGCCGTGCGGGTCGATCGGCAGGGGCGAGCGCGAGGGCCGGGGCGTCGGTGAGAATGCGCTGGTGCATGCTCGTCAGGTCGGTGCCGGGCTCGATGCCCAGTTCCTCGATCAGCGTGGCGCGGGTCTCGGCGAAGGCGGCCAGTGCCTCCGCCCTGCGCCCGCAGCGGTAGTAGGCCAGCATCAGCTGGGCGCGGAGTCGCTCGCGCAGCGGATGGTCGGCGGTCAGCGCGATCAGCTCGGACAGCACGTCGGCGTGCCTGCCCAGCTCCAGGTCCAGGTCCATCAGGACTTCCAGCACGCTCATCCGGCGCTCGGTGAGCCGGTCGCGCTGGTGTTCGGCATAGGGGCCGACGGCTCCGGCCAGCGGTTCGCCGGTGCACAGCGCCAGGCTCGCGCGCAGGCTCTCCGCGGCTTTCGCCAGGTCGCCCGCGCGGCGCGCGACCTCGGCCTCGGCGACGCCGCGCTCGAAGAGGACCAGGTCAAGGGCGATCCCGTTCAGCCGCAGCGCGTACCCCCTGCCGACGGAGGTAAGCAGCTCGGGGCGGGTGCGCGGGGACCTGTCCGGCTCCAGTACCGCGCGCAGCCGGGAGACGTAGGTGCGCAGGGCGCCGAGCGCGCGGGGCGGGGCGTCGTCCCCCCAGATCGCGTCGATCATCTCGGTCGGCGTCACCGCCCGGTTCTCCCTCAGCAGGAGCATCGCCAGGATGGAACGTTGCAGTGGGGTGCCCAGGTCGAGTTCGGATCCGTCACGCCAGGCCTGGACAGGACCGAGTACGGCGAACCGCAGTCCGTCTCCGCTGCCCTGAACAGCCATTTCTCGAATCTCCGCCCGATGGGAAGTTTTATGGCCAAATGATAGATCGTACCCTGCTGACTCAGTAAGTAGAGGGTTGTCCGTTCGCCGAGCCGTTGATCGCACGTTAATCGGCTGTTGAGTCATGTCCACAATGCTGTGGCTGTCGGGCATGGCCCCATACGGGGGCGGCCATGCCCGACATGTCGGTGGATTGCAGGTGCGGATAAAGGCGCTGTAAGCGTGATGAAGGCGGGCGAGCCTATCAATGAGCCATGGCTCCTAGAGGAAGTCGGGAGCCGCCCCCTCAAGGAGAGAACCATCATGCGCCGCTCGATCAGCAAACTCCTCGGTCTCGCCGCCGCCACCGCCGTCATCGCGATCGGTGTTCCGGCCCTCGCCTCTCCGGCCTCGGCCGCCACCTCCACCGCCGGCCCGGCCGCCTCCAGCGACTACGACGAGTTCTGGGGCTCCTACTACTCCAAGTACTACGACGACTCCCGCGCCAGCGCCAAGGGTCGCGTCTGGACCGAGGACGACGACAGCGTCCACGTCCAGGGCAGGGTCTACGACAAGTACTCGCCGAGCTGGCTCTGCGGCTACGTCCAGTTCAAGGTCGAGGACCACGAGGGCGAGGAGAGCTACTACTGGGCGCGCAAGTGCGGCTCCCAGGGTTACACCCCCTTCCACTTCGTTCGGGAAGAGGTCGAAAACCTGCAGGTCAGGGTCTGCTACTGGGACAAGCACGACGCCAAGCGGACACTGTGCGGCAAGTGGCGCTACATCTACGAGGTCGACGGCGAGGAGTGATCCCACCTCGTGACCCGCTCGGTGGCGCGGCGTACGAACGCCTCCCATGACCCGCGTACGACATCAGACGGATACCTGGCCCGCCCGGAACCCCGGGCGGGCCTTTTGTTCCATTAAGTAGTTAAAGTGAGCTTTGACCGTTATATGGCTTTTGTCGGTTTATTTGATCCTCCTTGCGCTACCCCTTGTCCAGGGGCGCCTTACGCGGCCTCGAACAGGCCCATCCGCGCGCGCAGCCGTTCTCGGACGATCGGCCATTCGTCGCTCAGGATCGAGTAGTACGCGGTATCTCGGACCGTGTCGTCGGCGCCTCGGCTCTCCGCCCGCCGCACACCGTCGAGGTGCGCGCCGAGGGCTTCGATGGCGGCCCGGGATCGTACGTTCCGTATGTCGGCCTTGAGGGTTATGCGGTGGACCTGCCAGGTCTCGAAGGCGAAGGAGAGCATCAGGTACTTGCTCTCGCGGTTGGCACCGGTCCCCTGCGCGGAGGCGGAGAGCCAGGTGTAACCGATGTCCGCCACGGACGGGACATCGCCCACCGCCCCACGAGTGCCCGGAGGCCAGGGCATGGGGCCCTGCCAGTACTCCAGGTTCATGAGACGGGTGGCACCGACCACGCGGTCGGTGTGAAGCCACCGGATGGCGAAGGGCATCGTGCGGCCCTCCGCCTGCTCAGCCAGAGCGGCCTCCACGTAGGAGACCATCTCGTCCCGGCCATTGGGGACGCGAGTGAAGCCGTAGGTAGAACGGTCTTCACTCGCCGCGGCGACGAGGTCGTCGACGACCGCGAGGCTGAGCGGTTCCAGGCGCAAGAGGCGCCCGGACAGGGTGACAGAAGCGGGCATGAGCACATAATGAGGGCTCTTTCCCCTGCCTGATGCCAAACGACACGAGACATCTTGGCGAGCATCGTGAGAAGCACCGCCCCCAGGGCGCTCCGCGGTAAGAAAGACCAGGCCAGAGGCGCTAAATCCACCCTTGGAACGCGCGTCGCCGACGCGGGGGCCGCGATGCGATCTCACCCCGTCGCGGGGGCCGCGGCGAGCGGGGCGCGTACCTGCGGGCGGGGTGGCCGCCGGGTGGCGCGCAGGCCGGCCAATGCCTCGCTCAACTGGTCCAGCGAGGCCGAGATCCAGGGCAGCTCCAGAGGGTCGGGAGCACCGAGCGCGGCCAGCCGACGCCGCGTCGTCTCGCCGTACAGGAGGCTGGTCGCCACCCGCGCCCGCAGGGCCGCCGGGTCGTCGCCGAAGACGTGGCCGGGGAGCACCCCGACGCCGTGCCGGTCGAGCAGATACGCCGACAGGTCGGCGGAGGACGCGAAGTCCAGCCCGGTGAAGTCGGGATAGAGGTAGAAGCCGCCCTGCGGCGCGGCCACCCTTACGCCCGCGCGGACGAGGCGCTCGTGCACCGCCCGCACCACCGTGCCGTGCAACCTGCGGCTCTCGCCGATCCGCTCGACGAGCTCCGGCGGCTCGGTGTACGCGTACGCCGCCGCCTGCTGGACGGGTGCGGCCGGGCTGGACCAGATCTCGCTCGCGACCGCCAGCAGCCGGTCACGCAGTCCCGCGGACGGGAGCCGGGCCACCCCGATCCGCCAGCCGCCCAGGGCCAGGCTCTTGCTGAGCCCGCTGGTGATCACGGTCCGCTCGGGGGCCACGTCGGCGGGGCTGAGAAAGCCGGTGGCCGGGGAGTGGACCAGGTCGCGGTAGATCTCGTCGGAAATGATCGTGAGGTCGAGCTCGCGGGCGACCTCGGCGATCCGCCGGATCGTGGGCGCCCCGGCCAGCGTGCCGCTGGGGTTGTCGGGCAGTGTGACCAGCAGCGAACGCACGTCGCGCCCCTGGGCGCGGGCGTGCGTGACCGCCGCCGCCACGCGCTCGGGGTCGGGCACCCCACCCTCGCCATCGGGCGCGGGAACGAGCAGGGACCGAGCCCCGACCAGGTCGGCCTGGGCGGCGTAGCTGACCCAGCTCGGCATCGGCAGCACGATGTCGCCGCCGATCGCCAGCAGCAGGCCGTACAGCAGGGGCTTGCTCCCGGGGCCGCAGACCACCAGTTCCGGGTCGGTGGGCAGACCCCGCCGCGACCAGTAGCCGGAGGCCGCCTCGCGCAGCACCGGCGCGCCGGCGACAGGTCCGTACCCGTTGTGCCCGGACGCCGCGGCCAGCCGCTCGCGCAGAGCCGGATGAACGGGCAACCCCGCCTCTCCGAAGGCCAGGTGCAGCACGCGCTCCCCGGCGAGCCGTCTTCGCTCGATGTCCTCGTTGGCCGCCAGGGTGGCGGAAAGGGTGACGTTCATCGTGAGGTTCCCTCCCTCGTTGCGGAACGTTCCCAACCCTGATGAGGTAGGGGCGTAAGGACAAGCTTCGGTTCTCGCGGGTGGGCATAAGGAAAGCTGATGCTTGATTTGCGGAGACTCGCGCTGATCTGCGAATTCGCCCGCCGGGGCAGCATCGCCGCCACCGCGGCATCCCTGGGTTACAGCCCCTCGGCGGTCTCCCAGCAACTGGCCGCGCTGGAGCGCCAGGCCGGGACCGCGCTGATCGACAGAACCGCCAGGAGCGCGGAGCTGACCGACGCGGGGCGCCGCCTGGTCGAGCACGCCGAGCGCATCCTGGCCATGGTGGAGAGCGCCGAGTCCGACCTGTCGGCCCAGGCCGTCACCCCGGCGGGACGGGTCACCGTGACCGCCTTCCCCACCGCCGCGGTGGCCTTCGCGCCCGCGCTGACCAGGACGCTCCGCCGGCACGGCGAGATCACCCTGCGGATGGGGCAGGGGCGCTCGGGGCGCGGGATGCGCGAGGTGCAGTCGGGCGAGGTGGACATCGCCCTGATCGACGACTGGTACGGCGGCATACGCGAACCGGACACCATGCGGGTCTTCCCGCTGCTGCGCGATCCGCTGGTGCTCGTGGTGCCGCGCACGCACCGGCTCGCCTCCCCCGACATCCCCGTCGACCTGCGCGAGCTGAGGGAGGAGCCCTGGATGGCCACCCCGGATGGCGAGCCCTCCCGGCTGGCGGTGGACCGGCTGATGGCCGACGTCGGTGGCCACCGGCCGGTGCCCTGGGAGTTCGAGGGACTGAGCACGATCATCGGTCTGGTCGCCAAGGGCATCGGCATCGCGGCCGTTCCCGCCCTGGCGCTGGCTGCGGGGGTCCGGGGCATCGTCGTCCGCCGGCTGCCCGGCCCGCCGGTCGGCCGGACCGTCCACGCCGTCGCCCGATCCTCCAGCGTTCACCGCCCTGCCGTCTCCGTCACCCTCAGGGCCGTCCACGTCGCCGCCAGGCTCCTCGCCGCCGACCTGGAGGCGGTCGAGCCCGTGCCCAGATGACGCCCTCGGGTACACCGGGAGGCGGTCGCGCTCCCCTGCCGGTAACGTCGGCGCATGCCTCCCTCCTACGCGCTCGAGCGATTGCTGAACGACGGCGGTGCCAAGCTGGTCGCCGGGGTGGACGAGGTCGGGCGCGGAGCCTGGGCGGGCCCGGTGGCGGTCTGCGCCGTGGTCACTGACCTGTCGGAACCGCCCGCCGGTCTCACCGATTCCAAACTGCTCACCCCCGCCCGCCGCGCCGCCATGGTCTCCGAGATCACCGCCTGGGCGGCCGGTATCGGGTACGGCGAGGCGTCCCACGAGGAGATCGACGCGCTCGGGATGACCGAGGCCCTGCGCCGGGCGGCCAGGAGGGCGCTGGCCGGGCTTCCCGTCCGGCCCGACGTGGTCGTGCTGGACGGCAAGCACGACTATCTGGGCGCGCCCTGGCCGGTCCGGTGCGAGGTCAAGGGCGACCTGTCCTGTGTCTCCGTGGCCGCGGCCTCCGTGATCGCAAAGGTCCGCAGGGACACCTACATGGCCTCGCTGGGCTTCTCCGAGTACGGGTTCGCCGAGAACGCGGGCTACCCCTCCCCGGTCCACCAGGCGGCCCTGGCCGAGCTCGGCCCGACGGAGCACCACCGCCTGTCCTGGTCGTACCTGGACGATCTGCCCCGCTGGCGTCACCTCAAGAGGCACCGCAACCCACTGGCCGGTGAGGGTCAGCTCGACCTCTTCGGCTAGCGGCGGACATCGGACATCATCGAAGAGTGCGAATCGGAGTCTTCCTGGTCGCGGCGGGATTTCCCGGCCGGCAACCGGGAGAGGTGCTGCGCGACACCGTGGACGCGGTCGTGGCCGCGGAGGAGGCGGGATTCGATGACGCGTGGATCGCCGAGCACCACTTCATGTCGTACGGCGTCTGCCCGTCGGCGGCGACGCTGGCCGGTGTGGCGCTGGGGCGCACCGCCAGGATCAGGGTCGGGACGGCGGTGAGCGTCCTGTCCACCCGGCATCCGGTGGATCTGGCCGAGCAGGCGGCGATCCTCGACCAGGTCTCCGGGGGCCGGTTCGCCCTGGGGGTGGGCAGGGGCGGGCCGTGGGTGGACCTGGAGGTGTTCGGCACGGGCCTGGCGAGGTTCGAGCGCGGCTTCCGCGAGTCGCTCGACCTGCTGTGCGAGGCGCTCTCGCGTGACACGCTCTCCGCGAGCGGGGAGTTCTTCAACTTCAGGCAGGTGCCGATGGTGCCGGCGGCCCGGATCAGGCCGATCGTCGCGTGTACCTCTCCCGCGACCGTGCTGATCGCAGCCGAGCGCGGGCTGCCGATGCTGCTCGGCATGCATGTCGGGGATCGGGAGAAGGCTGCCATGATCCGCGACTACGGTGCGCTGGCGGCCGGCCCGCTGTCACCGCCCGGTCATGTCGCGGCGGCCGTGGGCTATGTGGCCGACACGACGGATCAGGCCGTGCGGGAGATGCGGAAGGCCATGCCGCGCTGGCTGGAGCCGGGTCTCGCGGGATACGTACCGGTGGACGGGCGGGCGCGGCCGGCGCGCGACGTCGGGGAGTACGTGGACTTCCTCTGCGGGACGCATCCGGTCGGCTCGCCCGATCTCTGCGTGGCGAGGATCGAGCGGACCGCCGAGGTCACCGGCCTGCGGCACCTGATCCTCATGGTGGAGGGGGCGGGCGAGGGCGCCCGCACCCTTGAGAACATCAGGCGGTTGGGAGCCGAGGTGCTGCCCAGGCTCTCCGGCCGTGCCCGCCGGGTGCGGCGGGCACGGGGAAGGAAGGCCTCGGAGTGAGGCCGCCGTCAGCAGTCGACGAGCTCGGGCGTCTGGTTGAGGATCTGAGACCTGGCGGTGATGAACTCCGCGTGAGCCCCGGTGGCGGCCGGGTCGAAGACCGCGACCCGGTGGCAGTTCTGGAAGGCCAGCCGCACCCCGAAGTGCCGCTCCAGGGCGCCACGCATGGCGTCGCTGGCGAGCGCGCGCAGGAGCTGGCCGCGGGCGGCCTCGTCCGGTGGCGGCACGGTGTTGTCGGCGAATTCGGCACCGGTATGTTCACGCTGTTTGACCAGGTCGCTGATCAGCGACCAGGCGTAGGGCAGTGAGTCTCTGACGCAGGTGACAAAAGCCGCGTCGTCCACCTCACCGGTCCTGGCCTGGTCGAGAAGATCGTTCGAAACGGTCAGCGACATACTGCGTTCTCCTCTCGGAAGGGGATCAATCAGACACTAGGTCGGGCGTGGTGATCGCTCCATCTAGCGGGAGAGCGACACTCGCGTGGGCCCGAAGACGAAGTCGGGGTCGATCTGAGCCGCCAGATCCTCGCCCGTGGCCCTGTTGGCCCAGGCCTCGGCATTGCGGAGGTGGAACCGCACGGCCTGGCGGCCGAAGCGGTCCCAGTCCTTCTCCTGGGCGTCGAGATGGTCGAGGAGCGTGCCCAGAGCCCGGGAGTTGGCCACCTCAAGGTCGGAGAGGGTGAAGGGGCGGCCCTGCTCCATCGCGCGGATCGCCGCGGAGTGCTCCAGGCAGACGAGCAGGTCGTCGCCGACCTGCTCACGCAGGAACGACACGTCCCCGGGGCCGTGGATCTTGTTGCCCACCACCGCGATCGGCACGCCGTAGTCGGCGGCGTAGTCACGGTACTGCCGGTAGACGCTCACCCCCTGGCGGGTCGGCTCGGCCACCAGGAAGGTCATGTCGAAGCGGGTGAACAACCCCGAGGCGAATGAGTCGGCCCCGGCCGTCATGTCGACCACGACGTACTCACCCGCGCCGTCGAGCAGATGGTTGAGATACAGCTCCACGGCGCCGACCTTGGAGTGGTAGCACGCCACTCCCAGGTCATCCTCGCTGAACGGCCCGGTGACCATCAGCAGGGGCCCCTCGGGTGCGGCGGCGGCGAATCCGCCGTGGATCGGGTCGTTCCGCTCGTCGAGGCGGAGCAGTCGCGAGCCGCGCCCCGGCGGGGTGGTCTTGACCATCGCCGAGGCCGAGGAGATGCGGGGGTTGTCACCTCGCAGGTACTCCTTGATCTCGGTCAGGTGCGAGCCCATCGGTCTTGGCAGCGCGCCATCGGCCACTCCCAGCGCCATGCCCAGGTGCTGGTTGATGTCGGCGTCGACGGCCACGACGGGACCGCCCCGGCTCGCTGTGTATCTCGAGAACAGCGCCGACAGAGTCGTCTTGCCGCTGCCGCCCTTGCCGACGAATGCCACCCTCACGACGACGATCCAATCTGATTATGAAAATCATTACAACTCTTGCGGGGGACCATCATGCCACGGCGGGCGAGGGTGCGTGACGTGTATCACCGGGCGAGTTGGGAGGGTGTCCGCGCTGCGAACACGGATGAAAGTGGTCTCTCATGACAAGTACGGATGTGGGGTCTGAGGGAAAACACCTGCCATGTCATGACCGGTGCTGAAGATCCGCCGTTACCGCTTCGCTCCCTCCTGTACGGACTCGGCGACGGCCTTGGGTACGGGTAGGGCAGATGTTTGCCGTCGACTCCGGTGAGACCCCGGCCGCCCGGGTATCCCACCCCGAGTCGGTTGATCTTGAGCCCCCCGGCGGGATCGTGGACAAGGGGTCAGCAAGGGGCTTTGGTGATAGGTACCGATACCCGGTCACGTCGCGTTTCCGAGCGGCGAGCCGACGGATTCGCCGCGTGGGGGGTCGCGCTCGCGATGCTCGCGACGCCGTTGGTCGTGTCCGCCCCGCCCCGGAACGGGACGGAGGCGCCGCCGTCCCACCCGGCCATCGTGACGTCTCCGCATCGATCGGAGGCCGGCGAGAGAGCCCTGTCCGCTCCGGCGGAGGTGGAGGAGGCGGGGGTCGGGGCCACCAAGACGGTCTCGCCTGTTCCCGCCAAGTCCGGTGGGGGGTCCTTGTCCGCTCCGGTGGAGGTGGAGGAGGCGGGGGTCGGGGCCACCAAGACGGTCTCGCCTGTTCCCGCCAAGTCCGGTGGGGGGTCCTTGTCCGCTCCGGTGGAGGTGGA
>NZ_JBEOWJ010000004.1:0-58993 GCF_040295965.1 Streptosporangium sp. NPDC002544 | reverse complement strand
TAGAGGAGGCGGGGGTCGAGATCACCAAGACGGCCTCGCCCGTCCTTGCCAGGCCCGGGCAGAAGATCACCTACACCGTCGAACTGCGCAACACCGGCGACGACGACCGGCCGGACTTCACCTTCACCGACGACCTGTCGGGCGTGCTCGACGACGCGGACTTCGACCACGACGAGTCGGCCACCTCGGGCACGGTCTCCTTCGCCGAGTCCAGGGTGACCTGGTCGGGGGACGTGTCCGCCGGCCAGACGGTGACGGTCGGCTACGGAGTCACGGTGAACGACCCTCCGGCGGGGGACCTGCGGCTCTCCGGCGAACTGGTCGGCGGCGAGGGCTCCAACTGCGAGGCCGGTTCCACCGATCCCGCCTGCGGCAACCTCGACGCGCCCGGCCTGCCGCTGCTGTACGTCCTCATGACCGCGGACCGGGAGACGGTCGATCCCGGCGAGGTGGTCGCGTACACGGTCACCGTCGGCAATGTCGGGACCGCCGCCTATCAGGGGGCCGCGCTCACCGGGGAACTCTCCCGGGTGCTCGACGACGCGATCTACAACGGCGATGCGCGGGCCACGGATGGAACCGTCTCGTACGGCGCGTCGAAGCTGGCCTGGACCGGCGACATCCCGGCGGGCGAGACGGTCACGATCACCTACAGCGTGACCGTGAACACCCCCGACACCGGGGACCGGGTGCTGGACAGCGCCGTCCAGGCTCGCGGGGGCGGGACGAACTGCCCCGGCCCGGCGCCGGGACCGGCCAGGCTCGGTGAGCCCGTTCCCGGGGCGAGCCTCGGCTGTGCGCAGCGGGTCGAGGTGGAGGGTGTGACGATCAGCAGGACGCTCACGCCGGAGGAGCCCGAGGCGGGTGACACCGTGACCTACACGATCACGGTCACCAATCCGGGGCGGATCGCGTACCCCGGAGCCCGCCTCACGGACGATCTGTCGGGGGTGCTCGACGACGCGGTGTTCGGTGATGTGGAGGCCTCCTCGGGCACCGTCAGCTACGCCGAGCCGGTGCTCGACTGGCGGGGTGACATTCCGGCGGAGTCCGCGGTGACGATCACCTACCGCGTCACGGTGGGCGACCCTCCCTCGGGCGACTCCATGCTGCGCGACGAGGTGGTGGGCGTGAAGCCCGAGTCCAACTGCTCCGCGGGGTCGACCGATCCCGACTGCGGGACGGAGCCGGTGAGGATGGCCCCAGCACCGGCGCCGGCGTTGGAGGCCGGCCCCGGACCGGAACCGGGGGCCGTCACCGATCATGTACCGGAGTCGGCGCCGGTCCCCGGCCGGGAACCGGTGTCGCCGCCCGTTTCCGATCTGGTGCCGATCCCCTCGCCCGTCCGGACCTCGTCACCCGCCCGGGTCCCTTCGCCCGCGCGGGTGCCTGAGCCGTCTTCCGCGCCGTCGTACGGGCCGGCCTGGGAACGGCCCCTGCCGATCCCCTGTCCCGTCGGCGGGCCCTGCGCGGGACCGGGCCGTCCCGCCCTGCCGTTCACGGGCCTGCCGCTCGGACCGGTCCTGGCGGGGTTCCTGCTCCTCGGCCTCGGCCTGGCCCCGCGGTTGTGTCGTCGGCGCGGGACGCCCTGATGCTTCCGTTCCTCAACGGAGGTCGCGAACCGCGACCGGGAGGCTGAGGCCGTCAGGACGGTCTCCGATGAGGAACGCCGGACCAGGACTCTCGCGCGGGTCAGGCCGGCTGGTTCCGGCGGCGACGGCGACGGAGCAGGAACCCGGTGGTGGCCAGCCCGGCCGCGGCGGCGGCGGCCAGTGAGATAGGCAGGACCCAGTCGGTCGTCTCCGGCGAAGCCACGGTGTTGACGTCCGTGGCGCAGACCAGCACGGGGCCGGCCGCGCTCCTGCGGGCGCAGGCGGTCGTCGCCAGGTCCCGCACCTGCGCCCCCGCGACCGCGCCGACCCGGGCGCTCAGGTGGACGACGGTCTCCTTCCTGGGCAGGACGTTCACGGTCCACGCCACCTTGCCCTGCTCCACGCGGCCTCCGGCGTCGGCCTTCACGAAGGTCATCGACGGCGGCAGGGACTGCACCAGGAGGATGTGCCTCAACCGGGTGGTTCCCTGGTTGTTGATACGGAGCGTGTACGTGTTCTCCGCGCCGGGAGCGGTGTCCCTCGTCCCGTCGTCGAGGGAGATGGAGAGTGAGGGGACCGGATCATCCCAGGCCGGCTGCCATCCAGCAGCGGGTACGGCGACTGCGGTGAGCAGGCTCAGGCTGGCCAGGCGGCGTTTCATCCTCTTACCTCCATGGTGACTCTAAGTAATCACTCCATAACAGCATTCCGGCCCTCGTGGGCGCTCTCAACGCGCCGGGTGTGTCGCTCATCAGCCGTTACCCGCTGGTCTGCCGTCCGTCAGTCGCAGGCGGAGTCGAGGACGACGGCGCTCGCCCCCGCGCGCTCCCCGGCGTTCCTGCCGCGGTTCCCCGTCGGTACGGCGGGCACGGCGGCGTCGGCCCCGGCGGGCGGGGCCGCCAGGGTGGCGATGACCTCACGCCTGATCAGGTGGTAGTCGGGCGCACCCGTATAGATCAGCGGGGGCACGAACTGGAGGCTCCTGATCCTGGAGTTCTTCACCTTCTCCGAAAGCTCGACCAGGTCGGGCAGTAGCTGCCGCGGTATGTCGGTGGAGATCGCTTCGACGGTGGCGGTGGCCAGCCTCTCGAAGCTCTTGAACACCGTCACCGGGTCGGCCTGCTTGGCGACGGCGTTCAGCAGGCATTTCTGGCGGCTCATCCGTACGTAGTCGTCGCTGAAGGTGCGGGACCTGCCGTACCAGAGCGCCTCCTCGCCCGAGAGTTTCCGCCGGCCCGCCTCGATCCGGCCCTCGTTCTGCCTGCCGTACACGATGGGGTCTTTGATACGGATCCGCACGCCGCCCATCGCATCGACGATTTCCACGAACCCCCTCATGTCAACCATCGCGTAATAGGAGATGTCGAGTCCGAGGATGCCGCCGACCGTTCTTTTCAGCAGCGAGGGGCCGCGGTGCCTCTTGCCCAGCCTCGGGGCCATTTCCGGGTAGTCCTCGGCGTACTGGTAGACCTCGTTGAGCATGCCCGGTGTGTAGGGCGGCTCGCCTTCGAAGCCGAAGGGGAATCGCTCGCGGGCCGGGCCCGGCGGCATCGGGACTTTCTCCAGATTCCGCGGCAGGCCGAAAAGCACGGTTTCGCCGGTCCGGGTGTCGACGCTGGCCACGGTCATGCTGTCGGTGCGCACGCCGACCCGGTTGGCCGCCGCGTCCGCGCCGATGAGCAGGATGTTGATCCGCTCCATGCCCTTCCACGGGTCCGTCGGCATCGGCGTGACGCTCTCCGCGAACACCGAGGTCACCACGCTCTGGGAGACGTAGGCCAGCCGAGCCACATAGATCATCGGAGCGGTCACCAGCATGCACAGCAGGCCGACGGCGGCGGTTGAGAGGTACTGGGCCGCGGGCGATGACGACTCCGGCCGCACCAGCAGGTAGGAGTGTATGACCACGGCCACCGCCACGGTGGCCAGCAACATCGCGGCGAGCGCGAAGGCCCAGAGCCAGGCGGGTTGTACGGCGAGGGCGAGCAGGGCGGGCCCCGCGGTCAGCACGGCGATCGCGGCGGCTCCGGCGAGGGTCAGCTCGATGCCCATCAGAAAGGCGCCCGTCAGGCGGCGGCCCGCCCAGATATGGGCCAGGCCCCACAGAACGGCCGAGCCCAGTGTCAGTGCCAGACTCGATCCGACGCCTGTCCGCCCCGTGTTATCGGCCATAGCCCTACATCTCCTGTCCGTCACCCCAATACGTCGCAGGTTAGTAACGGTTTCCAGTTGAATGGGCTATGTGGTTGTTCGACGCGCTGAGGGTGGTCGGTCAAGGTTTGTAAACCAGATCGCGCCGTCGGGATGACGCTGACCTCCAAGTTATGGTCAAAAAGGACACGTAATCGATTTTGACTGGCAAACGAGGGGATTTCCAGGTAAAGCGGTTAGGAGGTCCCGTGCGTAAAATGATCAGCTCGATTTTGATCGCGCTCGGCTGCCTTCTCGCGCCCCTTACCCTCGTGGCGTTCTGGACGGCGAACGAGGTGGCGGATCCCGGCGGCTACCTCAGGAACATGGCACCGCTGGCCCGCCACCCGGACGTACGGGACGCGGTCACCGGTCGCGTCGCCGACGAGATCACCCTGAGGTTGCGCGAGCGGGGTGTCGCGGCCGAGGAGGGGCTTGTCCACAACGCGGTGGGGGATCAGGTCGACGATGACTTCGTCACCGCCTGGGTGGAGATCAACAGGCTGGCGCACCGCAGGTTCGTCGCGGTCCTGAGCGCGGATTCCGGCATACCAAGCAGCATCGGCTACGACCTCGCCCCGATGTACGAACTGGTCAGACACCGGCTGCGGAGCGGCGGTCTGGAAGCCGCCTCCCGCCTGCCCAGGACACATCCCGTCGCCGAGGTGCTCCCCGCCTCCGCCGTGGCCAAGATGGACCACATCCATGACAGGCTGATCTCACTGAGGTGGGTTCTGGCGGGTACGTCACCGGCCCTGATCACCGCCGGGGTCTTCCTGGCCCGCGACCGGTGCACCGCACTGATCGGTGCCGGTATCGGCATGGCCGGGAGCATGTTCACGCTGGCGATCGCCATGTCCGCGCTACGTAACATCTACCTGCCGGACTCCACCGGCCCCGGCGGCCTGCCGGTCGCCGCCGTGCTCGTGATATTCGACGCGCTGACCGCCTTCCTGAGAAACGGCCTGCGCGTGCTCTTCACGCTCGGCCTGCTCATGGCGGGGGTGGTCTTCGTCGCCAGGAACGGGCTCATCCGTTACCAGGCCGCCGCCGCCATGTTCGAATCCCGCGCTCACCAGTCGGAGGATCCGACGAACGACGTCGCCGACGGCCGGTAGCCGAGGCGGGCGCGCGCCGCGGTGATGTCGAGGGTCCGCTCGACGGCCAGGTGGCCCGCGGCGTAGCGCGTCAGCCGGGGCGGGTGCGGGCGTCGGAGCAGCCGGAAGGCGGCCTCGGCGACGGCCGCGACGGGGTCGACCAGCTTCAGGGGCAGATAGTACGGTTCGGCGTCGATGCCGCGCTCCGCGAGGATCGAGCGCAGGGCGTCGTCGAGCATGACGGGTTCGGCGTCGGTCACGTTGAAGACACCGTGGTCGACGGGTCCCGCGGCGGCGAGCAGACAGGCCAGGACCAGGTTGTCCACCGAGGTCAGGCTGATCCGCTGGCGTCCATCGCCCACCGCGAGAAGCCTGCCACCCCTGACCGCACCGAGAACTCGGGGAAGCAGCGTGGTGTCCCCCCTGCCGTAGACCGCGTGCGGTCGTAGGATGACCGCCCGCTCCAGACACCTCTCCGCGGCGGCCTTCGAGGCGCCGTAGGCGTTCGCGTACCGCCCGACCGGGGCGGCCTCCTCGGTGGCCATCACGGTCGGCAGGAACGGGTCGTAGACGCTCGCCGTGCTGACGTGCACGAACCTGGCGCCGGGGAAGGCCGCGGCCGCGTTGCGGGTGCCGTCGACATTGGCCGCCCAGATGTCGCGCGCCGGCCCCCAGTCCGTGACGCTCCCGGCACAGTGGATCACCGCGTCCACCTCCCGCGGCTCCGGTCGCCCGCTGAGGAGATCCCACGATGTGTACGGCGCGTGGCCGACGTGCCCGCCGTCCACTCCGGACCGCCTGCCGAAGGCGAACACCGTCCAGCCCTCCGCCACGGCCGCCCGGCAGACCGCGCCTCCCACGAACCCCGAGGCCCCCGTCACCGCGACCCGCAACGCCCTGCCGCCCGGCCCGGGATCGGTGCCGGCCCGATGCGGGCGGTTCCGATGCTCAGTCACGGCGGGCGACCAGATCCCGCAGGGCGGCCCGGTCGAGCTTGTCGGCCCGCCCCGAGCGGGGAAAGGCGTCGAGCGGCTCGATCCGGTCGGGCAGGGCCGCCGAGTCCACGATTTCGGGGAGTGCCCCGCGCAGCAGGCCCTCGTCGTAGCCGTCGGTGGGCACGACGGCCAGCACGACCTCCTCGTCCCCGGTGTCGGGGTCGGCGAGTCCGACGATCGCGGCCTCGGCCACCCCGGGCAGCGCCGCGATGCCGGACTCGTACAGGCCCGGATAGATGTTGACGCCGTCGCGGAGGATCATGTCCTTCTTCCGGCCGAGCAGTACCAGCCGGCCGGCGTCGAGCCGGACCAGGTCGCCGGTGGCGATCTCGCGCAACGGCTCCTCACCGAGGTAGCACCGCGCGAGGTGGGGCCCCGAGACGAACAGCTCACCGTCCTCGGCGATCCGGACGCCGACACCGGGCAGCGGTGCCCCGAGCAGGTCCCCCTCGGCCTGGGCCAGCTTCTCCCGCGCCGACGCGATGGCGATGGGGAGCGCCTCGGTCATCGCGTAGACGGACAGCACCTCGGGGCCGGCCTCGATCGCGCGCCGGAGCACGCCCGGCGGGGCGGGGGCGGCGCCGAGCAGGAGGTAGCGGAGGGTTCCGGGAAGTCTGGGGGTCTGGCGCAGCAGCCTGTCCAGGTGCACCGGCACGGCGAAGGTGTGGGTGGCCCGCCTCGCGGCCAGCTCGGCGGCGAGGTCCCCGCCTCCGGGCAGTGACCAGGTCGCCCCGGCCAGCAGGGCGGGGAGGCCGAGCATCAGCTGGTCGGTGTGCACGATGTCGCCGGGGCCGAGCGGGAACACGCTTCTGAACATCTCCAGCCCGGTCGCGAGCGACCTTCGGGTGTGCACCACCCCTCGCGGGCGTGCCGTGGTCCCGGAGGTGAAGATCACCGCCGCCGGCTGGTCCGGGTCGGATCGGTACGCCCGCGGCCCGGACGGGCCGGACGGTGATCGGAGGATCCCAGACAGCCGTAGCGCCCCTCGGGGAACCCCCGGCAGCCACGGGCCGGTGTACAGGTGGCGGACGGGCCGGCCGGGAAGCGGATCGGCGAGGTTCGGCAGGAGCAGGCCGCGGCGGCGGGCCAGGCTCCTGAGCGGGCCGCTCAGCGTGTAGAGCAGGGACTCGCTGATCACCCACGCGGGCCGGGTCGCGGCCATGCGGGCCGCGAGCACGTCGGGCGCCAGCCCGGGGTCCGCGAGGACGAGCGTCCCGCCCGCCGCGACCGCCCCCAGCGCCAGCGTCACCGCGTCCACCCCGGGCCGCACCGCGAACAGCACCCCGTCCCCGGGCCGCATCCCGTTCTCAGGTGACGGCCCGCCCATCGCGTCGCGGACCGCCGACACCCGGCGGGCGAGCTCACCGTAGGTGATCTCGCGGCCTCGGCCGTCGACGATGGCGGTCCGTCCCGGCTCCCGCCCGGCGATGGTCATGATCCCGTTGATGATGTCGTTCATGTGGCACCGACCCACAGGTGCTCGTAGGTGGGAATGAGGACCCCCCTGGCCGCGCGCCGTCGCAGGACGCGTACCCGGTGGGAGAGCAGGACGGAGGCCACCGCCCGGATCTCCGCCAGGGCCAGCGGGTAGCCGATGCAGAAGTGCGGGCCCGCGCCGAACCAGAGCCTGCGCAGCTCGGGCGGGTGAGGGCGGGAGGGATCGAACGGGCCGTACGCCCTGGCGCAGTTGTGGGTGACGATCAGCACCCGGTCACCGGGGCGCACCGCGGCCTTGCCGACGCGCGCGGCGGTGGACACCGAGCGGAGCATCAGCGGGGTCGGCGTGGTGACCCGCATGGCCTCCTCGATGATCCGGTCCAGGTCGTCCACCGGGGTCCGGTGGTCGTGCAGGAGGGCGAAGAGCCGGGGGACGAACGTGGCGACCGTCTCGGTACCGGTCAGGAAGAACGCCCCGGCCGCTCCCCTGGCCTCGGCGGGCGAGAGCCCCTGTGCCCGCATCCGGCCCATCACCGTGGACTCGTCGGCGGCCTCATAGGCGGCCTGCGCGATGTCCCCGATCCGGTCCAGCACCTGCCGGGCGGCCGCCACCTGCCGATCCGACAGCCGCCGCGAGCGGAGCGAGACCATCGAGACGACCCGCTCCCCGTCCGCGAACAGCTCCCTGGCCCGAGCCTCGGAGACCTCGCCCAGCCCGATCACCCGGCAGATCACCGCTCCGGCCATCAGCCGCATGGCGTCCACCAGGTCGACCGCCTCGCCGCGTCCCAGCCGCGCCGAGAGGTCGTCGAGCGGCCCGCGGAGCACGTCGTCCACCAGCGCCGAGACGTATCCGGGGGTGAACAGCGGCATCAGCTTCCTGCGCAGCGCGAGGTGGCCCGCTCCCTCCATGTTGAGCAGCACGGAGGGGCCGAGCACGGGCGTCCACAGGTCGCCGGGCGATCCGGGACCGTCCTTGCGGAACCGCTCGTCCATCAGCACGGCCCGCGCGACGGCGGCGTCGTTGACCACGACGCCCAGCCCGGGAACCCGCACCACGGGCCCGAGTCTGGCCAGCAGCCGCAGGAGCGGGTAGGCGAAGGGATGCGCGGCCAGGTAGAGCCGCGTCTCGTGGTTCACCGGACGTCGATCACTTCTGGGCGGTAGTGGTGGTCGGCATACCAGGCGAGGGTGCCCGCGAGGCCGTACGCCCTGAGCCTGCGCACGGAGCCGAAGACCACCACGTCGCGGCGCGAGCCGTACGCGGCGGTGAGCATGCGCACCCGGTTGACCAGGGCGCGGTCCTCGTGGACCTCCTCGATCGCGGTCCTGGGGAAACCGCCCGCGCGGTCGTAGAGCTCCGCGGTGATGGCCAGGGTGGCGCCGGGCATCATCACGTACGGCCCCAGGTAGCGCGGGTCCCTGTTGCCGGGCCGAAAGCGCCCGAAGGCGGCCGCCACCTCCACCACGAACGGGATGAGGTGCCGCTCCCAGAACTTCAGCCGGAACTCGTCGGTCCGGGGGCGCAGCTGGCCGCCGACCATCTCCAGTCCGTCGCCGAAGGCCCGCCGGATGTTGCGCACCCAGTCGGGGCGGGGCAGGCAGTCGGCGTCGGTCCTGGCCAGGTGGGTCGCCCCGTGCGCGATGGCGTGGCGCATGCCGGTGTCGGAGGCGGCGCCCGTGCCCTTCCGGGTCTCGACGACCACCTGGACACCGTGCCGCCGGACGATCTCGGCGGTGCCGTCGGTGCTCGCGTTGTCCACCACGAGCAGTGTGAAGTCCCGGTCGTCCTGCTCGGCCAGCGCCCTCAGCGTCGCCTCGATGCCGTGGGCCTCGTTGTAGGCAGGGATGATCACCCAGAGGTCCATCACATCTCCGCCAGGATCACGCCGGTACTGATCCCGCCGCCCAGCCCGAGCAGCGCCACCCGGTCGCCAGGCCGCCAGCCGCCCAGCGCGAGCTGGAGCGGCAGCGTGGTCGAGGCGCAGTTGCCGTGCTCGGGCAGGCTGACCACGAGCCTGTCGGCGGGGATGCCGAGCACCTGGGCCAGGAAGCGCAGGTAGGGCAGTGCTACCTGATGTACCGCCACGATGGCGAAGTCGTCCCAGGTCAGGCCGGTGCGCTTGAGCGCGTTGAGGAAGATGTCCGGGCCGATCATCTCGAACGCCTCCTTCAACCTGCGCCCGTCGCCGCGGAAGTAGGAGTATTCGGGGTCGCGAGGATGCGCCGAACCGCCTCCCGGCAGGGTGCCGATCGCCCACGCCGTGGAGTCGGCCGCGAAGTCGCGGTAGAAAATGCCGCGTTCCATATCGGCGGCGACCATGACCGCGGCTCCGGTGTCCGACATCGTGTAGCCCGCGAAGGAGTCGACGAACTGCGCGCGATCCCTGACCTGCCAGCGGATCGCCCGTGAGGGGATCTCGCCCGAGCAGACCAGTACCTTGCGGTGCGCCCCGGACAGGATCAGCGCCTCGGCGATCTGGATCCCGTTGAGCATGCTGTTGCAGGCGTTCTTGACGTCGAACACCGGGCAGGAGAGTCCCAGCTTGGCCGCCACGATGTGCGCGGTGGCGGGCTCGACCATGTCCTGCGAGGCCGACGCGAAGACGAGCAGGTCGACGTCTGAGTGGTCGAGGCCGCGGGCCGCCTCGGCGGCCAGGTCCGAGGCCTGCTGGTCATCGCGGGCCACATGGCGCCGTCGGATTCCCGTCAGCCTCTCGACGACGCCTCCGTAGGGCACGTAGCCCTCGATCCGCCGCTCCACATCCGCGCTGGACATGGTCCGTTCCGGCAGATACGTCGCGACGCCCGTGATCCGGGCTTTCATTGATCTCCCTAAACAGGATTAAGTCTCCCCATGTCCCCATGCTCGCGCAATGTATCGAAAAGGTGGGGGTTTGTCCTGATCGCGCAGCTGAGGACCAATGAAGCGGCGCGTCTCACACCGGCATAAGCCGGTTATGCGGGGGTAACCGCTCCTGTCGTGAGCGACGTTCAGACGGGGACCGTGACCACGAAGGTCCCCGCGAGGTTGGACCGGCTGCCGTGGTCACGATGGCACTGGATGATCGTCGTCGGCCTCGGCACCGTCTGGATCCTCGACGGCCTCGAAGTGACGATCATCGGAAACCTCTCCGCCCAGCTGGCCAAGGAGGGCAGCGGCCTGGCGATCACCCAGGCCCAGGTCGCAGGGCAGGCCGCGGCCCTCTACGTGGCGGGGGCGTGTCTCGGGGCGCTGTTCTTCGGCTGGCTCACCGACAGGTTCGGCCGGAAGAAGATGTTCATCATCACGATGGCCGTCTACCTGGTCGCCACCGCCGCGACGGCGTTCTCCTTCTCCGTCTGGTGGTTCTTCCTGTTCCGGTTCCTGACCGGTTTCGGCATCGGCGGCGAGTACGCGGCCGTCAACTCGGCCATCGACGAGCTCATCCCGAGCCGCCATCGCGGCAGGATCGACATCATCATCAACGGCAGCTACTGGCTCGGCGCCGCCGGAGGCGCGCTGCTGACCGTGCCGCTGCTCGACAACCTCCCGCTGAACATCGGCTGGCGTGTCGCCTTCGGGATGGGGGTGGTGCTCGGCCTGGCCATCCTGCTGGTCCGCAGACACGTGCCGGAGAGCCCTCGCTGGCTGTTCATCCACGGCCGCGACCGGGAGGCCGAGAGGCTGGTCGACGAGGTGGAGAAGCGGATCGAGCGCGAGGAGGGCGTCCCGCTCGACGAGCCCTCGCGGTCGATGACCATCCACCAGCGCACGTCGATCGGCTTCGGGCGGATCGCGCACACCATGGTCGCCCGCTACCCCAAGCGCACGGTCCTCGGCCTGGCGCTCTTCATCGGTCAGGCGTTCCTCTACAACGCCATCACCTTCGGGTACGCACAGATCCTGTCGACCTTCTTCGGCATCGTCACCCACACCGGCTACTACTTCGCGGTCATCGCGGTCGGCAACTTCCTCGGCCCGCTCCTGCTCGGGCGGTTGTTCGACACGGTCGGCCGCATCCCCATGATCTCCGGCACCTACATCGGGTCCGGGGTGCTCCTTCTCGGCACGGCCTGGCTGTTCGACCAGGGGGTGCTGACCGCGGTCACGCTCACCGCCTGCTGGTGCGTCGTGCTCTTCTTCGCCTCCGCCGGGGCGAGCGCGGCCTACCTGACGGTCAGCGAGATCTTCCCGATGGAGACCCGGGCCATGGCGATCGCGTTCTTCTACGCGATCGGCACCTTCGCCGGTGGCGTGTCCGGACCGCTGGTCTTCGCCAACCTGGTCAAGAGCGGCAGACCCGGTGACACGGCGCTGGCCTTCTGTATCGGCGCGACCCTCATGATCATCGCAGGGCTGGTGGAGCTCTTCCTCGGGGTCAAGGCCGAGGGCAGGAGCCTGGAGGACATCGCCCGGCCACTGAGCGCCAAGCCGGACTGACCGTCCCGCCGGGCTCGCGGGACCCGCCGCCGTCCGGGCGACTTGGTACGATAGTCGTTATCATTTGAGTATCTGTTCAGGAGTTCGCCCATGGAAGTCGTCGCCGGTCTGGACGCGTGCGTGACCGTGGAGCCCGACGAGGCCAGGGTGGCGGCGACACGGGATCGCCTTGTCACCCCGAGCGAGGCGGCCCGGCTCGCCGACCTGTTCAGGCTGCTGGGCGACCAGACCCGTGCGCAACTGCTGTACGCGCTGCTCGAGGCCGGTGAGCTGTGCGTCTGCGATCTCGCCGAGACCGTCGAGGTCAGCGACACCGCCGTGTCGCACGCCCTGAGGCTGCTGCGGACGGCGGGCATCGTGGCCAATCGCCGGTCCGGCCGGATGATCTACTACCGTCTCGCCGACGCCCACGTCAGGATGCTCCTCGACCTCAGTCGCGAGCACCTCCGTCACGAGATCGTCGAGGGCTGAGAGCCGGTTGTCGCCGGGGTTCGCCGCGCGGTTCACGGCAGGGTTGAGGGGCGCGGCGGGGTTTTAGCGGCCGTCGTCGCGGCAGATGAGCACATAAGATCTTTTTTCACGATCTACACCGTGATCGGACTCGCCGGGCTGAACACCGTCACCCGCACCGTGATCCTTTTGGAGGTATGCATGCGTGGTACAGCTCGCGTGTTCGCCATGACCGCCGCCCTCGTCCTGGGGCTGACCGCCTGCGGTGCCGGCGGGGCGGCCGAGGGCGGGAAACCGGCCGAGCAGTCCGTTTCCAAGCCCACGGAGAAACCGACGGAGAAGCCGGCCGAGAAGCCCGCGGGGCCCGTCACCCTGAAGTACTGGACCTTCTCCCCGCCCGAGGCCGGGCTGAAGGCGGCGCTCGCCGCCTTCGAGGAGGCGAATCCCGGCATCAAGGTCGACCTGCGCACCTTCGGTGAGGCCGACTACCGCAAGCGGCTGCCCAAGGCACTCGACGGCGGCGAGGCGCTCGACGTCGTCGGGATCCACATCCCGACCATGACCGGCGCGGTCAAGAACCGGCTCCGTCCGGTCGCCGACTGGAAGGACGAGGTCTCCGGCGACCTGCTCGGGGAACTCGACCCGGTCGCGGTCAAGCAGACGGAGCAGGTCACCAAGGACGGCACGCTCTACTCGGTCCCGATGGGATCCACCGCCGGCGCGGTCATGTACTACGACGCGGCTCTCCTGTCCGAGCTCGGGGAGTCCTTCCCCAAGACGGTCGCCGATCTCGAATCCATCGTCATGCGGGTCAGGAAGGAGATCCCCGACCTCCAGCCGATCGTCTTCTCCGGCGAGCCGCGCCGGCAGGAGGAACTGCTGTTCACCATCGCCGGCCAGACCGACCCGACCCTCTCCGACGACCTGCTGGCCGGCGGAAAGTCGTGGAAGAGCGCCGAGATGGTCTCGGCCCTGACCGCCTATGGGGCGATGTTCGACAGGGGCATGCTGGCGAGGTCCACGCTGGCCCTCAGGGGCGACGGCCCGGCCGAGCTCTTCCGCTCCGGCAAGGCGCTGTTCCTGGTGGACGGCTCAGGCCAGAGCTCGATGCTGGCCACGTCCTACCGCAGGACCGGCAAGTTCTCCGTCAAGAAGATCGGCGCCGGTCCCTTCCCCACCGTCCTGCCGGGCGCCAGGCCGGCCGTCCGTAGCACGGCCGAGGTGGGCCTGGCCGTCCCCAGGAAGTCCGGGCACGTGGCCGAGGCGGCCACGCTGATCGAATTCCTGACCGTGGGCGACGGTGTCTCCAGCTGGGCCGGAGACCTGACGATGGCCCCCGCGGCTGCGGACTTCAAGGTGGAATCGTCGGTCTTCGCCACCCCGGAGGGTAAGGACGGCTACGCCGCGCTCCAGGAACTCATCCGGGGCGGCGGCTCGCTGAACGTCCCCGACGAGGTGTTCCTGGAGCGTGCGGAGGGCGATGTGATCCTCGATGTCGCCCACGGCAGGATCACCCCGGAGAAGGCGGCGGCCCGTCTGCAGGAGGAGTGGTCACGCAGCCGGTGACGGCTCCGGACCCGGTGCGGCCTCCACGGGCCGGAACGTGCGGCGGTAGGCCAACGGCGAGACGCCGACGGCCACCTGCAGGTGCTGGCGGAGCGAGGCCGCGGTGCCGAACCCGGCCCGCAGGGCGATGCCGTCCACCGGCAGGTCGCTGCTCTCCAGGAGCTGCCGGGCCAGCTCCACCCGCTGCAGGATGAGCCACTGTCCGGGGCTGAGGCCCACCTCGTCGCGGAAGCGCCGGGTGAAGGTACGGCGGCTCATCCGGGCGTGGGCGGCCAGCTCGCTGAGGGGGAGCGGCTTGTGCAGCCGTTCCAGCGCCCAGGCCCTGGTCGCCGCGGTGGTCGCGGCGGTCGGCGCGGGAAGCGGGCGCTCGATGAACTGGGCCTGGCCGCCGTCGCGCCACGGCGGCACGACGCATCGCCTGGCCACCCGGTTGGCCACCTCGGTGCCGTGGTCGCGCCGGACGATGTGCAGGCAGAGGTCGATCCCCGCGGCCACTCCGGCGGAGGTGAGCACATCCCCGTCGTCCACGAACAGTACGTCCGGGTTGACCCTGACCCGGGGAAACAGCTTCTGGAAGTGCTCGGTGTGGCTCCAGTGGGTGGTCGCGGGGCGGCCGTCGAGCAGTCCGGCCGCCCCGAGCACGTAGGCGGCGGTGCAGATCGAGACCAGGCGGGTGCCCGGCCGGATGAGCGCGATCGCGTCGGCCATGGGCCTGGTGAGCCGTCCCTCGGTGGAGACGGGGCCGAGCGCGTGGGTGGCGGGGATCACCACGGTGTCCGCGCCGGCCAGGGCCTCGGCTCCGTGGTCCACCGCGATCGAGAAGTCGGCGTCGGTGCGTACCGGGGCGCCGTCGACGGTGCAGGTGAGCACCTCGTAGAGCCGCTCGCCCTCGGGGCTCCTGGCGATACCGAAGATGCGCGGCGGGATGCCCAGCTCGAAGGGGATCACACCGTCCATGGCGAACATGACGACCCTGTGCATGGCCTGATTCTCACATATGACGGATACGGGCCATCTCCGCAGGGGCCGGACCTCGTGATCATCAGGGTGGTCTCTCCGCCAACCCGTCGGAGGGATCCCTCAGCGGCGTGTGGCGGTCGACAGCGGGAGGCAGAGGACGATTCGGGCGCCGTTGCCGGTGGCGCGGTCGGTGGCACAGAGCCTGCCCTGGTGCGCCAGGGCGATGTCCCTGGCGATGGGCAGGCCCAGGCCGGTTCCCCCGGCGTCGCGGCTGCGCGCCGAATCCAGGCGGGTGAACCGCTGGAAGATCCGCTCATGCTCCCCGGCCGGGATGCCGAGCCCGTCGTCGATGACCTCCATCACGGCCTCGTCCCGTTCGATTCCGACCCGGACCTGTATCTCCTTCGTCGCGTGCCGGTCGGCGTTGGTGAGCAGATTGGTCAGCAGCCGGGTCAGCTGGAGCCGGTTGCCTCGCACCACGACGTCGGGAGCGAGCTTCAACAGCACCTCGTGCCGGTGGGGCCACCGCTCCACCTCGGCGGTGACCAGCTCGGAGAGGTTGATCTGCTCCGATGTACTCTGCACGCCGGCGTCGAGGCGGGTGAGCAGCAGAAGGTCGTCGATGATGGCCTGGAGCCGTTCTGCGTCCGCCAGCACGGAGCGCATGGTCGTGTGCGAATCCTCCGCGTCGGGATCGGAGATCGCCAGTTCGAGTTTGGTGCGCAGCCCGGTCAGCGGGGTGCGCAGCTCGTGGGAGGCGTCGGAGGCGAAGCGGCGCTGGTGCTCCACAGCCCGCTCCAGTCTCTCGAGGGTCGCGTTGACGGTCTTGGTGAGCTGCGCCACCTCGTCCTCGGAATCGGGTACGGGCATCCGGCGGCTGAGGTCGGTGGCGGTGATCTCGGCCATCTTGGCGCGGATCCGCGCCACCGGTTTCAGGGTGCGACCGGCGAGCTGCCAGGTGCCCCAGCCGAGCAGCGCGAGGAGCACGGAGCCGAAAAGCGCCAGTGAGATCTCCAGGACGTTGGTACGGAGCAGTTGGGGTTCCGGTGCCGCCGCGTAGACCATCACCTTGCCGTAGGGGGAGTGATCGATCCGGAAGCCCACGATGATGTAGCACGTCTGCCGCCCCGTGGGGAAGGTCATGCAGGACGTCCCGTTCACCCGGAGGTCGCCGTCGGTAGGGAGTGTTTCGCTGATCCTGGGCTTCCCCTTCATGGCGGGGCTGGCGGCGACCACCCGGCCGTCGGCCGCGACGACCTGGATGAGGGAGATGTGGCTGGTGGGAAGGACGACGGCGTTCGCGGGCCCGTTCTCGACGCTCTGGACCGCCTTCCCGGCGGCCTCGGCCACCGCGTCGGTGGCGTCGGTCAACACTTTGTCCCGCACGACATCCTGTATGGCGAACATGCCGATCCCCAGCACCAGCATGAACAGGACGAGCGCGGTGAGGGTCATGCGGCCCTGGATCGAACGTGGATATCGCAATGCCGACGTTCCCCCTCGAAAGGGTCTTTACTCCTATAAATGCATACTTAGGACTATTTATAGGTTATTGGTATTAATCAGACAGCAAAGCCGGGTCAAGTTTTTATGCTCATTTGATGGTGAGGGGAAATGGCTTCCAGCTCAGGCGGGATCGGGAGGAAGCCGCCGGGGCCTTCGCGGCATCCCGATGGCAGCCGGTCGATCATGGCCTGCCCGGCGTCCCTCCCGTACGGCTCGCCTCGAAGTCCATCTGACGGGAGCGGTCAGGCGCCGGTGCACGAGTCGTGGGTCGCGTCGAAACCCTTCAGGCTCTCGTTGTCGTTGCGGGGAAGCGGCTTCAGGCCTTTCCAGTCGTCACCGATCGTCAGGATGAGCCTTCCCGTGGTCGCCCAGGAGACGGGCTTGGGGGTGGAGGCGATCAGGTCTCGGCTGAGGGTGGGCGCCTTGGCGGTGCCGTTCGGCGAGTAGGCGATCGTGGTCGCCGGGTACGGCTTGCGCAGGGCGTCGCCGATCCTGGCGACGTGATAGCCCCGCTCCTCCAACTGGACCGCCACTCCGGTGGCCAGGCCGGACCGCATGGTTCCGTTGCGCACCTCTATCTGGATCTTCGATCGGGGCACCCTGGACTGGCCGCCCCTGACCCCGGAGCCGGCGATCGCCCGGTCCGTCGCGACGATACGGAACAGCCTGCCGCTCTGCGGCTCGACCCACTCCACCCGGCCCGGGTGGACCAGCGAGTAGCGCCACGGGGTGGTGATGAAGTGGATCTGCCCGGCGGCGAGCCCCTCGGCGCTGGTGGCCAGGTCCTTCATGACGCCCGGGGTGAGGCCGGGATCGGTGGTGACCGATTTCGTCGCCGCGTCCAGGAAGCCGAAGAGCCGGGCCGGGTCGGTGAGCGTCTCACCGCTCATGACCTTCTTGACCATGGAGGCGATGAACATCTGCTGGCGCTGGATGCGCCCGATGTCCGATCCGTCGCCCAGGCTGTAGCGGGCCCGTACGTAGCCCAGGGCCTGCTCACCCCCGAGGTTCTGACGTCCGGCGGACAGGTGGAGCAGGGCCTTCTTGTCGTCGATCGCCTCGGGCACGCAGATCTCCACGCCACCGACCGCGTCGACCATGTCCTTGAAACCGGTGAAGTCGACCTTCACGAAGTGGTCGATGTGGATGCCGGTGAGCGATTCGACGGTCTTCCAGGTGCAGGTGATGCCGCCGGAGTTGAACGACTCGTTGATCATGCCCAGGTGCGGCCGCTGCCCTGGCAGCCCCTGCCTGGCCCGGCAGGCGGGGAGCTGGACCATCGAGTCGCGCGGGAAACTGATGACCATCGCGTTGTCCCGCTTCGGCGAGATGTGCGCGAGCATGATCGTGTCGGTCCGCTCGCCCGCGACCCGGCCGTACCTCGCGTTCTTGCCGTTTCGCTGGTCCGAGCCGACGATCAGGACGTTCATCGCACTGGTCGCGACCTTGGCCGGTCGGCGTCCGAGGTCCTCCGCGGTGACCTCGACGTGCTTGACGTTGCCGGTCAGCTTGACGTACGCGCCGGCCACGGTCCCGCCCGCCACGAGCAGCACGGCGGTGACGGCGGCCACCAACCACCACAGCCACCTGCGACCAGGGCGGAACGAGCGCCGACCGGGTGGAACCGGGGGCGGCTCGGGGAACGCGCCGATCACTCCGCTGCTCACGTGACTCCCGGGGGGGAAGGGGCCACGGCATGCGCTCGTGACCAAGGAGCCGTACTCCGGCCGTCGCCGAGTGTACTGATCTTCCGGCGCGGTGAGGTTCTTTACGCGGCATATCCCGTATAGGGGTGCATGTCCTGTTACGATCCGCCGGTGATTATCCGTGACGGGCACCTCGGCGACGTACCGGCTGTCCTGGCGATGTTCGACAGCGCGGTGGCGTGGCTGACCTCCCAGGGGCGCACCGGCCAGTGGGGCAGCGAACCGTTCTCGACTGACGCGGCCCGTGTGGAGAGTGTCACCTCATGGGCGACGTCCGGCGGGATGCGCGTCGCCGAACTCGACGGCCGGCCCGCGGGATGCCTGGTCGTGGGGTCCGCGATGCCCTACGTCACCCCCGCCTCCGAGCCCGAGCTGTACGTCCAGGGGCTGGTCATCGACCAGCGGTTCCACGGTCGCGGGGTCGGCTCGGCCCTGCTGGAGCGTGCCAGGGCCGAGGCCGTCGAGCGGGAGGTCGCGCTGCTGCGGGTCGACTGCTACGGCGGCGACGACGGTCGCCTGGTGGCGTACTACGAGAGCCAGGGCTTCACCAGGACCGAGAGTTTCAAGGTCGGCGACTGGCCCGGTCAGCTCCTGGAGATGAGGCTTCCCGCAGCGAGGGACTGAACGGCTCGCGACGGGCGGGGGGTCCGGCGGCGGCACGCGCGGGCTTGTCACGCGGCCGAAATTTCGATACGAGAGGATTGACCGGAGATCTACCACTATTTGGGGGATTTGTGGTTGGCGCTCTCGATCATCGCTACCGCGGTGAGCATCCAATGCGTACGCTCGCCTATCTCTTCCGGGAGGACCGCCTCAGGCTGCTCGTGGCGGTCTTCGCCTTCCTCTTCAAGCACAGCCCCACCTGGCTGCTGCCGCTGATCACGGCCAATGTCGTCGACATCGTGGTCGGTCACGGCCCGATCGCGCATCTGTGGGTCAACGCGGGCGTGCTGCTCGTCCTGCTGCTCCTCAACTATCCCCTCCACCTGCTCTACGTCCGCTGCCTGCACGGAGCCATCCGCCGGATGGGGACGGACCTGCGCTCCGCGCTCTGCCGCCGCATGCAGCAGCTCTCCATCGGCTACCACTCGCGGGTCAGCGCCGCCGTACTCCAGACCAAGGTCATCCGGGACGTCGAGAGCGTGGAGCAGACCAGCCAGCAGGCGGCGGACATGGGCCTGTCCGCGCTCACCATGCTGGCCGGGGGCCTGGTGGTGATCGCCGTGCGGGTGCCCGCCGCGATGCCGGTCTTCCTGGTGGTGGTACCCGCCGCCGCGCTGCTCGTGATGCGGATGCGCACCCGGCTGCGCGACGACAACGAGAGCTTCCGCCGCGAGGTCGAGCAACTGTCCACCCGGGTCAGCGAGATGACCACGCTCATCCCGATCACCCGCGCGCACGGCCTGGAACAGGACGCCCTGCACCGCGTCGACGGCACGCTGACCAAGGTGCTGCGCAAGGGGCTCCGGCTGGACCTGCTCAACGGCAGTTTCGGCGCGCTGGCCTGGATCCTGCTCAACATGCTCGGTGTCGCCTTCCTCGCCGGCTCCGCGCTCGTCGCCTACTACCAGGTCATCCCCATCACCGCGGGCGACGTGGTCATGCTCACCACCTTCTTCGCCACCCTCACCTCCGCCGTCACCTCCCTGCTCAGCCTCACCCCGGTGATCAGCAAAGGGCTGGCCTCCGTACGATCCATCGGTGAGGTGCTCCAGGCGCCCGACCTGGAGCACAACGCGGGCAAGGAGCAGGTCGTCTCCGTCGGCGGCGAGATCGAGTTCCGCGACGTCGAGTTCTCCTACGGCGAGGGCACCGCGGTCACCGGGTTCAACCTCACGGTGACCCCCGGAGAGACGATCGCGCTGGTCGGCCCCTCGGGAGCGGGCAAGTCGACGGTGCTCAATCTCGTCATCGGCTTCGTGCGTCCCACCTCCGGCCGGATCCTGCTGGACGGGCATGACATGGAGACACTGGACCTGCGGACCTACCGCAGGTTCCTGTCCGTCGTACCGCAGGAGTCGATCCTGTTCGAGGGCAGCATCAGGGAGAACATCACCTACGGCATGGCCGACGTCCCCTCCGACAGGGTGCGGCAGGCGCTCCAGGACGCCAACGCGCTGGAGTTCATCGACCGGCTCCCCGCCGGCCTCGACACGGTCGTCGGAGAGCGGGGCGCCCGTCTGTCGGGCGGCCAGCGCCAGCGTCTGGCCATCGCCCGCGCCCTGATCCGCGACCCGCGTGTGCTGATCCTGGACGAGGCCACCTCCGCCCTGGACACCCGCTCGGAGGCGCTCATCCAGGAGGCGTTGACCCGCCTGGTCGCCGGGCGCACGGTCCTTGTCGTCGCTCACCGGCTGTCGACCATCCGCGGCGCCGACCGCATCGTGGTCATGCGCGACGGCGGGATCCAGGAGATGGGCACTCACGACGAGCTGATGCGGTTGCGCGGCGTCTACGCCGGGCTGCAGGGCGCCCAGCTCGCCTGAGCACCTTCCGGCCGTCCGTTTCCCCGCGGAACCAGCCGGTCCCGGAGCAGCCTGTCCGGGAACGTGAGGAGGGCGCGGGACCCATGTCCCGCGCCCTCCCGCCCTACCGAGATGGGGTCAGCCCGCGACGCCCGTCCCGGACGGGTAGATGCGGAGCCAGTCCACCTCCATCCACGCCTCTCCCGAGCTGCCCTGGCCCGGGAACCAGTCCAGCTGCAGGCAGACCGACATCGAACTGCGGGTGGCGTTGCCGGAGCGGAACCACTCCTGCCCGTCGATGTAGCCGACGACGCTGTTGGGGGTGATCTCCACCGCGTAGGTGTGCCAGGTGGTCATGTCGATGTTGGCGTGGGCCTGCTCCTGTCCCTGCGGGGTGTGCAGGAAGAAGTTCGGCCGCTGCCTGTTCGGGTCGTCGATGACCTCCAGGAAGTCCACCTCCTCGCCGGTGGAGCTCTGCACGTTGCCGCCGCCGTCCTTCGGCCACAGCAGGGCGACGGGATGGTACGACCCGGCGCCCGGGTACAGGCGGATGCGGGTCTCCCAGCGCCCGTAGGCCTGGTCGTGACGGGCGGCCAGCCCGGCCGTGGTCCCGTCCTCACGGCCGTACAGGTAGAGCGCCCCGTTGCCGAGGTAGAGCTGCTGCGGAGAGCGGCGGCCGTTACCCGCGTGCCCGGCCGAGTCGTAGAACACCCAGTCGGACTCGTTGAGGTAGTCGTCGAACTCCGCGCACCAGGACGGTGTGCCCCAGTTGAGGGCTTGCGCGGCGCTGGCCTCGCCGGTTGTGGCGGGGGCGCAGGGCGCCGCCTTGACCACCTCTCCCTGGGCCGCGCTGAGAGTGCTCACCGCCAGCGCGGCCACCATGCTGAGTACGGCTACCCGCACGTGGGATCTGGTGATCATGATTACTCCTCCCAGGATCTGGCGCAGAGTTTGGAGGGACTGAAGCTCCAGCAGCCGACGGTCGTCGGGCTGGGGGCCGCCGTCCTCTTCGGGCTTGACAGCGGCTGGGCGGACTGGGGTGGCGGTGCGAACACCCAGCGGGGCGTGTTCGACGACGACGATCCCTGGTTCGAGACCGGCAGGGCGTCAGGAGACTCCGCGGTACGGCTCCGCCAGGGCGCGAGGCTCCAGCACGAGGCGATGTCGGCGGGGTCGCACACCTCCGAGGCGGAGCGCTTGAACGAGGGCGGCGGCACGACGGTCCGTGGGGAGGAGTCCACCGCCTGGGGCTGGTTGTCACGGACCCACTCGCTCAGCAGGGTGGGCTCGTAGACGCCGGTCTGCGCGGGGGCGGGCTGTGGCGTGTGCGACGCCTGGCTCGGCGCGCCGGTGCGCGGTGGCGTGGTGGGGATGGTGGGGATGGTGGGCTGACTCGCCGAGGGCGTCGGCGTCGCCTTCGGCGGGATCGACGTCGGCTTCGGGAGTGTCGGCTTCGGGATCGACGTCGGCTTCGGGAGTGTCGGCTTCGGGATCGATGTCGGCTTCGGGAACGTCGGGAGTGTCGGCCTCGTGGGACTGGGGGTGCCGGCCGGTGCCGTGGTGGCCGGCGGGGTCGCGGCCGGGCCGGTGGCCGTCTCACTCGGCTTCGGCGCGGGGGTGCCGGAGGGTGCCGGCGTCGCGGACGGCGGCTCGGTGCCCCCAGGAGGCCTGGTGGGCTGGCTGCTCTTTGGTGGCGTCTGGGTGGGCTTCGGGGGCGTCGTCGGCGCGGTGGTGCGCGTGGTGGTGTTCGCGGGTGGTTCCTCGGTCGGACGCGTCCTGGAGGGCGCCGGGTCCGCCGATGCGGTGGTCCCGGTCCGTGCGGGTTGCCGAGCCGCCGTGGTCTCCCCGGCGGGGACCTCCTCCTGTGGGGCGGGCGCGGCGTTCCTCGTACCGGGGCTGTTACGGGAGACCGGCGCGGTCTCGGCGGTGGAACTCCTGGGCTCCTCCGCCGGCTTCTCCTCGGTGGTGCGGGATTGTCCCGTCTGGGTGGGTGAGGGGCTCTCCCTCTGGGCCACGGGGGCCTCGGTGGTGCGGGATTGTCCCGTCTGGGTGGGTGGAGGGCTCTCCCTCTGGGCCACGGGGGCCTCGGTGGTGCGGGATTGTCTCGTCTGGGTGGGCGGGGAGCTCTCCCTCTGGACGGAGGGGATCACGACCTCGGAGACGGCCTCCTGCTGGGGGAGCGCCTCCTGGATCGGGCCTGAGGTGGTGCTCACGCCGGGATCCGCCACGGCGGCCCACGGCTGGGCGATGACCGCGCTTGTCGTCGCGGATACCGCGGCCAGCAGTAGGCCGGAGAGTAAGCTGACTCGCCGGGACGAGCTACGTGGGGGCATTGATGGCTCTTCCTGGATCTATGAGGTGGGCTTTGGGCCGGAGATGGGTCTCCAGCCGGCGGTGGTGAATTCGGGGGTGCCCGGCAGGGCGACCGGCGGCACGGAGGCTGCCAGGGGGTCGGGGATGTTGACCCAGTCCCCCTGGTTCGCGCCGCGCATGCCGGGCTGCCAGCGCATGAGCAGGCTGATGGCGTACGAGTTGGAGAAGGTCGGTTCGGTGTCCCCGACGCCCCGGGTGGCGGTCACCTGGACCAGGACCGAGACCTGCGTCTGATCCTGGCCGCGGGGTTTCCACTGGACGCCGACCGTCCGTGTCCGCATGGCGGCGCCGTCGGGTAGCGCCCCGTCCTTGGGAAGGCCGAGGATCTCGCGCCATCCGGCGACGGCCTCGCGGGCGCCGGCCCGTGCCGCGTCGTGCTGCTCGGGTGGCGCGTACAGCAGCGCCGCCTGCTCGGCCTGTGCGGAGTCCAGGGTCCACGCCGCCTCCAGCGCGGCGGCGGCGGCCGAGATCGCGCCCACCTCGCTGCGGGGGAATCCGACGGGGTAGCCGGCCGCGCCCTCGTAACCGGAGGGCGGGGCGAGCATGACGGTGTCCCCGGCGTTCCCGACGGGTACGGAGGCGCTCACGGTTTCGGGTTCGGATCGCAGGAGCTGCCATGCCGCGGCCGCCAGCAGGATCGCCCCCACGATCGAGACGACCACGATGATCATCCGGCGCCGAGCGTTCGGCGGCGGGCCCAGATCCCAGTTCAGCCCGGGATCGTCGGCGACATGGCGCACTAGTGGCTCCGATCGGTGCGCTGGTTGAACGTCTGCCCGGCCGCCGCCGCCAGGCGGAGGTACGCGCCCCGGGTCGTGGGCCGCAGGCGGACCAGGTCAACCTCGGCACCCTCCTTGAGGTGCGGGTCGTAGGGGATACGGATCACCGCGCGGCAGCGGGAGGTGAAGTGGCGCTCCAGCAGGTCCAGGTCCACGTCGGACTTGGACTCCACGGCGTTCAGCACGACGATGGCGTTCCTGACCAGGTCGGCGTGGCCGTGGGCGGTCAGCCAGTCCAGCGTCGCGGCGGCAGAGCTCGCCCCGTCCACCGCGACCAGGCTGACCAGCACGATCTGGTCGGCCAGCTCCAGCGTCGCGCCCATGGCCCCGTGCAGCAGGCCGGTACCGCAGTCGGTGATGCAGATGGAGTAGTAGCGCTCGATGAGACCGGCGACGGTGCGGTAGTCCTCGGCGTTGAAGGCCTCGCTCACGGCCGGATCGGTGTCGGAGGCGAGGACCTCAAGCCGGGCGGGGGACTGCGAGGTGAAGGCACGCGCGTCGGCGTAGCGCAGGATGTGGGGGGCCTCGGCCAGCATGGTGCGGATGGTCGCGGCCGTCTCGGACTTGACCTTGAGGCCCAGGGTCCCGCGGTCGGGGTTGGCGTCGATCGCGATCACCCGGTCGCCGCGCAGGGAGGCCAGGGTGTTGCCGAGGGCGACGGTCGTCGTGGTCTTGCCCACCCCGCCCTTGAGGCTCATGACCGCGATCCGGTGGTGCCCGCTCGCGACGGGGGTCTGTGCCTGCGCCATCAGCGTGCGCCGTTCCAGCTCCGCCGCCGACTCCGCGGGGATGATGCGCCTGCCGGAGAGTTGCCAGACGAGGCGGCGCCATCCTCCGGCGGGCTCAGGACGGCGGTTGGTGAGCAGGTGTTCCGCGGTGAGCGGGACCGTTTCATGGAACTGCTCGGCCGGAGTGGGTGGTGATGTCTGGATATGGGGGGAGGTATCGGTCATTGCCAAGTTCCTTTCGCAGGGAGGGGGACGGGGCTGTCAGCAGGTCCGCCAGCGCACCGTCGTACTGATCGAGTCGTCGAGGCCGTGAACGGTCAGCGGGACGGTGACGGAGGCGGGGGCACCGCACCAGTTGCGGATCCGGTGGGCCCGCAGGTTGATCACCTGCGTGACCCCTTCCCGCAACGTGCCGTCGGAAGGGCTCACGGCCAGGCCGGGAGCCGATATCCGCCACTTCAACGGCTCTCCCGAGATGGTGAGGATCATGCTTCCCTGGCCGAACTCGTCCAGCGTCACCACGGGCGGGACCCGCAGGCGAGAGGCGAGTCCGTCTCGTCGCGCCGGCGCGCCCGCGGCGGGGGGAGCCTGGGTGGTCTGGCTGGTGGACGCCTGCAGCGACCTGGCCGGCTCCTTTGACTCGATCGCGGGGCCGAGAAGGTTCATTCCGGTCAGGGTGCCGGCCGCGCCCGCCACGACGATGATGACGATCTTGATCGTCATGTTCCTGATCCGGGTACCGGCCCAGCTGAGCGCCTCCAGCACGCGGATCCCTATCTCGATCCGCTCCTCGTCGGGGCGGTCGTCGGGTTCGGTGTGGAAGCGCAGCGCGGGAACCTGGGTGTCGTCGCGCATCTCGACGGACGCCTGCCCCGCGATGACGACGGGCTCGGCCCTGGCCACAGGTTGAGAGGCGGGCGGCGCCTGCCTGGGGATGGTGCCGGTGATCTCCTCGCTCTGGGCGAGGACCTCGCGCGCCCATGCCTGGGTGAGCAGGGCGTCGTACAGCGGGGTGTCGTGCCCGGGTACGGGGGGTGCGGACGGTGGGCGGACCGGCCGGGTCCTACGGGGTGGCAGGGCGGGCAGCGGGGGCAGGCCGGAGGGATCGGAGGCGCCCGCCGCCGGCCCGCCGGCCGGTGGCGTGACCGTACTCGCAGACCCCGTGCCCGTTGACGTCGTGGCCGGTGGTTTCGCCGGCGGCTTCGAGGCCACCGGCGGATAGGGAGGTGTGCCGACCCTGGGCGCGGGCAGTGCCACGGCAGGCGGTACCGGAGCGGCGGGGACACCGCTCCCGGCCGGAGGAGCGGGGAGGACGGAGGACCGGCCCTCGGCGGGAGGTGCGGGCAGGAGCGCGGACCCGCCACGGGCCGGGTGTGCGGGCGGGACCGCCTCCGGGGGCAGCGAGTCCGTGAGCCGCTGCCGCTCCTCGGCGGAGAGCGGCGCGACCGGCGGGTGGGAGATCATCTGTGGGACCGTGTAGCGGATGTTGATCGGCCGCGTGCACACGGAACACCTGATCATGTGGGAGAGCAGGGTCGTCCGGGCGTCGTCGGGATCGATGGCGGAGGATGCCTGCCCACCGGGCCTACCGGTGGGGAAGACGCCCGGAAAGACCGCCTCCACCAGCGGGGCGAGCTCCGGACAGGTACGCCGCCCGTTGGCGAGCGCGTCCAGCCCGCTCACCAGGGTCTCGATCAGATCCTGGGTACGGGTGGCGAGCCTGCCGATCTCGTCGGCGGGCATTCCCAGCACGTGGGGGAGATCCTCCATGCCGAGCGCGTGGCGGTACATCAACCTGAGCGTCTCCGTGCCCAGGGGGTCGACGATCGTCCACACCCGTTCGATCAGCAGGGCATCGGGCATGCCGGGCCCCGAACCCGGCACGTACCGCTCCCGGTGGCCGGTGGAGGTGCGGCAGTCACGTCGCAGCGCGGCCAGCAACCGTCCCCGGACCGTGACGCCCTCGGGGGCGGCCTCGGTCCGGCCGGCCGCCAGCGCGGCGACGACCGCCGCGCGTGCCCGGCCGGATTCGAGGCGGGAGGCGGCGTAGTCCATCAGGTGCGCGCCGTGCTCGCGCACCCAGGCCGCCCCCTGGCCGGGGCCGGGCGCGAAACGCCCGGTTCCGGTGGGTGTGCTCATTGGCCGTCGTATTCGACCGGGTCCGGCTCGACCTGGCCTTGGTCGGGCTGGAAGGGGGAGGTCCGGTTTCGGTCGTTCTCGCCGCGCCCCCACTGTGCGGGGGCACCGTCTCCGGTGCCCGGCTGAGCCGGGCTCAACCGGCCGGGGTCGGGCTGTGCGGGAACCTGCCGGCCCTGGTCGGGCTGATCGGGAAGGTTCTGGCCGGGAAGGGACTGGGCGGGATCGGGCTGGCCGGGATCGGGCTGGACCTGGTCGGGCACCGGCTGGGGAAGCGGCGCGGGAGCGGGGTCGGTCACCACGAGTTCCAGGTTCCGCTGGGGCAGGCCGGTGAACTTGGTCCAGTTGCTGACCTCACCGGATGCGGGCTCCGCGTAGAGCCAGCGGATGAACGCGGGCCACAGGCACGAGTCGCGGGGGATCGTCTGGCCGCTCTGGGCCGGGCTCGGCCCCTGGGACGTGCTCAGCGCCTGGAGCTCCTCGGCGGTGTAGTTGCGGCACGGTGGCGTGCCCGGCGGAGCGATGTTGAGATCCCACACGCCGTTCTCGTCCGTGTAGCGCATGCCCCTGTCCAGCCCGAGGGCCTCGTAGGCTCGCCGCAGGAGCTCAGGGTCCTCGAAGACCGGCAGCGAGACGCCGTTCTGGCCGCCGGGGAGTTGCGGTGTGGCCGGCATGAGCACGGTTCCGTCGGGACCCTGCGACGCGTTCTCGCCGGGACCGGCGGACGGCTGTGGCTGGACAGGCTTCAGGCTGCCACCGGGCGCCGTCGGTGCCGCTGTCGGCGTCACCGTTCTCGGCGGGGCCGACGGCTGTTTCCTCGGCGAAGGCGCGCCCGCGTCGTCCGTCGGCCTGGTCGCGGGGGGCACGACGGCGGGCGCCGTGGGGGGCCTGACATCGCCGGAGGGCACGATCGGCTGGCCCGTACCCGACCGGATCGCCGGCAGCAGGGTGCCCGTCGGCCGGGTGTGCGGTGCCGTCTCCCCTGGCTGGGTGGTTCGGTTGCCGCCGGGAGGCTGGGGTTGTGACTTGTTGTCGCCAGTGGGCTGTGGCTGGGAGGTCCGGTTCCCGCTGGGGGGTTGCGGCTGTGAGGTCCGGTTCCCGCCGGGGGGCTGGGAGGGCTTGTTCCCGCCGGGGGGCTGGGGCTGCGATGACAGTGAGGGGCCCGAGGACTTCGTCCTGCCGGCCTCAGGAGCAGGCTTGGGTGGCGAGACCACCTCGACCTTCTTCTCCGCGGGGTGCTCGATGACGCTGCCGCTCTCGCTCTCGCTCTGCGAGATGTTCCCGCTGACCTTCTCCGTCGGCGTCGGTGCCGGAGGGGCCGGGGGCTTGACGGGCTGGGGATTCGCCACCGGTGGTGCAGCCGGGGGTTGCACCGGCCCCGGGTTGGGGGCGGGCTGCACCGGCGCCGAGGTGGCCTTGGGGGCCGCCGGGGCATTCGTCGTGGGGGTCGAGGGTTTCGCCGCCGTGGTCGTCTTGGGCGGTGGCGGGATCGGCGTGCTCTTGGGGTTTCCGGGCCGCTGTGCGAGAGGGGCTGCGGCGGCGGCCAGGGCCAGGACCGGGAGGGCGACACAGCCTTCCCCCGATGCCTCGACCGCGTGCCCGTCGGTGGTGGTGGTCAGGCAGACCCGCGGGTCCGTGGAGTCACCCCTGCGTGCACCGCCCGCGATGGTGCTGCCCGCGTCGGCGCCGGAGAGCGGGACCGGTTGGTCACTGCCGGAAGACGCGCTCGACGACCAGGCCTTGGCCTGGTCGTCGAGGAGATACGTGCCCGCGGCCAGTCGCATCACCTGCCCCCCGCCGGGGTCGGAGCGGACGGCGATGACGGTTCCCAGCCCGGCGCCGGCGCTGAAGACGCCGATCGCGACACTCGCAGTGAGCACCGTCGCGCGTGATGGCTTACGTGAGGGTGTCATTATGAATGTTCCTTTTCTTCCGGTGAAACGTCAGTCGCCGTGGCTCTCCAGGACGTCGCTCCACTCGCCCAGCACGCGAGCGGGCTCGTTCGAGCCGGCAGGGGGGACATATGTCACATACATGCGTCCGTATGTGGCGCTCACCGAGTGGGCGAAGGCCTTACCGCGGGTGCGGACGGCGGCCGAGCCCTTCAGCTTGACCGTCGCGCCCTCCCGCTCCGCTTCGCGGACCTCGGTGGATCGGGCTCCGTACCAGACCAGGGCGCCCCCGTCACTGGTCCTGAGCGCGCGTACCGGTCCCTCAAGCCGGTACGACAGCGTGAGCTTCCAGTCGGCCTGTCCCAGCTGCGCCCGCTCCTGCTGCCAGAACAGTGCGGCCTCGCTGGTCCACGGCCCCTCGTCGAACCGTGCGTCGACCTCGGCGTTCTCCAGGCTCGCCAGGTGTGCGCGGGCGATCTGGCGAGGGGTCGCGCTCAGCCCGGTGGCGTTCTCCGGCAGGCTCGTCGCGTAGCCTTCGGCGTCGGTCGCTATCTTGGGGAACCGCGCCGGGGTGGCACGCGTGTCGGCGGCCGAGGCGACGAGCCGCCAGCCACCGGGGGCCGAGCTCATCACGTCGACGATCCGGGCGACACCGGGTTCGTACGAGACCGCCACGAACCAGTCGGCGGTGCCGTTCACATGGCGCGGGATCCATATCTGCGGGTTGGGCCATATCCCCGAGGCCAGCGACTTCTTCTCCATCTCGGCGGTCTTGAAGCCGGCCCGCGTCATCTCCAGCGCGAGCCCGTGCTCCAGCTTCGCCATGGCGGCCTGGTCCTTCCTGCTCTGGGCGGCCGACAGCCCTCGCTGGTAGCGGCCGTGGATGCCGTACGCCTCCTTGACGGTGAGCTGAGGCGGGCGGGACGCGGCCGGCGAGTCGGTGTCGGGCGGGGGGGTTTTCGTCTCGCTCCGGGGTTTCTCCGTACGGGGTTTCTCCGTGGGGGGTTTCTCCGTACCGGTCGCCTCGGGGCGAGGAGAGGACCTACCGCTCTTTGCGGGTTTCGGGGTTGAACCGGGGGTGGGGGGTGAGGAGGACGGCGTCGGTGAGGGCGAGGAAACGGCCTTCTCCCAGCCGGCGTCCGAGGAGTCGGGGGTGGGGTTCGCCGCGAGGGGCGGACCGGAGGGCTCTCTGGTCGCGAGCCAGAGCGCGGAGGCGGCGATGATCGCTAAAACCGCCGTGAACAGAATGACCTTCCGCCAATCGAATGACAGGAGGCGTTCGGGATGCCAGTCGGATCCTTGTTCGGAATCATGCCTGGAGGAAGCACCGCCACGGCCAGAGGACCCAGCCTGTCCATCTGGGAAATCTGATGCACGCCATGACATAGGTCCAAATATTAGACTGACCGTGATCTATTGGGAAGGTAAAGGGCTTAGTAATTGATACTTATGGCTATTTGATTATAAATAACACTTAAGTCGACATATGGGCTGTCCGAAATACGGACTGCCCCCACCTGCTGGCATCCTGTCGATGGACCGTACCAGTAGTTCTCTAGAGATGTGCCGTCATCTCTGGGTTTCGGGTGACCTTCCGTGCTCCTTGGTGAACTGCCCTTTTTCCAGAGCAAGCCCGTTGTTCACCTTCCGTTGGGCTTTCCGGTCTCCGGCCGGGCGTCCCGCAGGAGGCAAGTGATCGCGAAAACCTTTCACACTCCAGATTGGTACAAGCTCCATAACAACTTGATATGAATGCGTTTCCCGGGTTCGGCTGTTCGGCCTCGGACCCCGTTCCGGGAATTGGAGCTCCGTCTTTTCCGTGCCCGCCGGGGGACGACGGTCTCCCGCCTCAGGAGGGGCGCCCCGAACGGCCCGCCGGGCATGCGATCGGCCCGCGACGAGCGCGGGCGGGGAGGCCCGGTGCCGACGCGAAACGTCCCCTCCGGGCAGGGGTGCCGTCTACTCCAGCTCGATGAGCTCCACCAGAACCGCGTTCCCCCGGGGTGCTCCCGTGCCGGGATCATCAGCAGCGAGTCGACCACCACCTGGTGAGCTCCCCGGGTCCTGGCCTCCGCGACCAGGTGCTCGCGCCGGGCCAGGTAGGAGACCCCCTCCAGATAACGCCGGGCGACCTCGCCGAACGCCTTGCCGACCTCGGTCGGCGAGTGATGGTCCCGGCCGGGGAACTGCCGCGGGATGCCGTTGACCCGCTCGCATTCGTCGCGCACGTGGGCGACGCCGACACCTTTGGCCAGGTCAGCCGGAGGTGGTCCGGCCGCCCGCGCCGAAGCCCGTCTCGTGGTTCCACAGGTGGGTGCATCCCGGGCACTGCAGGTGCAGCAGGCTTCCGGTGTTGCCGATGAGGTAGCGCCAGTGCTCCCCGCAGTTGCGGCCGCCGAGGCAGTCGTCGCAGTCGCGGTGGTCCTGGCAGCCGGGGCAGGGCACCCACGCCCTGCGTCCGAAGTCGGCGTGTGGGTCAAGCGGCACGGCCGGACTCCCTGGGGGGAAGCACGCCGGCGGCCACGAGCATGTCGTAGATCTCCTGCTGCCGGCTGTCGAGGCCGGAGTAGAGGAGGTCGTACGCCTCCTCCTCGGCCCGCAGCACCCCCGGCGGATCCCAGTCCGGCTCCAGCGCCGCCATGACGGCGGCGCGGCGGCGAGTCTCCTCAAGGGTGAGGTCGATCTCGAAGTCGACATACGGGCTGGCGCTGTCCTGGCTCATGACATGGCTTCCGGGTCTGCTGGTGAGCGTGTCGAAGGAGCGATCGGGGAGGGCGGCGGCGCCGGAGATGTGACCCGGTTCGGCCTGTGCCGGGCCGCTCTTCGCGATCAACCACATGTGCTGTGGGGAGGGGCTCCTCCTGGAGGGAAATTTCTGTCCACTATATACCTATATATCCTTTATGTTGCTTTTAGTGGTGCTTCGGGTGATGTGCGGCGGCCGGGCCGCAGGCGCCGCTTGATGTCCGGCATCCGGGGTCGGGGTCCGGGACGGGGGAACCGGGAGCCGAGAGCAGAACCCGGGTGGCCGGGTATGAAACACCCTGAGGACAACTACGGCTCGGGGGCTGCCATGACCACCTACACCCTGTCGATCGTCGAAGGCGACACCGGCGGTATCTCGTCGGGCAAGGACCTCTTTTCGCCCGACTCCCCGATCGATTTCAGCAACCTCGGCCCGTATGCCCTGATGTGGCTGACCGAGCACGGTTACCGGGAGCAGGGCCGGCGGGTCCTGGTCACTCCCGCGGGCCGGCATCCCGAGGGGGTCCACGTGATCGCCTCCCACGACGTGGACCTCTGACTCCCGTCGGATCACGGCTCCCCGGGCGCCATATCCGATTCCCTGGTGCCGCCGGGGGCGTACCCGATCATGGTTGAGCGGCCCGGCGGAACCGGGCGCCGCACGGCAGGCGGCGCTTCACCGGGCGGCACCGGTCTCCCGCGTCCGGCAGGGGGAGGCTCGGAGAGGAACCGCGATGCCCAGGTGTGACGGGCGGGTGGTCCGGCCGCGCGCGGGGGCACGGGTCTGGTCGTCGACCTGACCGGAGCGGCGCCCGCGATCCTGCACTGGAGGAAAGGACCTCGGTTCTCCGGCACCGGGTCCGACCCGTGAAGCTCTCCGAGGTGGACGATCACTTCACCGTGACATCCAGAAATATCGGATTTTTCCCGGCGAACAGTGGAGCCCCGTCCTCGTTGGTCATCTTCCAGTAGATCTTGCACCTGCCCGGGCTGTCGGCGGCGCGGACGCGCACCGCTATGTCGACGGTCTCGCCAGGCGCGGTCGTCTCGATCGCGACCCGTTCGGGAGCATGGCACGGGGTCTCGTTCATCCGGTCGAGGTAGCGCCTGTGCCACGGGATGGTCCCCGAGTTGCGGAGCCTCCACACCTTCGTGAAGTGCGTCCCGCCCCGCACCACGGTCCCGTCCGGATGCGTGACGTCCCCCTCGAAGGCGGAGTCGTCGCGCGGTGAGGCGGCGTGTGTCAGGGGGGCCTGCGGAACGGGCTTCTCCTCCCCGCCGTCGGACGACGCGACGAAGGCGATGAGGGCGCCCGCGCCACCGGCGACCACGGCGGACAGCACGGTGAGGACGACCGGCTTCCTGACGCGCGACCGTCGAACATCCCGGGATCCGGGCTCGGCCCCGGCTCCGGCCGGGACGGGCTCCCGGCCGGTGCTCCTGGCCCGCTCCCAGTGCTCCCGCCACTCGCGCTCGGCCTCGGCCGGGTCCTGTCCCAGCCGGTCGACCGCCAGGACCCGAACGAACTCCCAGGTCGTCTCCCAGCTCGGCAGCACCTGTCCCCGGGCGGCGGCGGCCAGCGACGACTTCGAGGCGGCCGCGCCCAGACGGGACGACATCTCGGCGAAGGAGGGGTCGCCCGCCTCCTCCTTGAGTTTCCAGAGCCGGTGCGCGAGCAGCGCGACAGGACCGGACTCAGGATCGGGCCGGACCGGTTTCCGCCCCCGCCGTGTCCCCGGCTCCCCGTCCCGTGGATTCGGTGACTCCGCCATATCCACCCCCTGCTCGACACCGCCGTGCGGACATCCTCACGCCCCAGGCGCGGCCTCTTTGGCAGTACGCCCAAAACCTGAGGAGATTACCGGAAGTCCCCCTTGCCGGCCGTCCGCCGCCGTTCGGTCCGGATCTGATCCGCAGAGCACACGGCTGTGACCTGCGCCGTCAATTGTCCAGAGGGGTCTGGACAATGTTTGGCCGCATATCCGGTGGATCCTCCTTGCCGCCGGTCGCGGCACACCGGCATAGTCGGGGCCACTCCTCGCCTCACCGCTTCCGTGGATTCCCGCAGTGTTCGCGATCCACGCAGGAAGCGGGGCCTACGGGGGCCGCGAGGACTCGGGCCGCGTTTCCATCCACGGGCGTCATCCGTGGATGGAAACGCGCCCACATCGGAAGACATCTCCGTCCCACTGACCGCACCCCGGAGAACCGCGTTCCGACGAGAAGGAGAGAACATGAACCACCGGAAACCGACCTCTGCGGTGGCCGCGACCGGTGTCGCGCTCGCGATGATGGTCACGCCCGCCATGTCCGCCACGGCCCAGGCCGCGGCGCCCGCCGCCAAGGTGGCGGCGAAGTCCGCGGACACGGCCGGAACCCTGGACGTCAAGAGGGCGAGCATCCCCTGCTCCAAGCCCGCGGGAAAGAAGGCCAACTATTCCTGGGGTACGGGTAGTAACGACTCCACGACTGTCTACTTCAACAACCACTGCTCGCACAAGGTGAAGGCGAAGCTCCACTTCAGGGCCGGCGGCGGCCAGACCACCACGAAGTGCCTGATCACCAACGGCAAGACGAGCGGCAAGAAGAAGTTCTGGGTCACCCGCTACCACCTGAAGAAGATCACCAAGGGCTGCTGACAGCCCGTCGGCCAGGGCAGGACGCCTCGCTCGGGACAGGCCGCGAGCGAGGCGCCCTCATGCCCGGGTAGGGCGGCCTCCGGCGGAAGCCCGGAGTGCCCGAGCGCGTGAGGCGGTACGGCGTAGCATTCGGGGCGGCGGTGACCGTCGCCTCACAATCTATATGTGAGCGGATATTCCAGGCGATTATTTCTCCAGCTCGGCGGTGCCGCCGCGGCTGGAGCGCTGGTTCCGGCGCGTACCGCGCCCGCGGAGGACGACTCCTTCGCCCTGCTGCGCCGCCGCTGGCGTGAGGTGACGACGGGGTCGGGATTCGACCCGACCGCCGAGCCGTACCGCATCCGGCTGGCGAGGCTGGGGACGACTGCCGCCCTGTACCGGGACACCATGGCGCCCGCCGACACCTCGCTCTGGCCAGGGCTGGCGTTCCCCTCCTTCACCGACACTCCGGTGCGGTTGCGGACCATGGCCCGCGCGTACGCGCTGCCGGGCACCGGGCTGACCGGCGACGCGAACCTGGCCGCCGCCGTCGCGGAAGGCGTCGACCACTACCGGCGGCGGGTGTACGCCGCGGGCGCCGACCCGGCGGGCAACTGGTGGAACTGGCAGATCGGCGTTCCCAGAAAGCTCCTCGACGCGGCCGTGCTGATCGGTCCGCACCTGACAGACCCACGAAGCGGGGCGCTCCAGGAGGCGGTGGACCATTTTCTCCCCGAGTGCCGTCTGAACGACTACGAGGGCACCAGCACCGGGGCCAATCGGGTGGACCTGTGCACGGTGATGCTGCTCCGCGCCATCCTCGGCTCCGACTCCGGGAAGGCCACGTCGGCCGCCTCCGCGCTCTCCCCGGTCTTCCGCCACGTCTTCGAGGGCGACGGGTTCTATCGGGACGGCTCGTTCATCCAGCACACCTCCGTCCCCTACCAGGGCGGGTACGGGGCGGTGCTGCTGTCCGGGCTCGCCACCCTGTTCGCGGTGCTGCGCGGCTCGCCATGGGAGATCACCGACCCGAACAGGCAGGTCGTCTTCGACGGCGTCGAGAGGTCGTTCGCGCCGTTCGTCCACGACGGCTTCTGCATGGACCTGGTCAGCGGCCGGGGGATCGGCAGGGAACCGTACGGCGACCACCGCAGGGGACGCGACATCGCCGCGGCGATCCTGCTGCTGGGGGAGGCGGCCTCCGCCGCCGAGCGGGTCCGCTGGCAGGGCATGGTCAAGGGGTGGGTGCTGCGCGACACCTCCAGACCCATGCTCGACGCGGCAGAGAGGAGCGACCTGGGGTTCCACGCCCGCCTCGCCGCGGTTCTGGACGACGACGCGATCCCGGCGGCCGAGGAACCGCTCGGGCACCGGCTGACGGCGATGAGCGCCCGCGCCGTCCACCGCAGGCCGGCCTGGTGCGCGGGGCTCAGCATGGCCTCGTACCGGATCGGCCACTACGAGCACGGCAACGGCGAGAACCGGCGCGGCTGGCACACCGGCTCGGGGATGCTCTACTGGTGGGGCGAGGGGCACGGCGACCAGTACTCGGACTCCTTCTGGCCCACCGTCGACCCCTACCGCCTGCCGGGCACGACCGTCTCCACCAGGCGGCTGGCCGACGGCGCCGGTAACGCCTGGGGCGACACCTGCCCGCCCGCCCGCTGGGTGGGCGGCGCCACCGACGGCACCTACGCGACGGTCGGCCAGCACCTGAACGGCTTCGAGAGCACGATGGAGGCTTTCAAGTCGTGGTTCTTCCTCGACGACGCGGTGCTCTGCCTGGGGGCCGGGATCACGAGCGAGGACGGTGCGGCGGTCGAGACCGTCGTGGACAACCGCAGGACCGGCGCGCCCCTCACCGTGGACGACCGGGAGGGCTGGGCACATCTGGCCGGGCACGGCGGCTACGTCCTGCCCTGTCCCACCCGGCTGCGCACGCTGCGCGAGGAACGCACGGCAGGCCAGGTGACCCGGAGCTACGTGACGCTCTGGCTGGACCACGGGGTCGACCCGGACTCGGCCGGTTACGTCTACCTTCTCCTGCCGGGGGCGAGCCGGGCGGAGACCCGGGCCCGTGCCGCCGACCCCGGCTGGGCACGGGTGCTCGCCAACACCGCCCGGCAGCAGGGCGTCCGGGTCCCGTCTCTCGGAATCACCGCGGTCAACTTCTGGAACGACGGAGCCGTCGGCGGCCTGGCCGCCTCCGCCCCGTGCGCGGTCCTGGTCAGGGAGCGCGGCGACGGTACGGCCACGTTGACCGTGTCGGATCCCCGGCGCGACCTGGACGAGCTGATCGTGACCTGGGACCGGCCGGTGGCCGAGGTGCTCGGCGAACACCCGCTCCTGAGGAGCGCCACGACCGGCGCGAGCCTCACCCTCGCCTTCGGACGACTGGCGGACCGGGGCGGCGGCTCGCAGAAGGTCACCGTACGGCTCGACCGGCGCGCGGAGCCGGCACGTCCGCCGGGTTGACCGGCTTCGGATTTTCATTACCCAGAGTGATTGACACATCACTTTCCATTACCTGATGATGGCCGATGTCGGTGGTTCCGTATGGACGACGCCGGGGCGCCGAGATCTTTCGGGGCATGCTTCAAGACCATCCAGGAGGGGCGAATGAAGCTGTTCGGTGCTGTTCTGGGGGTGATCGTGGTGTCGGCCACGACCGTTCTCGCCTGGGCGGGGCCGGGTGCGGCCGCCGAGGGCGAGGTCGTCGTCTTCACCACCGAGTTGGAGGAGCTCGGCAGGTACCGGGACCTACCCGCCGGTGGATGCAGACGGCTCCCGCCGACCGCGCATCTGCTGATCAACCTGACCGATTCCAAGGTCTTCATCCACGCGGGTCCGCTCTGCCTTGGCCCCGGTGTTCCGGTCGAGCCGAATCACGGCTGGCACGCCCCGCCCGGCGGACAGTCCAGCTTCTCCACAGCCTGATCGCGACAGGTGAACGGCGTGACGTGGTCCGGGTTAGCCCGGTAGGCACGTCCGGCTCGCTGCCGACCCGACCGTCAAAATCATGACCACCGGTGATCGGGGGCGGAGGTCACCCGGAAAATTCCCGCCCGCACAGGCCGGCGGCCCGATCGCGCGAAATTCCAGGTTTTCGGGTTCAGGGGTGCCGGCCGGCTCTTTATTCATGTCCCCATCAACGTTTCTCCACCTGGCACCCGACACCCGATATTCGATATCTGACGCTCGATGGCATCCAGCCCGACGCGGTGAGTGGAGCAGCACGGTTTGCGGGTGCTCACGGTGGCGTCGAACCATGTGAATGAAGATTCCGCCGAACGCCTGACATGTACCCGGGAAAACATGTTTCGGAGTCATGTGACAGGCAACTCGGAAAGGCGCTGATGCATCATGTTGCATACCTTCATCCTTGGAATGGGCAGGGCCGGAGAAGGACTGCATCTGCCGGCACTGTTCAGGGTGCGCGCCGCGATCCCGGACCTGCTCGCCCCCGGGCGGATCATCGTCCACGACCCGTTCCGGCCTCCCCCCGATGTCGCCGGCGTGGTCGCGGTCGGCACCCTGGAGGAGGCTGCCGGGCGCACTCCACCGCACCGCACCGTGGTCCACCTGTGCACCCCGCCGCATATTCGTTCGGGCATGCTGGAGCGGCTGGCCGAGCTCGGCTACCGAAAGATCATCATCGAGAAGCCGCTGGCCCTGGACCTGATGGGCCTGGCGGCCATCGCACGCACGAGGCGACGCTGGGGCCTGGACATCACCGTCGCCACCCACTGGCTGCACAGCTCCCTGACCAACCGCCTGCGTGCGGCGGTGGACTCGGAGGAGTTCGGCAGGCTGCGCGGCATCCGTGTGGTGCAGAACAAGCCCCGGTTCACCCGCAGCGCGACGGTCCCCGGCCACCCCACCGCCTTCGACGTCGAGATGCCGCACGCGCTCGCCGTGGTGCTCACCCTGGCCGGCGGTGCCCGGATCGCCGATGCCTCCTGGACGGACATGGTGACCGACCAGCTTCGGTTGCCACGCCTGGGCCGCGCCAGGCTCCGGTTGGACCACCGTTCCGGCGTGCGCACCGAGATCGACTCGGACCTGACCTCGCCCGTGCGCGAGCGCCGTATCACCCTGGACTTCGAGGGGGCGACGCTCGTCGGTCACTATCCGTGCAGCGACGCGGACCACACCGCCCAGCTCCGGGTGGTGATCGAGGGCCGAGATCAGACCTGCTCGGCGTTCGCCGACGACGCCCTGTCCGCCTTCGTCCGCAGCACCTACACGCGCTACGCCCGGTTTCCCTCCGCGCCGGGGGCGCTGCCGGTGCAGATCGACGCCGTCCGGCTACTCAACGAGGCCAAGGAGCTGTGCGCCGCGCACGAGCCGGACACCGGCCGGCACAAGGAGGTCCGGCGTGTCCACGGCGTCCGCTGAGCACACGCCCGCCCCGCCGGGCGGAGTCGTGCCGGCCGGGATCGGAGACGAGGCGGCTCCCGACCTGCCCGGCCAACTCGCCGCTCTGGACGAGTTGGGCTGGAAGCACCTGGAGTTGCGCACGATCGGCGGCCTTCCCGTCGCGAAGCTGGACGAGGCCACCTTCGCCCACTCGGCGGAGCGCATCCGGGCGGCCGGCGTCACCGTGGTCTGCGTCGCCTCCAAGATCGGTGACTGGTCCCGGCCCGTGACCGGCGACTTCGCCCTCGACCTGGCCGAACTGGATGTCCTTGCCCGACGCTGCGCCGTTCTGGGAACCCGCCTGGTGCGCGTCATGTCCTACCCCTCGGGCGGTCTGCCCGAGGCCGAGTGGGGCCGTCGCGCCCATCGGCGGCTGCGTGAGCTGGCGCGGCGCGCCGAGGACGCCGGGCTGCTGCTGGCGCACGAGAACTGCACGGGCTGGGCAGGCGATCGCGCCGAACGAATGCTGGACCTGGTGACCGGCGTCGGCAGTCCGGCGCTGCGGCTGCTGTTCGACGTCGGCAACGGCGTCGCGTATGGATACCCGTCGGCGCCGATGCTGGCCGCCGTCGTCCAGCACGTGGTGCACGTGCACGTCAAGGACGCGGTGACCGGCCCGGAGGGCAGAGTCGGTTTCGTCCCGCCGGGCACCGGTGAGGCCCAGGTCGCGAAATGCCTTCGCCTGCTGTTCGCCCATGGCTACACCGGGGTGCTCTCCATCGAACCGCACCTGCACCTGCGCCCGCACCTCGCCGCGGCGAGCACCGACGCGGCGCCCGGTGACCCCGGTCGTGGCGACCACGCCGCATTCGTGGCGTACGGGCGTGCGCTGGAACGGCTTGTGGCCCAGGTCGCCGTATCGGCCGGAGAGCTCCGATGACCGTTCCGCCCGCCCGCGCCGTGCCCCCGATCCCGCTCACCCCGGCCGACCGCGACCTGCTGCTGCGACTGCTGCGGCTGCCCACCGCCGGTCCGCTGGAGACCGGCCCGGAGGCGCCCGTGCCCAGGCTGCGCGAGGCGCAGGCCGACTATCTCCGCGCCGCCGCCGCGATCGGCTTTCGCGGCGTACACCATGCGCCCGCCGAGCGGGCCGAGCTTGACCGCCCCGATGTCCCGGCACCCGTACGCGCGGCGCTGGACATCCCCGGTTTCCTCGAACACCAGCCCAGCCTGGTGCTGCTGCTGGGTCCCGCCCTGCCGGTCGCCCGCACCGTGATGTTCAACGTGCACCTGGACACCGTCGCCGGACGGCAGCCCGTCCATTTCGACGGCGAATGCTTCTACGGCCGCGGCGCGATCGACGCCAAGGGGCCCGCGGTGGCGCTGCTCGCCGGGGTGCGCGCCGCGCGGGCGCTGCGCCCTGCCATCGGCCGTGACATCGGGATTCTGATCCAGGCCGTGGCGGGGGAGGAGGGCGGTGCCATGGGCGTCTTCGGCACCAGGCCGTTGGTGGAGCGCGGCTACACCGGGCGACTGAACGTCTTCTGCGAGCCCACCCGGCTGCGGTTCCTGCCGCGCGGCACGGCGGCGATGACCGCACAGGTGGTCGTCGACGGGATGGACGCCATCGACGACCACCCCGCCCACGGGCACAACGCCAGCGTCCTGCTGGGCTTTCTCGCCCAGCACCTGGGCCGGGCGCTCGACCGGCACACCGCCGAGGGCGCGGTGTGCGTGGCGGGCCTGCACACGGGCACCCTGCACAACAAGGTCTACGGCGGCGGGTCGCTACTGCTCAACCTCGCCTACGCCTCGGCCGCCGCCGGGCGGCGGCTGGAGCGGGACCTGCGAACCGCCCTGGACGACGGTCTCGACGCGTTCGTCACGGCCTTCGCCGGCACGACGCTGTTCGCCAGAACCGCCGCCGAGGCGCACGTCATCACCCGGCTGGAGTGGCTCAAGCGCGGCCTGCCCGTCCTGGACGATCGTGACCTCCGGATGCACGCGCTCCTGCGTGACGCGGCCGGGATCGTGCCGTGGCCGTCCGACGAGCCCGCCTTCACCTGCGACGCCATCTGGATGTCGGAGGTCGCCGGGGCCTGCACCGTGGTGCTGGGACCCGGTGACCTCGCCGCCAACAACGCCCACGCCGACGGCGAGTTCGCGCGAGTCGACGAGCTCGCGGAGTTCGCCGCCGCGGTGGCCCGACTGCTGCTGGCCTTCACCGACGACACGAACGGACGACCGTGAACCAAACCCTGTCAGCCGCGCGACCGCACCCCGAGCCCGCGCCGTCGGTGCCGGGGACCGTACGGGTGCGCCACGCCGACCTGCTCGGTCTCACCTCGGCGGTGTTCGCCGCCCGGGGTCTGGCACCCGAGCGGGCGCACGAGGCCGCGCAGGCGCTCTGCTACGGCGACCTCACCGGCCTGAACTCGCACGGCCTGGTCAACCTGACCCGGCTCTATCTGCCGTTGTTCGACGAGGGGCGGGTCAACCCCCATGCCGAGCCCCGTACGGTCGCCGACCGCGGCGCGGCCGTGCTCATCGACGCCGACCGGGCGCTTGGCCTGTGGGTCGCCGGGGTCGCGATGGACGTGGCGGCCGAACGCGCCGCCGAGTACGGGATCGGTGTGGCGGCCGTGCGTGGGGCCACCCATCTGGGCTGCGCCGGGCACCACGCGCTGCGTGCGGTCAGCCGCGGCATGATCGGACTGGTCGCCAGCAACTGTGGCGGCCAGCGCATCGCCAGGCCACCCGGCGGTGCGGTGACGATGCTGGGTACCAACCCGCTCAGCGTGGCCGCTCCGGCGGGCGACCATCCCCCGTTCGTACTCGACATGAGCACCACCGCGGCCCCCACCGGCCGCATCCGCCAGGCCGCCCGCGCCGGGCGACCCGTCCCCGAAGGATTGCTCCGCGACGACGGGGGCGCCTCCGTCACCGACCCCGCCGCCTTCGACGCCGGGCGGGCACACCTGATGTGGCTGGGGGGCGAGGCCGGGCAGTACAAGGGGTTCGGGCTGGGCATCGCGGTGGAGGTGCTGGCCGCGCTGGTGCCCGGCGCGGGGCTGGGCGCGCATCCCGACGCGCTCGCGGGCGACGGCGGACCGGGCGGGCGCGACGACGACATCGGCTTCTTCGTGGCGGCCGTCGCGCCGGGTGCGTTGCGCGAGGGGGCCGAGGCCGACGCGAACGCCCTGTTCGGCGCGTTGCTGGCCTGCCCGCCCGTCGACCGGGCGAAGCCGGTGCGCTACCCCGGATGGCACGAACACCGGCGTGCCGAGGAACACCTGAGTACGGGAGTCCCGCTGGACGCGACGGTATACGCCGAGCTGGCGGAGGTCGCAGCAGATGCCGGTCTTGCCGTACCGGACGTCCTGGCGGAGCGATGACGGTCCCGCTGCGGATCGGGGTCGTCGGTCTCGGTGTGATCTCCCGCTTCTACCTCGCGGCGCTGCGCGGCTCGGCGACGCTGCGGCTGAGCGCGGTGTGCGACCGCGATCCGGCGGTGCTGGCCGCGCAGACCGGCTCGGTGCCCGTCTACACCGACCATCTGCGGCTGCTGGACGAGGTACGTCCGGACGCGGTGGTGGTCACCGTGCCGAACGACGCGCACGCGCGGGTGTGCGCGGACGCGCTGGAGCGCGGAGTGGCCGTGTGCGTGGAGAAGCCGCTCGCGTTGGACACGGAGCAGGGCGCCTCACTGACGCGGCTGGCCGCGCGCGGGGACGCCCCGTTGTTCACCGCCTTCCACCGCAGGTACAACCACGCGGTCGGGCGGTTGCGAGCCGGGCTCGCCGGGGCACGGGTCGAGAAGCTGACGGTGCGCTACCTGGAACGCATCGAGGAGCACGCGGGTGCGGACACCTGGTACCTGGACGCGCGGCGGTGCGGCGGTGGATGTGTCGCCGACAACGGCCCCAACGCGTTCGATCTGGTCGAGTCGCTGCTGGGGCCGGCCGAGGTGGTGTCCGCGCGGATCACCCGTGACGCGGCGGACACCGATCGGCGGGCCGACATCGGGCTGCGCGCCGGGGCGGCGTCGGTGCGGGTGCTGCTCGACTGGTCCTATCCGGGCGAGCGCAAGGACATCGAGGTCCTGCTGGCCGACGGCCGAACGCTCTACGCCGACATGCTGACGGGCCATCCGGGGTTCAAGAACTCCCTGTGGCACGAGTACGTGGGGGTGCTGCGCGCGTTCGAAGGGCGGATCCGGAACGGTGTGGGGGACGGTGACGGCGGACTGCCCGCCCTACGTCTCGTCGAGGACGTCTATCGGCTGGCGGCCACCGGAAAGGAGACGGTGTGAACCCGGACGAGGACGGTCCCAAGCGCGAGGTCACCGCGACCCTGGTGAAGCTGCTGGTCCACCGTCGGACGGACCGGGGCATGCGACTCGAACCGTACGCAAGCCGGTGCGTGCGAGCCGGGGAGGTACACGAGTTGGTCGTCACCGACCACACCGAGACCGCAGCCGGAGCCAGGATCGACCGTGTCGGTTTTCTCGGCTTCGTCGAGATCGCCACGGCGGGTGTGCTCGACCGTGGTGACGAGGTCTGGATCGGCCGGCGCCGGATCGGCGTGCTGCTCGGGTTCGACGGCTGCCACTTCCCCAATCACTACAACGTGCTCATCCATGCCGATCCGATGGTCACCGGCCGGGACCTGAATCTGGCACCTGAGATGTCGCTGGTGTTCCGGCAGGGCGAGCCCGGGGGCATGGATGAGTCCGGTGCCGGCGTGCGTGATTTCACGGTGATCGGGCTATGAGAATTGGCCGATCCTCGATATTCAGATATCAGCGGACAGCAGATTTATGTCCAGCTATCCCCTTTTTGTTCCCTCGCCATTGTAAAGCCATGGGACTTTCTTGATCCTGTGTTTACGAGTCGTCACGCATGGCTATATCTCCGTTGCGGAGAGTGGCGAATTTCAAAGGATGGAATTCTGCCGCCGACTCTGCTCATCCCGGGCGCTCACCCATTGGGCTGCCCAAAATTCTCGGGAAAGGACTGGAATGGCCGCAGGTACCAAGCAGAGCAGCCGTCTGGAAGAGCGCTTCCGTCTCTGGGATTCGGACGGCGACGGTGTGATCGAGCGCTCGGACTTCGAAACCGAGGCCGACGACATCGTCACCGGCCTGGGCGCTCAGGGCACCCCGAAGGGCGCCGAGCTCAGGCAGGTCTACCTGGCCATGTTCGACCGCCTGTCCAGGGCCGCGGGCACCCCCCAGATGGACAAGGGCCAGTTCATCCAGGCCGCCAACCAGGAGATCATCAGCAAGGGCGACGCCGGATTCGCCAGCGTGGTCGGTCCCACCATCCAGGCCATCGTCAACGTCCTGGACAGCGACGGCGACGGCGAGGTCAGCCAGACGGAGATGACCAAGTGGTTCGAGGCCATCGGCCTTGAGCCGGACGTGGCCGACCAGGCGTTCCGGGAGCTGGACACCGACGGCACCGGCCGGCTCTCCGTGACGGAGCTGATCGACGCGGTTCGCGACTACCACCTCGGCAAGAACGACATCCCCCTGCTGGGCCGCTGACCCAGACGCGTCCGCCGCGCGCCCGCCGTGCGGCTGCCCGGAGGCGCCCCGGACAGCCCACGGCTGGTGCGACCGGACGCGCGAAACCGACACATGGCCTCCCGAGCCATGCCGCCGTGCTCTCTGGACCTGATCTCCCCGACCATGCCGCACAGGAAGAGAGCCATGGAGAGACCCCTCCCTCCTCCCGCGACATCCCCGGCGCGAACCGAGTCCGCGCCCATCCCCTTCTTCACCCAGGCCGTGTCGTTCGATGAGCTGTGGCCCGAGATCCGCGCTCACTGCGTCGACATCCTGGACCGGGGCAAGTTCTCGCACGGCGCCAAGGTCGCGGAGTTCGAGGGGGCGCTCGCCCGGTGGACCGGCGCGAGACACGTCGTCGGCGTCAACTCCGGCACCGACGCACTGGTGTTGCTGCTGCGCGCGGCCGGGCTGCGCCCCGGAGACGAGGTCATCGTCCCCGCCTACACTTTCATCGCCACGGCCGGCTCGGTGGTGCTCGCCGGAGGCGTGCCCGTCTTTGCGGACATCGAGGAGCACGGGTACGGGATCGATCCGCGCTCCGTGGACGCCGTGGTGACCCCCCGCAGCCGGATGGTGATGCCGGTACACCTGTTCGACCGCCTCGCGGACATGCGGGGCGTGCACGAGGTGGCGCGAAGACACGGGCTGACCGTCCTGGAGGACAGCGCCGAAGCCATCGGCATGCGTCTGGACGGCACGCACGCCGGGCTGCTCGGCGTCGGCGGGGTGCTGTCGTTCTTCCCGACCAAGACCCTCGGCGCCATCGGCGACGCCGGGGCACTGCTCACCGACGACGACGCCGTCGCCGAGACCGCGCGGGCGCTACGCCACCACGGTCGCGGCGGACACACCCTGGACCACTTTCCCGGTATCGCCAACCCCACGGTGCTCTCCGGCCTCAACAGCAAGATGGACGATATCCAGGCCGCCGTCCTGCTCGCCAAACTCGCTCGCCTCGACGCCGACATCGTCCGCCGAGACGAGCTCTCGGCGCGCTACGACGACCGGCTGCGCGGTGTCCCGGGGGTATACGCGGTTCCCGGCGCCGTCCCGCCGCACCCCGGCGGCAACCGGGTCTGTTACGTCCATCTCATCGAGGCCGAGGATCGCGACGCCCTCGTCGCGCATCTGGCCGCCAAGGGGATCGAGTCCGAAACCTACTACCCGGTTCCGATGCATCTCCAGCCGTGCTTCGCGCATCTGGGACACGCCCCCGGCGACTTCCCACGCGCCGAGGCGGCCTGCGCGAGAGCCCTCGCGCTACCGCTCTATCCCGACCTGGCCGAGTGGCAGGTGGACCGGGTGTGCGACGAGATCGAGAACTTCTACGCGGGAGGACGACGGTGACCGCCCCGACCACCACGACCATCCCCTTCTTCCCACCCGACCTGTTCGAGGAGGACCGCGACGCGCTGCTGGAGACGGTGCACACCATCGGCACCGCCGCCCCCCAAAGATTCATCCTGGGCGAGCACACGGCCCGGTTCGAGCGGGAACTGCGCGATCGGCTGGGGGCCGGCGACGTCGTCGCCTGCTCCAGTGGCACGGCCGCCCTCACCCTGGTGCTGAACGCCATGGAGGTCGGCCCCGGCGACGAGGTGGTGGTGCCCGCCTTCGGCTGCGCGCCACTGGCCGCGACCGTCGTCAACATCGGTGCCCGGCCGGTCTTCGCCGACGTCGACCCGGTGCGGCTGACCATGGACCCCGCCGCCGCCGAGGCACTCATCACCCCGCGTACCAAGGCGCTGATGCCGGCGCACATGTTCTCGACGATGGCGGACATGCCCCGCTTCCGTGAGCTGGCCGACCGGTACGGCCTACGCCTGCTGGAGGACTCGGCGGTCGCGCAGGGCGGCACGCTGCTGGGACGTCCCGCGGGTCGCTGGGGTGACGCGGGCGTTTACTCGTTCGTACAGGTCAAGACGTTCGGGATGCCGGGTGAGGGCGGTGTGGTGGTCACCGACGACGCCGACCTGGCCACGCGCGTGCGGATGCTGCGCAATCACGGCCAGGACGGCACGCGCCGATTCGTCCACCACCGCATCGGGCACAACAGCCGCTTCGACGAGGTGATGGCCGCCTTCCAGACGTATCGGCTGGCCGGTCTGGGCCGACGGCTGGCACGCCGGGCGGATATCGCCGACTACTACTCCACCCGGTTCGCCTCCCTGGCCGCCCTCGGGGTGTCGGCACCTCCCGTCGGCGGTGACGGTCGCTGCCACTACGTCTACGCGGTGCTGGCCACCCACCGCGAAGCGCTCAGAACCCACCTGGCCGCACACGGCGTCGACTCGCACGTCTACTACCCGCGCACCCTTCCCGCCCAGCCCGCGTTCGCGCCGCACGCGCCCCGCGACACACATTGGCCCAACGCGGCCTCGGCCGCCCGGCGCAACCTCGCCCTGCCGTTGTATCCGCACCTCAGTGACATCCAGTTGGAACACATCGCCGACACCGTCTGCGCCTTCGCCCACGAAACCCGGGGAGCACGATGACCGATCAGTTCACCGGCAGGGAAGCGGAGTCCGCTCCGGCCGCGACCGCACGCGGCACCCTCGGGGCCTACGCGCGCCTGGCCAAGCTCGACGTCTACGACTACTACATCGGCCTGCCACTGGTGTGGACGCTGCTCGCCCCCGCCGGCCGGTGGGAGCCGGGCGTCATCGGCCTGCTGGTGCTGATCTGCCTCGCCGAGGTCACCGTGGTGGCCGCCATGGTCGGCTTCGATGACATCACCGGCTACCGCGACGGCAGCGACGCGGCCAACTACGGCGCCGATGCCGCCAAGCGACGCCTGGCCAGGAAACCGCTGGTCGCCGGCACCCTCACCGAGGCGCAGGCGCTCCGTTTCGCCTGGGCGGCGACCGCGCTCGGCGTGCTGCTGTGGGCGCTGGCGGTGGCCGCCGCGCCACACCGCCCGCCGTGGGCGGTCGTTCTGGCGGCGGTGTGCGTCGTGGCGTCGGTGCAGTACTCCTGGGGACTGAAGATCAGCTATCGAGGATTTCAGGAGATCTTCCTGATCGGTCTGGGCGTCGGCTGGGTGCTGGTGCCGTACGGCCTGCTCACCGGCGAGGTGACCGAACTGGTTCTCGTGCAGGCCCTGCTGTTCGGATTCGGGCCGATGCTGTTCGGGCTCTACTCCAACACCCACGACATCGACGGCGACCGTCGCGCCGGGCGTGTCACCGTCGCGGCCCTGGTGCCCGCCGGGGTCAACACGGCGTTCATCACCGTGATGACCGCCGCCGCGGGCCTGCTCATCGTCGTCGGCCCCCTTCTCGGCGCCGCACCCTGGTGGTTACCGATCGTCTTGGTGCCGGTTCTCGCCATGCGCGCGACCCACCTGGTGATCGGCTCCGTGCGAGGTGACATCCTGCGCGCCCGGCGGATCGCCATTCGCGCCCACCGGGCCACGGTGATCCTGCTGGTCATCGCGAACCTGGCCGCCCCCCTGCTCGCCGGCACCACCAGATGACCTCCGCACTGGACGTCGCGGTGGTCGGCGCGGGTCCCGCCGGGCTGGCCGCCGCCTACGCGCTCGCCGAGGCGGGGTGCTCGGTAAGAGTCTTCGAGGCCGCCGACGCGGTCGGCGGGCGGATGCGCACCCTGCGCGCCCACGGCTGTCTGATCGACACCGGGGCCGAGATGCTCCCCTCGGCCGCGGGCTACCCGGCCACCTGGAGGCTCATCGCCGCCCTTGGTCTCGACGCCGACCCCGAGGCCGTGCCCCGGGTGCGCGACGCGCTCGCCGTGTGGCGTGGCGGCCGATCCAGGCCACACGCCGGCCGCCCGCTGGGACTGCTCACCGGGGCGGGGCTGCCGCCACGCGCGCGGGTGGACCTGCTCCGCCTCCAGACGCGCCTGGCCCGGCTCGGCGACCTCGACCCTGACCGCCCGGAGCGCGGCCCACTGGGCTCCGCCACCGTCGCCGACCTCGTCAGGCGCTACCATCCCGACCTTCACGACTACCTCGTCCAACCGCTGGTCGCCGGATTCTTCGGGTGGGATTCCGAGCGCGCCGCGGCGGCCCCGTTCGCCGCGCATCTGGCGGCTTCGGGCAGCACGAACAGCTGGCACACCTACCGCGACGGCATGGACACCCTCGCTCGCGCGCTGGCCGCGCGGCTCGACGTGGTCACCGGGCACACCGTGACCCGGGTGGTCGCGGACTCCGGCGAGGTCCGGCTGGAGTCGCCCGGCGGCACCGTCACCGCGCGCTCGGCGGTACTGGCCGTGCCCGCCCCCGTCGCGGCACGCCTGCACACGGACGCCCCGCCGGTCGAACGCGCCTACCGGGATGCGTGCGGCTACGCGCCCATGCTCCGTCTCACCCTGGTCCTGGACCGGCCGATGGCCCCCACGGGCGTACGGCGCGGCTTCGCCACCCTCGTCCCCGCCGCCGAGGACCCCCTGGTCAACGTGATCACCGTGGATCATCACAAGCATCCCGGACGGGTGCCCGCGGGGCGTGGCCTGGTGTCGCTCGTCGCCTCACCCCGGGGTACCGCCGAACTGATCGACGCCCCCGACGAGGAGGTGAAGGACCGCCTCACCGCCCGGGCCGAACACTTCGTGCCAGGGATGGCCGCGTGCGTCACCTCCGCCCACGTGCATCGGTTCCGGTACGGCCTGCCCGAGGCGACACCGCGTGCCCTCGAACTGCGCGCCGCGTTCGAGGCCCGTCCGGCCTCGGCGGTGGAGTACGCGGGCGACTGGACGGCGCTGCGCCCGTGCAGCGAGGGTGCGGTGGCCTCCGCCGCGCGGGCCGCCGCGCGGGTGCTCGCCCACCTGTCGCCCGCCGGCTGACCGGGGTCGTCCGCCGTGGCCGCGCCGCGGCCTCCCCTCCCCATCCCCGAACCGGAAGGCGAGCAGATGGCACTCCTCACCAAGCCCATCGAGTTGGGCACCCTGTTCGACGATCTGGCCGACCGAGGCCACGCCACGGCCGTGCACCTGAGCCGGCCGCTGGACATCGCGCCCGCGCTGGGTTCCGCGCTGAACATTCCCGGCCTGGCCGGGCTCGTCCGCGATGTCGCCGGGTGGCTCGCAGCCGCCGGGGTGCGGCGCGGAGACCGGGTCGCCATCGCCAAGCGCAACCACTGGGACTACGTGCTGCTGAACTGCGCGGCGGCGCGCATCGGCGCGGTGCCCGCGTCGCTCTCCGCGAACCTGACCCCCGACGTGCTGGAGACGCTGCTGAAGCGACTGGAGCCGACCCTCCTGGTCACCGATTCCGCGCTGCTGGCGTCGAGCCGCGAGGCCGGCACCGACCTGACCTGTTTCGCCACCAGGACCCTGCTCGTCGACGGTGCGGCCGAGGGCACCCTGTCCATCGACGATGTACGCGGCCATGCCGCACCACCCGCGTACCGCCCGCCCGCCGACGACCCGCTGGCCATCATGCACACCTCCGGCACCACCGGCGTGCCCAAACTCGTCGTCCACTCCACCCGTACGATCATGCGTCGCCTGGCCGGGTTCGAGGCGCATCGCTGGCCGGTGCTCGGCAGCCGTTCCGGCGACACCGTGGCCAGTGCGATCTCCTTCGCGCACGGCCGCGCGCTGGCCCAGGCCGCGAGCGTGCTGTGGCTGGCCCCCGCCAAACTCCTGGCGGTCTGCGCCCCCGACTGGGCCGAGGCCGGCCCGTTCCTGCACCGGCATCGGCCCACCACCCTCGAAGCACTACCCGCGACCTATGTGCGCTGGCAGCGCCACGCCGAGGAGCAGGGCGGTCCGTTCGAGCGCGTCCGCCTCTACATCAGCACCTTCGACGCCATGCACCCGCCCACCGTGCGTGCCTTCCTGCACACCACGCGGCACCGTCGCCCGGTGTGGTTGCAGGGCTGGGGGCAGAGCGAGACCGGTCCGTTGACCTTCCGGTTCCTCACCCGGCGCGCCATGGCCACCGCGCACGACCGGCACCCCACCACCCGCGACCTCGGTCATCCGATCCCCACTCGCACCCGGCTGCGCGTCGTGGATCCCGAGACGCTGCGACCGGTGCCGCGAGGCACCACCGGCCTGGTGTACTGCCGGACCAAGGCACTGTGCCTCGGATACGTCGGCGAACAGAGCCGCTGGCAGGACAAGCGGGCGGGCGAGTGGTGGAACACCGGCGACGTCGGCGCCCTCACCCGTACCGGCGGCATGCGTTTCGTGGATCGGGAGGTGGACGCCATCCCCGAGGGAAGCTGCGTCGAGTTGGAGGACGTCATCGACGACCGTATCCCCGAGGTGTTGGAGTGCGTCATCCTGAGCGTTCCCGAGCGCCCCTCCCTGCCCGTCGTGGTCACCGAGAACGGCGCACTCGATCTCGGATCGTGGCGGCGCGCCACCGCCGATCTGCCGCGGCTGGCCGACCCCGTGGTGCTGACCTGGAATGAGATACCGCGCACCGGCACCGGCAAGGTCCGCCGGATGGCTCTGCGCGACCGGCTCGGCGAGATGCGGGAGACCCACGGGACGGGCCGGTGGACGTAATCCGGTCCGGGGTGGCGGCGGGCCGGCCGCTGGCGGGGGCGGCCGTGCGCGCGCTCGGCGACTCACCCGCGCTGCGGGTCGCCGTACGGCGGCTGCGCGCGCTGGGCTGCGCCGTCGAGACGGGGAACGAGTCGCCGCCGGACGGGGCACCCGCGGGGTGGCTGGGCGTCACCCGCCTTCCGTTCGCGGCGATGGGCGATGCGCTGCCCGAGTGCCGGATCGGCTGGTCAGGGCCCGTGGCCGTGCCCATGGCCGGCGAACGCGACGTGCAGGCCGCCTGCGGGATCATGCAGGTCCACGGGCGGGCCGCCGGCGGGCCACGACCGCTGCGCGTGGACTACGTCTCCGTGTGCGCCGGGGTGCTCGCGGTCCAGGCGGTCAGCGCGGGTGTGCTGGCCCTGCTGCGCGGCGGGCCGGCCCTGGCGGCGGCCACCGCCGAGCCCGGCCTCGGCTCACCCGGCTCACCCGGCCCGGCGGGGTACGGTGCCCCGCCCTTCCGCTCGGCGGACGGCGTGCGTTTCGAGATCGAGACGCTCGACGCCGAGGACTGGAGGCGCTTCTGGACGGAACTGGGTGCCGGCCCCGCCGCGGTCGCGGCGGGCTGGCCACCGTTCCAGCAGCGCTTCGCCACCGCGACGTGCCCACTGCCCGCCGCGCTCGGGACGGCGGCGGCCGCGCTGGACTACCGGGCCGTGCGAGCCGTGGCCGAGCGCAGCGGCGTCAGCGTGCTGCCGGTGCGGGCCGCCGACGCCCCCGGTCTTCTTCCCCCCGCCCCGGCGTCGCCGTGGCGGCTGCGCGGGCGGGCCGTCACCGCCCCGGCGTCCGCCCTTCCGCCACTCGGTCCGCATGACCACGCCCCGCTGGCCGGGCTGCGGGTCGTGGAGGCCACCAGCAGGGTGCAGGGCCCGCTCGCGGGACACCTGCTCGGCCTGCTCGGCGCCGAGGTCGTCCGGCTCGAACCGCCAGGAGGTGACCCCATGCGGGGAGTGCCGCCCATGGCGGGAGAGTGCTCGGCCAGGTTCCAGGCACTGAACCGGGGAAAACGGGTGGTCGAGGCCGATCTGAAGTCCGCGCCTGGCCGTCGTGCCGCCCTACGGCTCGTCGCCGCCGCGGACGTGTTCCTGCACAACTGGCCGCCGGGCCGTGCGGCCCGGCTCGGCCTGGACCATGAGGCCCTCGCCGTCGTGCGGCCCTGCCTGGTTCACGCGCACGCGGGGGGGTGGGCGGACCTCCTGCCCGACCCCCAGCCGTTGGGCACCGACTACCTGGTGCAGGCGTACTGCGGAGTGGCGGCCCTGGTCGGTGGCCCCGGCGAGCCGCCCGCGCCGTCCCTGCTGACTCTCACCGATGTGCTGGGCGGGCTCATCAGCGCGGAAGGGATCGTCGCCGCGCTGCTGGCCCGCGCCCGCACCGGCGCGGGGGTGCGCGCCGAGACGGCCCTGGTCGACGCGGCCCGCCTCATCCGCGACACCACCGTCCCGCACGGTAGGGGGGACGGTGGTGTCGCGCCCGCCTGCTCACCAGCTCGGTGGCCGGGCAGGACCGGCGCCGTCACCGTGGTGACCGAGCTGGCCGAGATGGCCGCCGACCCCGCGTTCTCGGCCGCGCTCGACATCGGCGGCGAGGCCGTCTACAGCCGCGCGCCGTGGACGTTCGTCCCGGCAACCGCGCCCCTTTAGTTGGAGAACGCCCGATGAGACCCGTCAATGCGCCGTCCTGGACCTCCGCCAACGGCATCGTCCTGACCGATCGTGTTCCCGGACGGCTGCGCGCGGAGTGGACCGCGCGTGGACTGTGCCCCGGCCGGGATCTGTACACCCTGTTCGGTGAGCATGTCCGGACGGCGCCCGGCCGCCCCGCGGTCATCGACGAGGCGGGCACCCTCGATTACGCCGCGCTGGATATCCGGGTCCGCCGCGCCGCCGCCGCCCTGTCCGGGGCGGGCTGGGGCTCGGCTGACATCATCGGCGTCCTGCTGCCCAACGGACGCGACGCGGTGGTGGCCGAGCTCGCGGTCGCGGCGATCGGCGCCGTGGCATTGCCCATTCCCGACGCCCGGGGGCTTCGCGACGTCGTCGCCCTGCTCGCCAGGTCCCGGGCCGGAGCCCTCATCACCGTCCCGGCCACGGTCGAGGCGACCCGCGACCGGCGGTGCGAGATGCCGCACCTTCGCGAACTGTGGACGTTCGGCCGGCCCGTGACAGGGGCGCGCGGCCTGGACCGTCCCGCAGCGAACGAGGTCCGGCGCTGGCGTCCCACCCGCCCCGACCCGGAGGCGCCCGCACGCATCCTGGTCTCCTCGGGCTCGGAGGCCGAGCCCAAGATGGTCGCCTACTCGCACAACGCGATGGCGGGCGGGCGGGGCAACTACCTGGCGGCGCTGCGGTTCGGCCCGGAGCCGATGCGCAATCTGCTGCTGGTCTCCCTGGCGTCCTCGTTCGGGTCCTGCGGGACCTCGGTGACTCTGGCCAGGCACGGCGGCACCCTCGTGCTGCTGTCCCGCTACGACCCCGCCGCCGCGCTGCGCGCGATCGAGCGGCACCGCCCCAGCCACGTGCTCGGCGTACCCACGATGCTGCGCCGCATGGCCGATCTCGACGGTCACGCCGACGCGGACCTGTCGTCCCTGCGGGCCGTGATCGCCAGCGGGGCGCCGCTGCATCAGGAGACGTGGGACGCCTGCGTACGGCGGTTCGACCGGCCCGTCGTCAACGTCTACGGGTCCACCGACGGTGTCAACTGCCATACCGGAGGCGACCCCGGCCGGTGGCGTCCCGGGCTGGCCGGTCGCCCCGACCCCGACGTGACCGAGGTGACCGTCCGGGAACGCGAAGGGCGACCGGTGCCCGCCGGGGAGATCGGGGAGATCTGGGCGCTGGGACCGATGAGCCCGCTGTGCCACGTGGCGGCACCCGAACTGGACGACCGTTACCGGGCCGCGGGCGGGTGGGTACGCACCGGCGACCTGGGCCGGCTGGAAGCCGACGGCACGCTGTGGGTCGTCGGCCGGATCCGGCGCGTGGTGGTCAGGGGCGGGCTCAACATCTCTCCGCTCGAAGTGGAGCGCGAGCTCGGCACCCACCCCGATGTCGCGGACGTGTGCTGTGTGCCGGTCCCCGACCCGGACCTGGGTGAGCGCCTGTGCGCGTGTGTGGCCCCGAAGAACGGCGTCCCGTCGCCGTCCCCGGCCGTACTGACCGCCTACCTGCGCGACGAGCGTGGCCTGGAGCCGCGCAAACTGCCCGAACGGTTCGTGGTGCTGCCCGAACTGCCGCTCGGCCCGACCGGCAAGGTCTGCGCCGCCACCCTCGCCCGCATCGCGGCCGAGTCCGCCGTCCCCGGCTCTCTCATACCGACCGAGGAGTGATCCATGCACCCAACCGTCACCGCCGCCGGGACGAGCGCGTCGCGCTACGTCTTCGACAATCACGGTGAGCACGCCCTCGACCAGCACCGCTGCCTGGCCCGCGCCTACGACCCGATGACCACGGACCGCCTCGCCCAGGCCGGGGTCGCTCCGGGGTGGCGGTGTCTGGAGGTGGGGGCGGGCGGCGGCAGTGTGGCGGTGTGGCTGGCTCGGCGGGTGAGTCCCACCGGGAGCGTGGTGGCCACCGACATCAAGCCCGAGCGCATTCCCGCCGTCCCCGGCCTTGAGATCCTGCGCCACGACATCGTGCGCGACCCGCTGCCCGAAGCCGAGTTCGACCTCGTACACGCCAGGCTGGTCCTGCTGCACCTGCCCGAACGCCTCGCCGTGCTGGACCGCCTGGTACGCGCGCTCAAACCCGGCGGCGTGCTCCAACTCGACGAGTTCGACATCACCTACGGTCCCGCACTGCTGATGCCCGACCCCGCCGCGCGGCGGCTCTACGAGACGTTCATGGAGGCCAAGATTCGCCTGATGACCCGCGCGGGCGCCGATGTGGCGTGGGGGCGCCACGCCGCCGCCGCGATGTGCCGTGCCGGCCTGGTCGACATCGATCCGCTGCCCAGGCTGGAGCTGTGGCACTCGGATTCCCCGGGGGTGCACCTTGTCGCCCACCACACCCGGCACCTGCGTGATCAGTTCATCCAGGAGGGGATGACCGACCGGCAACTCGCCGCCGTGCGCATCCTGCTGGCCGACCCCGGCTTCCGGGCCAGCTCGTGCGTGATCTACTCGGTGCAGGGCCGCCGCCCGATGGAGGCCTGATGAAGCCGCGCGTCAACGTGCACGCCACGGCACCGTATGTCCACTCCGTCATGACGGTCTTCGACGCGGCCGCGTGCGAGGGACTGGAGCCGGCCCTCGTCGAGCTCGTGCGGGTGCGCGCATCACAGCTCAACGGCTGCGCGTTCTGCCATGGCCTGCACACCCGGGCCGCCCTGGACGCGGGAGAGGACCCGCGCCGTCTGGACGCGCTGTCGGCCTGGCGTGAGAGCCCACTGTTCACCGAAGCCGAAAACGCGGCCCTGGCACTGACCGAGTCCGTGACCCTGATCGCGGAGAAGGGCGTTCCCGACGAGGTCCTCGACGCGGCCGCCGAGCACTTCGACGACACCGAACTGGTCCATCTGCTGTGGACGATCGCCGCGATCAACGCCTGGAACCGGATAGGCGTCGCCACCGCCGCAGGCGGGGTGACGCTCCGCTGAGCCCGGTCCCAACCGGCGGCGATGCCTCCGGCCATCGCCGCACCCGGGCGAAGGCCCCGGTACGTCTTTACCAGGGTGGACTTTCGGCCGATGCGGGACATGGACGATCAGCCGGTCGGCCGATCCGGGAGAGAGGGCGGGCAGGCCAGGGTCGGAGGCATGAGTGAATTCGTGCTTTCCGGCCACCGCCTGGTCAAACGGTTCGGACCGGCCGTCGCCCTGGCGGGGGTGGATGTCGGGATCGGCCGCGCGGAGGCTTTGGCGATCATGGGGCCGAGCGGGTCCGGGAAGTCAACCCTGCTGCATTGCCTCGCGGGCATCATGAAGCCGGATTCCGGAGAGGTGCGTCTGCTGGGAGAACGGATCGACACGATGGGGGAGCGGGCTCGCAGCACGCTGCGCCGTACCCGGTTCGGATTCGTGTTCCAGTTCGGGCAGCTCCTGCCCGAACTGCCGGCGGACGAGAACGTCGCGCTGCCGCTGATGCTCGGCGGGACGGCGCGAGGGCGGGCCGTACCGGAGGCGCGGGGGTGGTTCGGGCCGCTCGGACTGGGCGGGATGGAGGGGCGGCGGCCGGGCGAGCTGTCCGGAGGGCAGGCGCAGCGGGTCGCGATCGCCCGCGCGCTCGTCACCCGCCCCGCCGTGATCTTCGCGGACGAGCCCACCGGCGCCCTCGACCAGGCCACCGGCCATGAGATCATGCGCATCCTGGTCGAGGCCACCAAGCACAACGGCGCGTCCCTGGTCGTCGTCACCCACGACCCGGAGGTGGCCCGGTGGTGCGACCGGGTCGTCGAGGTCCGCGACGGCATGATCCTCACCCCTGGCCAGAGGCAGGACCACCCCCAGGCGCTGTCCGGGGGGAGCGCGTGAGGAACCTGCTGGAGCTGAGCTGGCGGCTGCTCCGCGGCGGCGGGCGCCAGTCGATGCTGGGGACGGGGCTGACGGCCGTGGCCGTGGCGATATCGTCGGCGCTGCTGGTGTTCGCGCTGGCCGCCAACGTCGCCTTCGCGGCGCGCGCCGACCGGGAGGCGTGGCGCAACCCGGTGGAGGCCAAGGGGACGCCCGTCGCGATCGAGGCCACGGCCAAGGACTACGTCCGGGACCTGAGCATCACGGTCGTGGACGTCGCGCCGCTGCGGGACGCCCCCGGGGTGAGGCCGCCGGGGATGAGCCGGATGCCCAGGCCGGGTGAGGTGTGGGTGTCGCCGGGGCTCGTGGAGCTGATGAGGGAACTGCCGGCCGGGCGGCTCGCCGCGCGCTTCCCCGGCAAGGTGGCGGGCACGATCGGGGACGACGGGCTGCTGTACCCGGACGAGCTCGTCGCCGTTGTGGGACGCACGGCCGCCGACCCCGCGATGGCGGCCGCCCGGACGGACCACCCGCTGACGTCCAAGCCGCCGACGAAGATCAGTGATTTCGCGGGGAGGGCCGGCGACGAGACCGTCGTCTACCAGATCATGGCGCTCATCGCGAGCGTGCTGATGGTCGTGCCGCTGCTCGTGTTCGGGGGCGCGGCGGCCCGGCTGACCGTGGCGCGGCGGGACCAGCGGCTGGCCGCGCTGCGGCTGGTGGGGGCGACGCCGTGGCAGGTCGTCACGATGACGGTCGCCGAGGCGGTGATCACGGCGTTCGGCGGGGCCGTGTTCGGCCTGGTGCTGTACGGCGCGGCCATTCCGCTGCTGAGCCGGATCGAGATGGCCGGCGGGTCGTGGTTCGCCACCGACCTGTGGCCCGGAATCCTCCCCGTGCTCGGCGTACTGCTGGCCGTACCCCTGCTGGTCGGCCTGTCGGCGGTGGTCGGGCTGCGGCGGGTGGTGGTCAGCCCGCTCGGGGTGGCGAAACGGGAGACGCCGCCCGCGATGCGGTTCGTCCGGGTGGTCGCGCTGTTCGCGATCCTGATCGCCGTCCCGCTGTCGTTCCGGAACACGTCGATAACGGTCGTCGCGGGCGTGCTCGGGCTGGCCTTCCTCGGCGTCAACCTCGTCGGGCCCTGGGTGGTGGGCGTCATCGGCCGAATCACCACCCGTACGGCGCGGCGGCCCGCGAGGCTGCTGGCCGGCCGCCGCCTGGTCGACGACCCGAAGTCGGCCTGGCGGACCGTCAGCGGAGTGGCACTGACCGGCTTCATCGCCGGGTTCATCGGGCTGCTGAGCCCGTCGTCCGACCTGCTGGGCGCTCCCCCCTCCACGGCCGGCCTGCGCCTTGTGGTCCCCGACGCCCAGGCGTCCGCCCTCGCGGAGCAGGCGAGGGAACGGCTCTCCGGAGCCGGGATCGACGCTCACGTCACGACCTCCGGCGGGTCGGGGTCCGGCCGGGCGAAGGAGAGGACGCTCACGATCAGCCTGCCCTCGGGTGACGGATACACCGTGCGGGTCGACACCGCTCGTACGGCACTCGCCGGCCTGGTGCCGGGGCACATCGCCACCTTGCCGGTGGACGACCAGTGGCAGGGCACCCGTCTGCTCGACGATGTCCGCACCGGGACGTTGGTCGTGCTCGGGGTCTCCTTCCTGGTGGCGATCGCGAGCGCGGGGATCACGGCTGCCTCGTCGGTGCTCGACCGGCGGCAGGCGTACGCCCTGCTCCGCCTGGCCGGGACCCCACTCGAAGTGCTGGATCGGGCGCGGCGTACCGAGACTCTCGTCCCCCTCGCGGTGATGGGCGGCGGTTCCATCCTGATCGGCATGTTCTGCGCGTTGCCGTTCGTGTACGCGGCGATGAGCGTGAGCGGGGCGGTCACGCTGCTGACCTCTGTCGCCGTGGGGTTCGCCGGGGTGCTGGGGGCGGGCGCGTTGTCACGGCCCCTGCTCCGCTCGGTCACCGCCAACCCGGCCCCACGACCGGACTGACATCGCCGAAACCGTGGCGTCGAGATCACCGCGTGTTCGGACCGCCCTCTCCTCCGTCGATGGCGTCTCCACGGATCACCCCCTCGACGAGGGCTGTCGTTGGTGGGCGGCCGAGGCGTCGGCGCAGGGCCAACGCCGGTTCTCTTCAAGGTGCGGTAACCCGTTCCATGCCGCCTCGGGCGGCATGGAACGGGGGTGATTCCCAGCGCTCAGGAGGTCGGCGCGGGTGAGGAGGTCGGTGACTGGCCGGGCTGGTGGTCGTGGTGCGAGCGGTCTCCCCTGCCGTGCCACTGGCCTCCCTTGCCGTGTCGGCCCTGCCCGTCGCGCATGGTCGCGTCGTGGATCGCGACGGCGGTGGCCGTGCTGCCGTCCACCTTCGCCATGACCATGACCTTCTGCCCGGTCTTCAGCGCGTCGCCGTCCTCGCCGCGGCGGTTGATCCGGGTGTCGCCGTTGATCGCGTACTCCTTGGTGTAGCCGTCCTCGCTCTTGACCGTGACCGAGTCCTGGTCGACGGCCGTGACGTCGCCGTACTGGGTGGCGACGGTCACGTACCCGCCCTTGCCGTCGGGCACGACGAACTCGCCGTGGATGGAAGGTCCGCCGAAGCCCATCCTGTGGCCCCGGCCCCGGCCCTGTCCCGGCGCCTTGTCGGAAGATGTCTCGGACGGGGCCGCCGACGGTGTCGCGGTGTCGCCGGCCGTGGGTGTCGAGGACGGTGAGGGCGAGGGCGAGAACGCGGACGCGGTGGCGACGCCGGCACCCGTGACCACGACGAGTGCGGTGGTGGCGATGAGCAGTGCGGAGCGGGGGACGCGGCGCCTGGGTGGCTCGTTCGCCAGCATTTCCGCAGTGCTGAATTCGTCCGACCCAGAGGTCATCTTTCTTCCTCCCACTAGCTGTAATAGGAGAACAATGCATCAGGCCGCCTAAAACTGCCGTAAACGCCGTTCGTGCTCTGATGATCACCCTCCGTGTGGAGCGGCCTTCGCGTCGTCGGCTCCGGTGTGAGAGGGCGCCCGCGTCGATCGGAACGCGATCACGGTGGTGGAGTACCTGGATGACTGGATCGAGGCGCACGCCGTGCAGGTCAGGCCACGGCCCCTCAAATGATCATTCGGCTGTACGTCAGGCCGAAGATCGGCCGGATGAGGTCGCAGGCGTACGTTCTGGTATGGCCTGGGATGCCGGTGGACCACGATCCGTTCTGCTGAACCGTGGCCCGCCGGGACGCTGCTGGGCGGGGAGCCCGCTCGGTCAGGTCGTGGTACCGGTGACCGTGCTTCCCGACTTGGTGACGAAGTAGGTCACGGTCGTGCCGCTCCAGAAGTGGAGGGTGAGTGTGACCTTTGAGGCGTCGTTGACCTCGGCGAAGAATTCCGGCTTCAGCGTGATCGTGTTGGTGCTGTAGTTGGGCGCGAAGGCGACGTCGAACTC